>JABAAH010000004.1:63423-84341 GCA_014238855.1 Planctomycetota bacterium
ATCTGTGATTATACGGTGAACCTGTCGCCACATTAGGTTCAATAGACGACACCCTATACGGATTTATGATTGTGTTGTTTTATAAGTGTAAGAAGTGCTGCCCCGTGATCAGCCAGTCGCTTTTCTCCAATCCCTTTGCAATTCAGTAGAGTTGCTGGAGAGGTCGGCTTTTCACGAGCGATTGACCGTAGGGCACGATCATCGAGGATTGTCCAAGCAGGCTTTCCACGTTCGTCTGCTATTTTTCTACGCCATTGTCTGAGTCGATCGAACAGTGTTCTATCGACTCCGCCCCAGTCATCAGACTCTTTTTGAGATCCTATCGCTTTTTTTAATCGTGGCTCAAGAAGAATAACGTCACGCTGATTTCGAAGAATTTCCCACGATTTTTCATTGAGCATGACTACCGGTCGATCACCAATGCTTCTTGAAAGGTATTCCTGGTCAAGAAGCTGATGGACAAGGTTTTCACATATGCGTTGGTCAAAACTTTTTAGTATTCCGTATGTCGATAAGCGATGATGACCATGCCTTTGAATTGGTGCTGTTTGTGCACCACGAAGAACCTCACAAAGGTGCCGAACACCAAATCGCTCGCTGACTCGAGCAACGCAAGAGATGATTTTTTGAGCAACTGTGTTGCTATCAGCAAGATTGGTTGTTTCGCCTAAGCAAACATCACAGCTTTTACAATTAGATAGTTCGTAGGGCTGTCCGAAATGTTCTGACAAAAAGGCATGCCGGCACCGTGCTGCCTGGGCATACTTTCGCATCTGTTGGAGATGTACGATTTGGGAATCAATGAGTTTTTGTGATTCGACTTCAGGAAGTTCAGAAGACTCCGCACCACGTCGAATCAAGGCCTCCCAGCTAAAAACATCAGCAGGTGAGTAAAGCAAGACACATTCCGCGGCAAGCCCGTCGCGTCCAGCTCGGCCGGTTTCTTGTTGATAGGCTTCAAGGCTTTTTGGTAGTCCAGTGTGTAAAACTAGCCGTACGTTTGAACGGTCAATACCCATACCAAACGCGACGGTAGCGACAACAATATCAATCGATTCTTTTGCGAATGCTTCTTGAGTCTGGTGTCTTTTTTTCGCGTCCAATCCTGCATGATAAGGATGTGCAAGAAGCCCTGACGCTGTGAGATGCTTTGCGAGCCGTTCTGTTTCTCGTCTCGAAATGCAGTATACGATCGAAGCTTCTTTAGGATGTCGTCCAAGAATTTCAAGTATTTGCGTTGTTCTATTCGTTCGCTGGATAACACGATAGGTGAGGTTTGGTCGGTCAAATATCCCAACAAAGACTTCAGGGTTTTTGAGGTGGAGTTGTTCGGCAATATCCTTCCTGACAGGAGGTGTTGCAGTTGCTGTGTACGCGTGGAAGCTTGCTTGAGGAAAGTGATTCCTCAAAGCGGAAAGTTGACGATACTCGGGGCGGAAGTCATGGCCCCACTGGCTTATGCAATGCGCTTCATCGATCGCAAATCGCTGAATTGAGAGATGTGAAATTGTCTCAATGAGGTTTGAATTAAAAAGCCTTTCGGGCGCTATGAAGAGTAGTCGAAGGGCACCACTCCGAAGTCTTTGGTATGTCTTCCTTCGCTCGTTTACGGAGAGCCCGCTATGTATAGCTGCTGCGGGATACCCAATAGCTTCTAGCGAGTCCACCTGATCTTTCATAAGTGATACCAACGGAGAGATGATGATATCGGTTGTCTGGCTCAGAAGAGGCGGGAGTTGGTAGCAGAGGCTTTTACCGCCGCCCGTTGGAAGCACTACAACAGAGTCATGACCGTGAATAGCAGCAGAGATTGCTTCAGCTTGAAGTGGCCGAAATGTATCAAAGCCCCACCAACGAAGAAGCGTTTGATGAATCTCCACGCTGAGTGATTCCTGCCCAATGAATTGGTTTGCGGGAGGTGTGGGGTCGCTTACCTTCCTTGTCATTGGTGTCGGGCTTTCTGCTTGAAATGGAATCTACTCGAATAGCAGGATAGCATCTGAGTGAAAAAGAGGTCGTCTGAGGAAAGAGGGGTAGGAAGGGGGGCTTCAAGAGTGGCATCGGAGACATGGTGTCAGAGAAATCTGTCTTGATCAGCGATCGAGTCGTTGCGAAAGTCTGGAGGAACAAATGATCTCTTCTTCATGTTTCTCCTGTTTACGTTTTGGCCCATTGCAACCTTGGCAATGGTGTCTTTTCTGTTTTGTGATTGTGCTTGAATTTCAATTACCTCATGGTGGGTTTGGGGCTGAGCCAAATTCTTTTGCTAATGAGTTATCTTCAGGACGATCTGCACGTAATTCATTACCAGTTGCATCAGATGGAATGTTTTTAAGTTCAAAAGACGGTCGTGTCATCTGGGATAAAACAGTTAAGACCGTTGCGGCTGACTGGCCTGTGACCAAAACGGTTCCCCCAGATTTTGATTCAGTGCCTCCCCGGGCTGGAAAGATTGAGTCAGCGTGGGTGGAGGTTCCACACTCAACTGCCCCAGGGGATATGAGTAATGGCTTCGCTGCTCCATGGCCACACTGGCCCCAACAACGTCAGCGGGTAGTTGTCCAAGTACTTCCTGCTGCCAATGGTGCCTGGGTTGATGCGGTGGTGGAGACGCAGTCCTTGGCTGCGAATGATGCCAGTCTCATGCCCGATCGTGTCGTGCTTACTGGTGGTTGGGAAACCGAACTGCAGGGTCGGTCGTCAGTCGATGCAACAGTTGATCTAGCTCAGAGAATGGAGTTCGAAAGTGAGCCGGTGTACGCACTCCCAACACCACCGGAATTTATTTCATCGCATAAGACACAGCAATTACCGTGGGAAGAAAGTAGGTTCCCCCGGCTTTCTCGAACTGGGCAAAAGATTTCTCAGGATTACAAAAATTTTTATTCTTGTGAGAATCTGGCCTGTGTTACTGCTGCTTTTGGTGCGGGAGCATTAATGGCAAATACGGGCTTTGATACGACGATGCAAAATGCTTGGCAGACTGGAATAACGGGATCACAGCCAGGTGATTTTTTTTCGGCAACGAAAGATATTGGGGATGGGATTTATTTGTTGCCAGCTGCTGGGATCGCGGCGGCAGCCGGCGTCGCGCTTGAAGGAGTGCCGGTTGGAGATGCGTTGGGAGGATGGGGTTCACGAAGCCTCCGAATCTTCTTAGTCGGAGGTCCACCCGTCTATGTTTTACAGTTGGCAACGGGTGCTTCTCGGCCAAGTAATCATGGCTCTATCAATACAGAATCACCTTCTGGAAGCGACTGGAAGTTTTTCCAAGATAATAATGGAGTGAGTGGCCACTCTTTTATGGGAGCAATACCGTTTCTTGCCGCGGCTGATATGGTTGAGCACCCGCTTGCTAAAGGAACGCTTTATGTCTGCTCTACCTTTGTTGGTTTTTCCAGAATCAATGACGATGCTCACTATTCTTCACAGGCATTTCTCGGTTGGTATCTTGCCTGGGCCAGTTCGTTAGCGGTCAGCCGAACTGAGCATCATTTTGCTGGCTACGAAGTGAGAATTGTGCCAGTCCCAATTGGCGATCAGGGAGGCTTGGGAGTACAAGCGAGCTGGTAGAGAGTCGAGCAGTAAAGAGTCTGAGCCATTTCAATCCGTGACGTCAGTCTTGCTTAACGAGTTCACTCGTTGTTTCTGATTGTTAGGTGTCGCAGTGTTCCATGGCTCCTCGGGCATCTGTTTTCCATTGCTCAAACCAATTGAGCTTCTGTCGTTTTTCACATAGGAATTGTGTTTTTTCGACAATGATATTTTTTATATAGACCGCTTGGGATTACGGTCTCCATTTTCAGGAGCAACTATTTCTTGACGATATCCTGTTAGTATTTATGCTCGTTCAAGTGTTGCTGCTGTACTTGTTTTGCAATACGACGACCTTGAGGTACCAGCTGGCGAAGCGGCTGCAGCATGAAACGAATCCGACACATGTCCATGAATTTCTTAGTTGGCGTAGCAAATCGTTTTTATTGCTGACGTAACAAGCATGTGGTCAATGTGGTCAATGATTTCAACATGACCGATTTTGTCTGGGAGAACAAATCGTAGATTGCCCCCAACGGTTTTCTTATCTCGAGCCATGATCCTCAGGAAATCATCAGTTGCTATGTCATTCAGCACAGGCGTTCCTACTGGTAGCCCAAGAGTTTCAAGCAGCTGTTGTTGTCGTTCAACAACAGTTTGATCCAAAAGATCAAGGGAATAGGCAAGCCTCACTGCTGCCATCATGCCAAGGGAAACAGCTTCTCCATGAAGAAGCGTGCCGTAACCAGCAGTTGTTTCGAAAGCATGAGCGAAGGTGTGGCCGTAGTTAAGGCAGGCACGTAAACCGGTTACTTCACGTTCGTCTCTTTCGACAACAAACGTCTTAAGTTCTGCCGAACGACGCACAAGGTGGTTTAGGCTCTCCTTTTCTCGTCCTCTAATGGAAATCGCATTGTTCTCTAACCATTGAAAAAAGTCAGCATCCAAGATCATCCCGTATTTTACCACTTCAGCGAGTCCACTGACGTATTCACGATCTGGTAGTGACTTCAGGGTGTTAATATCAGCCACAACGCCTCGGGGCTGCCAAAAAGCCCCAACAAGATTTTTCCCTGCAGGAAGATTCACGCCGGTCTTTCCGCCAATGGCACTGTCAACTTGTGCAACTAAGGTTGTTGGTACCTGCCAGACTTGTAAGCCACGCGAAAACGTTGCAGCTACAAATCCGGTGAGGTCGCCTACGACACCGCCACCAACGGCAAGAATTGCTGTTTTGCGGTCAATTTCGAGGCGGGCGAATTCATTCCACAATCGCTCGGCTTCAGTGAGAGATTTGGATGTTTCGCCTGGCGGAATAGTAAGACGATCAACTGTTATCGATACAGCCTCGAGTGATCGTGTAACGGTACGTCCATGTGATTCATTTATTGATTGATCGGAAACAACAACTGCTCGCTGCACGTTGTCGTTTTGAACCAAAGCACCAATGTCTTGAAGAATCTCATCGCCAACATGAATTTTATAGGAACGAGAAACCGGTGAGGTTGTCGCAATACTGTCGTCTAGTCGAACGTGGATTTCGTGTCGTTTCACGTTATGTCGCCGCCACTCGTTCAAGATCGTCAGGCGTGACTGTTATGACCCGGGCAAATCCGGAATGTTGACGTATGTATTCAAGGTCGAAAGCTTCTTCTGGAGCAGCGTGGAGCAGTGTTTCAATACGGCTGCGATCGTTCTCAGACCAATCTTCGTAATCGTCCGGCCAAATGGTGTGGTTTTCGACGACAAGTGCATCTCTGTATAGGTCGAACTGGTTGGGCATCGGTACTTTCTCTAGCAATGAGGGCGTAGCTTTACGGTCGTACAAATATTCCAAGAAGTATATATTGAAGCAGAGAGTGTCTCGACTCTGTTTATTTTTCCAGCATGTTTTTTATAAAAAGGCAGTTTTGTGCTCCGTAGCCTACCTGGGTCGATACTCGTTATTGGTCTTCTTGCTCTCGGTTTCCTTGCGGCAGGAGTAGGTGTTTGGTGGCAATGGCAGCAGACCCGTCGATGTTTGGCATTTTATGGTATTCGGGTTACTGAGCAGATTTCGAAAGCACCACGTGTCGAACTGTGGCGACTCAAACGGCCCTCTGATGGCCGACGCACGGGACAGCTTTACGTGAATCGGGTGCAGGACATTACGAATGCAAAAGGGCTCGTGCACCTTCGGAGAGGGCTTGTTGAAGACGCAAATTTTCAATGGCTCCAACGCGGGAGGTCGGGTCCAGAACCACTACCCGATACGGCATGGGATGTTGCTCTTGTTTTTCATGCCAGTGACAGTCTCAAGTCGGCCCCCAAGCATGCTGTCATAGCGATTGATTTTGGTGAAAACCCTCAAGAAGCGAACCTCACGGTTGTTGGGAGGCCTGGGCGTGTTGCTCTTGGGAAAATGGCAAAAGGGCTGAGAACTTGGGTTGAGAGCACTGCCAAATGGCTTGATTAGACCTGAAACAGTCATTTTTTTGATTGTATGTCCGAAACAGGTCTTTTGCTGAACATATTACCGAAGCTATTGTCTTCTGGAGTGACGGTTGATTCGGTAATTAGCATGTAAGTTTTTTCAGCACCGTTTCCGAGAGGCTCGTGATATGCGATCGATTGCGATAGCGAATCAAAAAGGTGGTGTTGGCAAAACAACCACGTCAGTGAATCTTGCCGTAGCACTGTCTCGTTTGAACAAAAAGGTTTGTCTCATTGATCTTGATCCTCAGGCGCACGCAACACTTCATGTTGGTGTTTCGCCGAGCTCTGCACAGTATACGGCCTATGACGTTTTGGTGAATGATCAACCCTTGGCGGCAGCGACTGTCCATGCTCATGAAAACCTTTGGGTTGTACCCTCACATCTTGATCTTTCAGTAGCAGAAATGTCTCTCGCGGGTCGTTCTGGCAGAGAATCAATTCTACGTGAAAGATTACGAAGTGACCCTTCGTGCAATAGTTGTTCTCAAAATGTTGGGACAACTGTCGGTAATGCACAGCGACCACAATTTGATTACATAATCATCGATTGCCCACCATCATTAGGGCTACTGTCATTAAATGCGATGGCAGCGGTTGATGAGGTGCTACTGCCTTTACAGCCTCATTTTCTTGCTTTGCATGGGCTTAGTAAACTACTCGAAACGATCGAACTATCCGCGGAACATATTAATCCGGGTTTGCGTTTGCTCGGTGTAGCAATTTGTCTTTACGAGGCGGGCACGCGTCTTGCTGCCGAGGTCGGACGAGATGTGGAAGCTTTTTTTGGCGAGGCAGGCGGCCACCCATCGTGGAAAGATGCAAGAGTGTTCCAGACGAGAATTCGTCGCAATATCAGATTGGCCGAGGCGCCGAGTTTTGGGCAGTCAATTTTTGAGTACGCACATGATTCCAATGGGGCGTCGGATTACCATAGCTTGGCCTCTGAGGTCGATGCCGCAGTCCTGCCAAGTCGCCAGGATGAGCCATGCGAAATAAGTAAAATGGTTGCATGAAAAGAAGATTCGTCGAGAACAAATAAGGTTTTGTAGCTCGTGCTATTCGTGAGAATGCTTTTTGGAATGTGACGATATGAGTAAAAAAATGGAGTGTGGCATTAGACGTAACTTGTTGACTGTTTGGGATAAAAGTTCATGATTTAGGGGCAACTGGAAGCGTGAGTGAGAGCTTGAAGATAGATTTTGTAGGAAACCGAACTTGGGTTTTTAATCACTCTCGTAAATAATGTTGTCTGGAGATTTTGTGTAGTTAAACCTTTCGAAACGATGCCTGGAGCATGTCATGTGTGGGATGAAGCAACTCGTGCGTTTTTGTACATCCGTGTGTATTAGCTGCGCAAGTTTGGTATTAGCTTTCGGAGCTGATCTCCCGAGTACAAAAAGTCTCACTGTGATTCCGCCAGATCAATCAGTGGATGACGTTTCTCAAAAAGCTAATCTTCATGAGTTGGCTCAGGGACGAGGCGGAGCCTGGGATCCGTCCCACGCACCTTCACACGAAACTCTTCTTGGCTTGGCAAGTAATCGACAATTTTTGCGAGATGTCTGGTGCCTTGAATTTGCATATCGGCCACCTCGTACGATGGAAGTTGAGGTGCCCGGAACAACTCTTGAGGCTCATCGAGAGCGGGTGTGGTATCTCTTGTACCGAATTCGAAATATTGCTGTTGATGAAAATGTTACGGCCATCTCTGAGAAAAGTGGTACTACTCGCCGCGTTGTTTTTGAGAAAGATGAGGATGGTAATAAGGACCTTACCAGGCCGACTACCAAGTTTATTAATCAGCCGATTCACTTCGAACCTCATTTTGTTTTTGAGACCCACGAGGCACTTAGTCAAGACGAGGGGCTTTTAGAGCATCAAGATCATCTTGATCGGATCGTTTCGACTGCACTTGGTTCAATTAGCCGTCGAGAAAAAATTCCGTATGACATGTTGTACGACAGTGTTTCAATTTCCGAGCATCCTATCCAGCCAGGTGAAGAACGTTGGGGTGTTGCAATATGGCAGGACATTGACCCTCGTATTGATTTCTTTACGGTGTTTATTTACGGGCTTACGAACTCGCTGCGTTGGCGGCACGAAGCGGAATTTGAGACAGATCTTGAGCATGCTCCAAAATATGAGCGTCGTGAACTCGAGTGCTTGCGTCTCGATTTCTATGATCCAGGAGATGCAGATCACGATGACTTTGAGGAAGTGAGAGTCGTTCATTCCGGGCTTTTTGAAAGACGAGCGATGGGGTCACGCCTTCTTGAGGCAACGAGTCGGGCAGCCTTGACGCAGGCAGAACATGTCGAAGGCGTTCGGGACTTAGGGGTGCGTTGGCAGGATTTTCTTGAGCCAGAAAAAGAAGATTGGGAGGGAGGAGCAGGTCTTGCACCAGTTGAGATGTTTGCAAAAACGTTAGCCAAAGTTGATAGCGTTGCAGAGCGAGAAACCCTTGTTTCGGCTTTTCTTGGAGAACAGGCGATCGGTTGGATGGAAGACCTGTTGAGGTCGGTAGCAGGGCCCGTGTCAGTTGATCAAAACATCATAAGGCGAGAATCGTTGAACGAAATCGGTCTCACTCCAGAGTCGGTTCTTTCCGAGCCACTCTCTTCATTCGCAAAAATTGTGGCAGAGCTTGAAAAATCCCCAAATATGGAGAAACGACGTGAAAATGCGGCACGTTTTTTCGGAAAATCTGCTTTTCGTCTTGATCAAATTGCCCATGAAGTTGCAATTGCTCGTACTGCTGCGTTGCTACATCTTCTGCAGGTGGATGACAAGAAACTTCAGCAGGCAGGAAGCCAACGCGCGCTTGAAGTGCTCTTACCCAAGCTTTTAACTGTGGCTGACCCAGCTGAGGATGACCCCGGTCGAGTTGTAGATAGAGCTGAAAATGATAGAAACGAGCTTTTAAAGGGCTTGTTTGGGCATGAGGGTCCAAGTCTTTTTAAACGGGCGATGGAAGCTAATGTAGGTGAGGAATATTTATGGGACTTCCGTGATGCCCGCCAGGAGGATATCCTATAGGCCGTTGGAACGAGGCTATCCGTTTCGTGAATAATGAAAACAACAAGATTGAGGATTGAGCGATGGCTCATAAAAAAGGACAAGGTTCCAGCCGGAACGGCCGTGATTCAAATGCCCAGCGAAGGGGTGTGAAGAGGTTTGGTGGACAAGCGGTAACAGCCGGTAGCATTCTAGTTCGTCAGGTTGGTACGAAGTTTCATCCTGGTTCAAATGTTGGTATTGGAAACGATTTTACGCTCTTTGCATTATCGGACGGTGTTGTTCGCTTCGATCGCAAAGGACGTCGAGTTAACATTGACCAAGTCGCAGGCTAATTTTCCCCCCCAGTATTGGGCCCGAGAGGCCATCACGTGTTTGTTGACCGAATTAAGGTCGAGTTAGTCGCTGGCAATGGCGGCAACGGCATTAGTAGTTTTCGTAGAGAAAAATACGTTGCTCGTGGAGGCCCCGATGGTGGAGACGGCGGCCGCGGTGGCAGTATTATCCTTGAAGCGAAATCAGGGGTCGATTCGCTTGTTGCGCTTTCTCATAGAAAGCAGTGGCGGGCAGAGCATGGAAAGTCGGGCGGCCCTCATAACTGCCAAGGTCGATCTGCCAAAGATGTCACCCTTTTTGTGCCTCCAGGTACGATTGTTGTAGATCAATCAACAGGGCTTCAGTTGAAGGACTTGGCCCGTCCAGGAGAGAAGGTTGTCGTCGCGAGGGGTGGTGCTGGCGGCCGCGGAAATGTGCATTTCAAGTCGTCCACAAATCGTGCACCCCGTGAGTCAACTGCGGGTGAACTGGGGGTCTCGAGGCGGGTCATCCTTGAACTGAAGGTGATCGCTGACGTCGGTCTTGTTGGACTTCCGAATGCAGGAAAAAGCACTTTGTTATCGCGGCTTTCGCATGCTCGACCGGAAATTGCAAACTATGCTTTCACAACAAAGTCGCCAGTGCTGGGTATTGTTGAGGTTTCGCCGGACCAGAGTTTCGTGCTAGCCGATTTACCCGGGCTGATTGAAGGTGCTCACGCTGGTATTGGTCTTGGCCATGAATTTCTTCGCCATGTTGAGCGAGCAGGGATTCTCGTGCATGTTGTGGAGCCAGCCCCACTTGACGGAAGTGACCCGTTAACAAATTATAAGAAAATACGTCAGGAGCTGAGTTTATACGATGAATCTTTAGGGGCCCGCCCGGAGATTTTAATCGTGAGTAAGTCGGAGTTAGATGATGCGGAAAGAGTACGAGAGCAGCTAGCTGGTGAAACTGGACTTCATGTGCTTGCAGTAAGCGCAGTTACTGGAGATGGGCTTCAGCATCTTCTTCATACCATCGCTAAAAGACTTGGTGCTGAGGTTGATGATAAACCACGGTAGGGCGTAGTAGTGGAAAGTTTTTAATGATGCTTGGTGACATTTCTGAAGACACATGTGACCGCGGAAGAACAACAATTCTTGCCGATGTCGGTAATTCGATGGTGAAGCTAGCAGTTCTTTCAGGTGTTCGTCAGGGTATGCCGTGTTTGCAAAGCCGTTACAATCTCGACAGTCATGACTTTAATTGTAAGGATTTTGAAAACTGGCTGATGTCGGTGGCTCCTGTTTCAGCAGAATTCTATGTTGCTAGCGTTTACGAAACAGCTGCTGCTTGTCTCGAAACATCGATCTCAGCTGTCAGTGCTAGCCGGAACTTGTCGGTACGAAAGCAACGAGTTCTTTTTTCCCAACTGCCTATTGAAATTACGACCGAACATCCGGAACACGTTGGAATCGATCGATTAGCTGCGGCGACTGCAGCAAGCCGCTTGGCGTTACCCTCACGCGGGTCTATTGTCATTGACTGCGGTACAGCCGTTTCCGTTGACCTGGTTTCACCAGACAGACAATTTCTTGGCGGTGCTATTTTGCCGGGCCCATCATTACTTTCTCGTCTGCTGGCTGATGGTACGAGTCTCTTGCCTGAAGTTTTGTCACTCGCCGAAGCACTTCCTGCCATGCCGGGTCGTTCGACGAATAGTGCAATCATTGCAGGAATTGGTTTTGGGCTCCGTGGGGCAGTCTGTCGCTTGGTTGATGAGGCACGTCGCAAGATAGATGCCGAAGTCGATGTGTTTTTGACTGGTGGTTGGAGGGGAGCTGTTCGAGGTGAAATCCTGTCCGTGCAAGAGTCTCCCGACCTCGTTCTGTCTGGAATTGGTATCGCAGCTATCGAAATTTGCGGACTGTAGGGCACCTCGTTTCACCTCGAGCAGAGATTCGTTACTTTTATTGTCATAGAAGATTTCTTAAACCAATTACCGTTTGAGTCGCCGGTGACCGAACCAACATCTGATTCTGAAAGTATCCGTGAAAATACACGTGGTCATGACTTGGCGATAGCTATCGCACGGGTCATAGAGGAGACCCGTGGCAAAGACATTCGGGTGCTCGATTTGCGATCAGTAACAGAAGTATTTGATTACTTTGTTATTGCAACAGGATCGAGTCGCCGTCAAATGCATGCTGTCTCAGATGAAATTGAACGGATCGTTAAGGCGAACTGGGGTGATGAGAAGCGAGGTATTGAAGGGTACAACGAAAGTCGTTGGATTGTAATCGACTACGGTGACGTAGTTGTCCAGCTTTTCGATTCCGATTCACGAGACTACTGGGATTTAGAACATCTCTGGAGCGATGCAAAGCGAGTCGAACTTCCAGCGAGTGATTGATCAACACGAAAGTTCAGCGTATCGCCTTTGAATCCTTTCCTGCTTTTGAATGACGATGTTGTCTGGTGGCAGGGCTGGTGTAATTCATTGACAGTTGGTCGATTCCGTTCAATCGTTGGAACGCATTTTATTCGGTTGGAGTACACATGTCTGAGTCAACAAATTCGCCATCGAAAGAACTCCCTGCAACAAATTTTCGTCAAATTTTTCGTGATGTGCTTGCTGGTGTCCTTGAGCAATCTATTGCTGCAGATGAATTGAACATTTCACTCGACGAAATACCGTTGCTGCTTGAGCAGGTGCGAGAGACGGCTGATTCGAAGTTCGGAGACTTTACCGCAACTCTTGCTATGCCCTTAGCTAAAAGGCTTGGGTTAAAGCCGCGGGAACTGGCAAGTGGTTTAATTTTACGAATCAATCAGTATCAATTGTTTGAGGAAAAATTTGAACCAATTGATGCTCCGATTGGCCCCGGATTCATCAATGTAAGAGTGCGCGATCAAGCCATTGTTGAGGGTTTGAGAATGGCCTGCCTCGATTCTCAATTGGGTGTGCCGAAGGTTTCTCAGCCACACACAATCGTGCTCGACTACTCTTCGCCAAATGTTGCCAAGCCAATGCATGTTGGGCACATTCGGTCGACAGTGATTGGTGATGCAATTTCACGTGTTCTGCGATTTCGTGGGCACCAAGTGATTACAGATAACCATCTTGGTGATTGGGGAACACAATTCGGGATGATTCTCTGGGGCTGGAAGCGTTGCCGTGACGAGTCAGCATATCAAGAAGATCCAACGCAAGAGTTGGGAAGGCTTTACCGCTTGGTGCGCAAGGTAGTGGATGCCGATCCACAAGAATTAGCACAAGACTCTATTGCGGCAGCCTTGGCCGAAAAGTATCCAGAGGCACGACGTGAAGTGCTCGCTGAAACCGCAGGGTTGCATGAAGGTGATTCCGAAAACAGGCGACTCTGGGAGCAGTTTATGCCAGTTTGTCGTGAAGAGATTGAGCGGATATACGGGCGATTAGATATCACATTCGATCACACGATGGGGGAAAGTTTTTATCAGCCACTCCTTGCTGGCGTCGTAAAAGATCTTACTTCTAGTGGCATAGCACGTGAGAGCCGCGGGGCAGTCGGTGTTTTTCTCGATGGATATGAGTCACCACTTTTGGTTCAGAAAGCAGACGGAGCCTTTCTGTATGCGACAACAGATCTTGCAACGCTTGCTTGGCGAGTTGAGCACTGGAAGCCGGATCGGATTTTGTACATTGTGGACCATCGCCAGAGCCAGCATTTCCAACAGGTATTTGCTACAGCCCGAGCATGGGGCTGTCGGTCGGAAGGTCAACTTTCGGAAACAGATTTAGTGCACGTGGCCTTCGGCACGGTGCTTGGAGAAGATGGGAAGCCATTTAAAACAAGGGTGGGAGATGCCGTTGGGCTAGAAGCTCTGCTTGATGAAGGGGTCGAACGGGCAGGGCGTGTTGTTGGGGAAGGCGAACAGGCTCGGCAGGGAATGAATGATGCGAAGCGGCAGGAGGTAGCCGAGGCTGTTGGGATTGGCGCCATCAAGTACGCAGATTTGTCACAGAACAGAACAACCGATTACGTATTTAGTTTTGACAAGATGCTGGAGTTGAAAGGGAATACGGCGGCGTACATGCAGTATGCCGTAGCACGAGTTGAAGGCATTGTGAATCGGGGTGGCGTTGACCGCGAACTTCTGCGGCGAGAGATCAGCAATGATTCATCAGTCCTGAAGCTCTCAGATCCATTGGAACGAAGGCTAGCCCTTACTGCATTAAAGCTTGGTGCGGTACTTGAGGATGTAGAGATTGACTACCGACCAAATGTAATGACATCGTGGCTCTACGAATTAGCAAGTTGTTATTCAAGCTTCTATGATGCGCTCTCTGTGTTGAAGGCAGAGGGAAGCCAGCGTACTACGCGGCTGGTCTTATGCGACCTCACTGGACGTACTTTACGCCAGGGCATGGAATTGCTCGGCATACGAGTTCCAGATCAAATGTAGGTTATGGCATCAGGTGATGTCGTCACTTCTCTGTGATTTTATCGGCATTGTTTCGAGCGGGATTTCTAAGACCCCTTGGATGTGTCCCCAAAGTAGGATGCCTTCGACAACTAACCAAATCTCGATAGCCAGCATGACGAGAGCCACGATGACTAAACCAAAACTCCCACCGGATAGCCAAACTTGGATGTTATAAACGAAAGCCCATGCTGGCATTGCCAGCATGAAAACCATAGGAAGAGCTGCAATCCATGTAGGCAGCTTTCGTCTTCGAAGGTAAAAGCTTACGACAAGGAGCGACAGGCCGGCGAGCAACTGATTTGTTGCTCCAAATAAAGGCCACAAAATCAGTCCACCTGTCCCAATTGTCTCAAGCGACCAGCCCTTCCCCGGTGCGGGGAGCATTGCTAGACAAAATGCTGTGATTACCGCAAACAGCGTTGCACCATGAGTTGTGGTGAGCCAGCGAAGGGGTTTGGTCACTAGCGATACGGACACCTTTTTCAAAAGAGTGCCGGATAGTTCTTGTACAACGTACCGTTGTAATCGAGTGGCAGTATCGAGTGTTGTGCCAGCAAAGCTCGCAACCAGTACTCCGATGAGCGCACGTGACATCGTTGCACTCATACCGAGCGACTCAAGGAAATTTCCCGAACCAACTACAAACGCTGCAATTGCTTTACCCCCAGTGACATCCTTCCAATCAGAATATAAAGCGTGCCAGAGCTGTGTGCCTGACAGTCCCGGGTATTCTTCTGGCCATCCGAGGCCAATTCCTCCTCCAACTGCAATAATGACCAGAACCGCGAGGAACCCTTCTAGCAGCATCGAGCCGTATCCCACTGCATATGCATCAGTTTCGCGTTGGAGTTGCTTACTTGAAGTACCAGAGCTTACGAGACAGTGAAAGCCGCTGACTGCACCGCACGCGATTGTGACAAAAAGGAATGGAAACATTGGCGGGGCGTTTTGTGGACTGAAATCAATAAATGGAGCAAACATTGTGAGCGCAGGAACGTCAGCGCCAGCGGCAGTAGGGCCGGGCCCGATGGCCGTTGTTACAACGAGACCCAAGACCACTAATCCAAGGCTCGAAAGTAGTTGCAAGCTGTTGATAAAGTCCCTCGGCTGTAGGAGGATCCAGACAGGAAGAACGCTCGCCAGGTAACAATATGCCAAAAGGATTGCTATCCAGAGCCAGATTGGCCAAGCCGCGATGGAATAATTGACTTCTTGTATGAGCCCACCAAACCAACCGCCTGTCCAAGCGGTGCCAGGGCAGCCGGCTCCAAGCCACACCGTGGCGTACATCAAAGCTAACGCTATAAGGCATGGTACTCGAAGGCTACGGCCGTGACGGTGTATCTGCGTTCCGATAAAGACTGCGATTGGAATCTGGAGGAATACGGGAAGAATTGCCTCGGGGAACTGGACAAAGACGCTTGCAATAACCCATCCAAAAATGGCTAAGACAACCCAAAGGGCAAAGAGAAGAAGGATTAAAAACAGAAGTCGAACTCGAGGGTTAAGCAGCCGGCCAGCAATCTCACCAATAGTCATTCCGCGATTCCGAAGACTGACCACGAGAACGGCCATGTCGTGCATGCCTCCGATGAAAATTGAGCCAAGAATGACCCAGGCAAGGGCTGGCCCCCAGCCCCACATGATTGCGAGCGCAGGACCTACAATTGGTCCTGTTCCAGCTATACTTGTGAAGTGGTGTCCAAAAACGATAGGGACTGGTGTTGGTACGAAATCATGATCGTCACGGAACTCAATACTTGGCACAACGAACGTGGGGTCCAATACAAACAGTTTTGTTGCCAGCCATCGTCCGTACACAACGTAGCCGCAGGTAAGAGACAGGGCTGCCGCGATAAGAATAAGAAGTACCGTCATGTACTTTCACTTCTCCAATTTGTGCACAAAAAAGTCATACGCAAGGTTTGGCTGTGGCAGTTAGACTTGTTTATGGACCTAGTCTAACTGATAGGCCCGGAACGCCCCCATACCTTAAAAATTGCATTCCTCCAGCGAGCAGCACGTCAGCCATATGTCCCGTGTCCCCAGCAAATCAATTCAGCAGATTCGAAATATAGGCATCATTGCCCATATAGATGCCGGCAAGACAACTCTCACTGAGAGAATGCTTTTTTTTACAAAAGCAATCCACCGATTGGGAGATGTTGATCAAGGCACAACCGTGACAGACTTTGATCCCGAAGAACAAGAGCGAGGTATTACGATTTATTCTGCTGCGGTTTCTTTTCCGTGGCGAGATGTTGTTGTGAATCTGATCGACACGCCTGGTCACGTTGATTTTACAGCAGAAGTCGAACGCAGCCTTCGGGTTCTTGATGGTGCAGTTGTCGTACTTTCAGCACGAGAAGGGGTTGAGGCACAGAGTGAGACTGTGTGGAGACAGGCAGACCGATACGCAGTTCCCCGTATGGTCCTTATTAACAAGCTTGATCGCGAGGGGGCTAGTTTTTTTGGAACAGTCGATCAAATTCGAGAACGACTCAAAGCAGAGCCTCTTTTATTACAGATCCCTCTAGGAATTGGGCCACCGCATGTGAGCAATCCGTTCCGCGGGGTCATTGATTTAATCACGATGGAGGTCCTTACATTTCCGCCGAAAGACGAAGTGCTCAGTGGTGCAGCGGCAACGGTTGAGCCGACTCGCAGCGCAATCCCGCCAGAATTAGAAGCAGAGGCTGGCGAGTGGAGGGAACAACTCGTTTCAACGCTGTTTGATTATTCGGATGAATTAGCAGAATTAGCACTTGCTGAGTCGGAGATACCAGCAGGTCTCATGCGTGACACCGTTCGTAAAGCGACATTAGCTCGTAAGGTCATTCCGGTATTGGCCGGATCAGCGCTCGATTGTATTGGTGTCCAGCCTGTGCTTGATGCCGTCACCTGGTATCTGCCAAGTCCGGCAGACGTGCCGCCTGTTGAGGGTCTTGACCCGAAGAAAAAAGAGCCTCTCACGATTCAAAGACCACCAGATCCAGAGGCACCTTTCTGTGGATTGGTTTTTAAGATTTTGCCTGAAAAACACGGAGATATTGCATTTCTAAGGGTGTATTCCGGGACTTTGAAAGCTGGAAGTCGAGCCTGGAATCCGGAGAGGCAGAGGAAGGAAAACATAGCGCAACTTTGGCACGTTCAGGCAGATCGCCGAGAACAGGTGGCGTCCTGTTCGGCAGGCGACATTATCGGGATCATTGGTCCAAGGCAAAGTGTGACAGGAGATACGCTTTGTGACGCGCAGGCCCCGATCGTCTTAGAGTCGATTGAGTTTCCGGAAACAGTTATTTCGATGGCGATTGAACCAGAGACGAGCCTAGAGAGAAAAAAGCTTTCTGAGACTCTTGAAATGATGAAGCGACAAGATCCGACGTTTCGGGCAATCGAGAGCGAAGATACCGGACAAACTCTTATTTCGGGAATGGGGGAGTTGCACCTAGAGGTTATTCGTCATCGTCTTAAACG
This sequence comes from Planctomycetota bacterium, assembly GCA_014238855.1. Lineage (GTDB taxonomy): Bacteria > Planctomycetota > Planctomycetia > Pirellulales > UBA1268 > UBA1268. Next base: position 80,692 of record JABAAH010000004.1, read on the forward strand.
AGAATTCAATCTCCATTGTCGAGTTCATAAACCACGGGTCAGTTATAAAGAAACGCTCAAGAAAGCTGTTCGTGTAAAGGGTGAATCGAACCGTCAGGTGGCGGGCCAGACACTTGAGGCAACGGTCACGCTTGCCGCTGAGCCAACGGGCCAACAATCTGGCATAACAGTCGAACAGGGGTGGTTTCCTGAGTCAGAGCAACTTGCTGATATTGCTCGGATAATGACGGAATCTGTACGAGAGAGTGCTGAAAGAGGAGGTCTCAAAGGGTGTCCACTTTGGGGTGTTCGGATTTCCGTCCTTGAAACCACGGTTCCTGAGCCGCTTCCCACAGATGTTGCAATTCGCATCGCAGCCGCTGACAGCATTGAACGGATGCTAACAGCGGCTGGTACCGTCCTGCTTGAGCCAGTCATGCGGGTTGAGGTAAGCGTTCCAGAAGAGCATTTGGGCGATGTGATTAATGATCTTCAGCAGCGGCGAACGATTATTACAGCGACTGAAATCCGCAGCGGCATGAACATTTTGACAGTCGAAGCCCCGCTTGCAGGAATGTTTGGCTATTCGGCAGCTGTACGAAGTGTAAGTCAGGGCAGGGCAAGCTTCACGATGGCACCGCTGAAGTACGGACCTGCACCTGCAGAAACTGCTGAGTCGTTCGTCTGACGCAATGAGTTGAAGGTGCAGCAAATACCTCGGAAAAGAGGTTGGCGTGTTGACATCTCCACCTCGCCATCTTACATTTCGAAGTTCTACCAGAGTTGGCCTTCAATTCCCTATTGGGCTTGGCCAAGGTGGACACCGCCGTTTCAGCGGTGTTTTAAGTTCTGTTGACGTCACTTTCTCACATAATGTGATCCAAAAGTGACAATACACAGTAGTTGGCTTGATAATGTTCTGAGAAAGTGGAATTGGAGTTTTGCCGTGGCTGCGTCGACGCAGGAAATAATTCGCATTCGAATGGAAGCGTACGACCATGCAGTACTCGATCAGAGTGCAGCAGAGATCGTCGATACGGCGAAGCGAACAAACTCTGAGGTGCATGGTCCGATACCGCTTCCAACACGTATTGAGCGATACACGGTGCTTTCTGGTCCGCATGTCGACAAGAAGGCTCGCCAGCAGTACGAAATCCGAACACATAAGCGAGTTGTTGATATTGTTCAGGCCACGGCGAAAACAATTGAGGCTCTTAACAAACTGAGCCTACCTGCTGGCGTGGACATCAAAATCAAGGCTTCGACGTCATAAATTATTGAGTTGAAAGAAGAATATTTAAAGTGAAACCTGCGGGTTTTGAAGGTAAATAAAACGCAAACTAGGAGCGCAATGTTCATGCTTGGAAGGCTTGGTGGGTAAGAGTCGAAGGGAACCGACTTCTCCCACAGCTAAGTGGCTTCAGGTGTGACGGAATTACTTTGTTGGCTTTGGCTGGCAGAGAATGCATAGTGAAAAAATATGGCAACCGAAAATCAAAAAGACGAGACGACTGAGAGCCAGTCTGAAAACGAGACGCCTGCGGTTGCTGAGACATCTAAGCCCGTTGAAATGGATAGAAAAGGCCTTCTTGGCCGCAAGGTGGGGATGACCCAAATCTTTACCGAGGACGGTACTATAGTTCCGGTAACTGTCATTGAAGCGGGCCCCTGCACGGTCCTTTTGTCCCGTTCTGCTGAACGAGATGGATACAATGCCATTCAGGTTGGTTATCGAGATAAGCCCCGTCGTTTGGCGAGCCGCTCTGTACGCGGTCAGGTCGTAAAGCTTGATAGTAAGCGGGCAAAAAGGCGAGGTCTGGCTGGCATTGAGATTGTGGCCAAGGCGGACTGCGAACCCCAGCGTTTTGTCCGGGAGTTCCGAGATGAAACGAAAGCCGAGGTCGGCCAGAAAATCACAGTTTCCGTGTTCGAGGGATGTGACTCCGTTGATGTTATTGGAGTAACAAAGGGCCGAGGAACTGCAGGCGTGATGAAGCGTCATGGTTTTGCTGGCCAGCGAGCAACTCATGGCGTGAAAAAAGTACATCGGCATCAGGGTGGTACTGGGATGTGCCAGTCTCCCGGACGTCTTTTTAAGGGTAAGAAAATGGCTGGTCGCTTTGGAAATGAGCGATCCACGATGAGGAATCTCCGGCTCGTAAATATCGACAATGATAAGAACCTTCTGGTAGTGCGTGGCGCGGTGCCTGGCCCGAACGGTGGTTATGTCGTGGTTCGGCAGACCAACAAAGTAAAGCGTACGGGTGGAGTTGGAACGCCTACGTCGAAGAAGAAGGGTGCAAAATGAATCTTACTGTGTATAACTCGGCCGGCGAGCAGGTTGGCAAATACGAGATTGATCCTTCAGAACTGTCGCCCAAAATCAATAAGCAGTTGCTACATGATGCCGTTGTGATGTATCAGGCCAATTTGCGACAAGGAACATTTCGAACAAAGAATCGTGGCGAGGTCGCTGGCACAACAAAAAAAATGTACCGCCAGAAAGGGACTGGAAACGCCCGGGCTGGCTCAAGGAGAAGTGGTGTTCGTCGTGGCGGTGGGCATATATTTGCGAAGCGTCCCCGAGATTTTGGTTGGAGAATGCCGCGGAAGGCCCTGCAGTCGGCAACTCGGATGGCATTGGCGGCGAGGCTTGCAGATGAAGAGGTCACACTTGTTGAGAGTCTAGATTTTGATTCTCCTAAGACCAGTTCGATGGCTGCTACGCTCGAGTCATTAGGTGTAGCTGGAAAAACTGTGTTGGTTTCTTCGGATACGCACAACGGCAATCTCTGGAAAAGTGCACGAAACATTCAGGGAGTCACGGTTTCACCTGTTGCTGAGCTAAACGCCTTGTTGATTTTGCAGCCAAGAGCCATTGTGATGACGACTGCTGCAATTGATGCGTTTCGGGAAGAGACGAAACGGGTGCGCGAGGGTAGCCGAACGAAAGCGTCTCGCAAACAAGGCGGCCGTACTGGTGCACGAACTTCTAAACGGAGTCGCGGAGCGATTCAAAGTCAAGAAGAAGGAGGAGAGTAACTCATGCCAGTCCCTATCCCACCGGCACCAAAGTTGAATCCTAATCTCGCGCCTCATCAGGTCATTATTCGTCCATTGGTTACAGAAAAGGGAATGCATCGTGCGAATCGTAATAACGCATATGCTTTTCAAGTTGCGACGGCGTCGAGTAAGGCAGACATTCGTCATGCCATAGAAGAACTATTTCAAGTTCGAGTCAGAAAAGTGGCCGTACAAAACAGGCTTGGGAAAATGCGGCGCAGTCGAATGCGACGCGGGAGCACAAAGCCGTGGAAAAAAGCGATTGTGACGCTCAATGCGGAGGACAGGATTGCACTCTTCTAGGCCTTCGGCAACTGCCGGATTTTGTCATCACGATTTAATTTATCTGAATAAAGAACATAGCGACGGAAAGTATTGATCATGGGAATTCGAATTTACAAACCGACAAGTGCCGGACGCCGCACGGCGAGCGTGTCGGACTTTGTCGAATTGACTCCGGGCGCTGATGTACCAAAAAATCTTCGTGTTCGAAAGAAGAAGACAGGTGGCCGTAACAATCAAGGCAAGATTACTGCTCATCATCGTGGTGGTGGGCACAAGCAGCATTATCGACTTATAGACTTTCGTCGAAACAAAGATGGTATTCC
>JABAAH010000050.1 GCA_014238855.1 Planctomycetota bacterium
CCGTTTTCTTTGGGAAGCCGTGCACGAAGGCAGGCATCGAACCATGGAATGGCCATGTATCGCTGATTGCCGCACTCATGACTTGTGAGGGGATCAACCGCAACACCCAACAATCCATCTCGTTTCCGAACGGCCTTGACGAAGGCAAGGTTCGCTGGCCACGTGCCTTTGAATTTTCCTGTAGTCACTGTGACCCCTTCTTGTGTTCCGGGGTTACACATCATTGGTACTAACAAAGCTGTTGCCGGCAGATCATGTGGTTTGATTTGTGGACGTTTAGGATTTTCTTCCAGAAGTGGAACACCAGAACGCAACCACGAAGCAATTGTTCGTTCAGGAAACAGAAGGGTCATACCACCAGCCCAATGGCCACCACCACTATGGCCCCAGAGTGCCCATGGCAACTGACCGAGTTCCGGATGTCCAGAAAGAGTACCGAGATCTTCGAGCCCTCGCTGAAAAGCTTGTGCCGACCCATTTCGAGGATCACACCACATCTGGCAATCCGCTTTTTGTGGCTGCTCATAAGCCGGTGCAAAAAGAGCACAGTCATGTGCCCGTGCCAAGGCCTGCCAGTGAAGGTCATATGCCCCTGAAAGACCTGAGGAACATGACCCTTCACCACACCCATGCTGATGGACAATGATCCCTCGTAGTGTTTTCACCTTGGGTGGAATCCAGATGGTGTAGTTGACTGGAAAGATCAATTCGCCTGGCTCTATCGATGCCTCATACCGAACGCGGTAATAGGGTGGTTCGGCTGATGGATAGACATCAAACGGTGGTTGCTGTGCCCATACAGGTATTTGTGTCAAAGTCACAACACACCAAAGCCAGCACACCTGTTGTGCACAGAATCTGCTTTTCATCATCACAACTCTTTCTTGAATTGGTTACTGCGGCTGTTCTGCGGCAACAACTGGTATCTGAACTTCAGAGAACTTCATAAAGCTCGGTACCATCGGGCTGTTGTAACCGAGTGTGCGCGGGCTCCCGGCGACTTTCCATTCAGGATGATCTGCAAGCCATGCAATGAGCTTTTCGTAACCCCGCAGAAATGTTTTTTTTCCGTAGCCTCCCCGAAGACCAATTGAAATAACTTTTTCTGCTGGAATATCTTCTACCACGACACTTGCATCCTCTGAATCAGCACCGGCACTGCCGAGTTGATTGGAGCCGTAAAGAAATGCCATGGCGTTTGGATCACCATCAGGTGTGCCATCAGGGTTGGCAGCGGCTTTCGGTGTCCATGACATTTCGACAGGTGCTGTCATCTTGATGTCGTTCCGCTTGATGTGATTGAACAACTTCCAGAACATACCGTCGGTACCAGAGTCTGACTCCACGCGCGCCAGTCGATGCTGAGGATACGTTTTGAGAACGACTTCATCGACTGGTCCTGCTGCTGGAAATCCTTCTGGAAGATTTGCCTCAGACACAAACCATGGTTTGCTTTGAGATGATGAAGGATCAGTGTCAGCAGCATACATGGTGATCGCCATTACATTTGACGCAGCACATAAAACCCAAAGATAGCGGTTGCGTTGCCTCATAAGAATTCCTTTCTCCTGGTGAACCCTCAAGTGTGACCGTAACTGGGTAGACCGCAAGCGCAATGAATTCATAGCGTGTTGCATTCACTTGAATTGAGATATTGGAATGCCACCATTTCTTTTTGCTTTGAGACATTGAATATTTTATTTCATTGCTTTGTACTGAGGGCTTTGTCTACCACTGGCCTGTTGCTCATCCATTGAGTGAAAGAAAATTACGAATGAACGGTTTTGGATCAAAATGTTGTGACACCGATGGTGTCATCGCTATGACAAAGCAAGTTTACGCCAGTCACGCCAAGCAGGAACAACACATCGATTCTTGCGGTATGCGATATGGTCAGGAGACTTTTTTCAATGATGTAATAGATCAAAATGGCGAACATCCAAGCATCTGTTGGGTAGTTCTGCTTCGCATGAGGTGCAATGACATTTCATTTCGTTATAAAGGTTGGGTGCGAACGAATACTTATAGAGAGTTGTTCGACAGTTTTTCTTATGGGGTGTTTTCTAACATGATGAGTTACGTAATCAAAAATTTTATAGATTGCCTCATAAGTCATCCACGCTTTGCATTGCTATGTGTCACAAGTCTTCTTCTGTGGAATGGTTGTCTAGCGATCGCAGAGGCCAGTCAGCCGAACGTTGTCCTGATTCTCTCAGATGACCAGCATTGGCGTGACTATGGATTTATGGGTCATGAACATCTTCAGACGCCGGCCCTTGATCGGCTTGCATCTGAGAGTCTTGTGTTTTCCCGTGGGTATGTACCTATCAGTCTGTGCTGTCCAAGCCTCGCATCATTGATTACGGGCCGTTATCCGCATGAGCATCTCATAACAGGGAATGATCCACCAGAACAACCGGGTGTGTCGAAACGAATACCGGCTGGTCGCAAATTATTTGAGGCTGGCCGGGAGGAGATGACCAAAAGATTTTCGAGGTGGCCAACACTTCCGAAACTCCTTGGGGAGCATGGCTATCGAAGCCTCCAAACAGGGAAATGGTGGCAGGGACATTTTTCACAAGGTGGTTTTGATGAGGGGATGACGAAAGGATCACGTCATGGTGATGACGGTCTTGCCATTGGTCGTAAAACTATGCAGCCAGTTTTCAATTTCATTGATCGTTGCAGTGACGCCGAGCAACCTTTTTTCGTCTGGTATGCACCAATGCTGCCACATTCGCCGCATGATCCTGAAAAGGTTCTTATACAACATTATCAATCCAAAACAGACAGCATTCATGTTGCGAAGTACTGGGGTAATGTTGAGCGGTTTGATACGACTGTAGGTAATCTGATCGAACACTTGGATGCCAAAGGTTTGTCAGAAAATACACTTGTTCTTTACGTGTGTGACAACGGCTGGATTACGAATCCTGAGACTGGAAAGTATGCAGGGAAGTCGAAGCGCTCTCCATATGACGGTGGGCTTCGAACACCAATTATGCTTCGACAGCCCGGCAAGATTTCACCAGGTACAAGTCAATCACTTGCCAGTTCACTCGACATCGTTCCGACAGTTTTGGCGAGTTGTCAGATTCCCCTTCCTGAGAGTTTGCCAGGGATCAATCTACTCGATGCGAAAGCCGTTGCAGCGAGAAAACAGCTCTACGGCGCTTGCTACCTGCACACACTCGCAGCTATTGAAAAGCCAGGAAGAAATTTGCTGTGGAGATGGACAGTCAAAGAGGCACTAACCGGAGAACTCTGGAAACTTATCGAGCCGGCGACCCATGGTGTGTCTGGTACCCATGTATTACCCAATGGGGAATCTAAAATCATTGATCACGTTTCAAAGGATTATTTTGAACAAGGTATCGTCGAACTGTTTGATATCTCTGGTGATCCTGATGAAGAAAGAAATGTTGCAACTGCCAACCCCAAGGTGGTCAAGCAACTTCAGCGAGACCTGAATGATTGGTGGCAGCCAGAGTCACCATCAGTCGTAGTTGAACCAGTGGCATCAGCATCCAAAAAACTTCGGGTGCTCCCAGTGAAAGCAAAGCGAAAAACAAATGATCGTGCTGTTTGGCCAAATTGGCGAGGCCCCACGCGTAATGGTGTTGCAGCTGGCAGTGGATACGCGATGTCGTGGAGTCAGGACGACAACGTCAGATGGCGAGTCCCACTCCCTGGTCTTGGAGCGAGTACACCGGCAGTGTGGGGAGATAAACTCGTGCTGACCTGTGATATCGAAGGCCATGATGGCATCCTCTGTTTCGATCGAGCTGGCAAAGAGTGTTGGCGACAACAACTTGGTGATATTCGACCAGGCAAGCACAAAAAAGCGACAGGCTGTAATTCCTCACCGGTCACAGATGGTGACTATGTCTGGGTGTACTTTAAAAGTGGCGAACTCGCGTGTCTGTCGCTAGCCGATGGTGCCATTGTGTGGAAGACAAATCTCCAGGAACAGTTTGGTGAAGACACATTGTGGTGGGATCTCGGGACATCTCCCGTTCTGACAAAACAGGCGGTGGTTGTCGCAGTCATACAGACAGGCCCAAGTTATCTCGTTGCGTTTGATCGGAAAACAGGAGCCGTCCTCTGGAAACACGATCGGATGTTAGATGCTCCAGAAGAAGCTGCACAAAGTTATTCAACACCACTTGTTATTGCAGGCAAACCGGCTTGGAACGAGCCAGCCGAAATGCTCATCGTGCTCGGTGCAGATCATATCACTGCCCATGACGCTATGGATGGACGTGAAATCTGGCGAGTTGGTGGCCTCAATCCTGAGGGAGATAAATTCTTTCGATCTATTGCGTCGCCTGTCGTGGCTGATGAATTTGTGATTGCACCGTATGCACGGGGCAAAACTGTGACTGCAATTCGTCGAGGTGGATCAGGAGATGTCACGGCAAGCCATATTGCCTGGAAACGTGAACAGCTGGGAGCAGATGTACCAACACCAGCTATTCGTGATGGCCGGGTGATGATCTGCGGTGATAAAGGACAGATGTCTTGCCTTGATTTGAAAACGGGTCAAACACTTTGGGAGGATAGCCTTCCAAAGAATCGGAACAAATATAGTTCTTCACCAATCATTGTAGATGATCATGTCATTCTGACTCGTGAAGATGGCCATTCATGGTGCATTGCATGGCCGGGCAAGAAGGGCGACTCTTTAGAAATTCTTGGTGAGGGCATGCTCGATGAAATGACGGTGGCTACGCCTGTCTGTGTGGATGGTGAAATATTTCTGCGAACACATGATTCACTCTGGTGCATTCAGTCTCAATAAGTCTCTGTATCTCCAATAAATTGAGGTAATAAATATGAATATTCGAATTCTGAGAAGGTATTTGCTTATCGGTTTGTTCTTCTTTGGAGTGGGTAATGTACGGGCAGCGGAGCAGAGTGAACCAGCAAGACTTCTTGTGGTCACAGTGACCAAAGGCTTTCGGCATGGTTCGATTGAAACAGCAGAACCAGTGATTGAAAAACTTGGTCGAGAAGAAGGACTCTTTCACGCTGACTTTCTCCGAATGCCGCCGGGCCGACCACCTCAACCGAGGAGGCCTCGCCGCGGAAAGAATATGACTGATGAAACGTGGGCGAAGATTGAGGCGGAACACAAAGACAAACAACGGGCTTTTCAAAAAGCCGATCAACCATGGCAGGAGACATTGAAACAAAAGTTTGCGGTTGCATTCTCACCAGAATCACTTGCTCAGTTTGACGGTGTCGTTTTTGTCAGTACGACTGGTGAATTACCGATTCCTGATCTTGGAGCTTTTCTCAAGTGGATACAAGAAGGTCATGCTTTTATTGGCGTGCACGCAGCAAGTGACACACTGAAAAGTTCGGATGCCTACGTCGAGATGATAGGTGGCCATTTTTCTGGTCATCCATGGACAGCGGGAGGTGAGCACGGTTTCGTCAATCATGATCCGAAGCATCGCATCGTGCAGATGTTTTCAGAGCGATTTCGATGGAAGGATGAGATTTATCAATATGGTCCACGATATCAGCCTGAAAATGTTCGTGTGTTGCTTTCAATAGATATGGCAGCCAGTAAGCCGAAGCATCCTTGGCACGTGCCTGTTACATGGATTCGTGAGTACGGTCGAGGTCGAGTGTTTTATACAAACCTCGGCCATAATAATGAGACGTGGGGAGATGCTGCATTCCAGAAGCACATTACAGAAGGAACAGCGTGGGCACTTGAGAAGTTTGATGCCCCAAGTACATCAAATCCATCTGTTCAGGCAGCAGAATATCTCCGAAGTGCTGTTGCTGCGGCTGGCGAGTTAGAAGGCATTGAACACGATGCTCTTCGAGCAGAGGTCGATGCAAAAATCAAAGCGAACCCACTATGGGCTATTCAGATGAGACCTCAACTTGTTGCGTTGCGAACCCTCAAAGGTGCAGAACTCACGACATCTCTTCAACAATTTGTAGAAGCAATACACGAGTAGTTCGTGTGACTGAACACACCTTTTTTTGAGTTCTCTACCCAATCGATTTCCGATTTTGAAATGGAGAAATGATGAAACATTTTCCTCGATACGTCGCAGTGAAAGTGGCAGTATGTCTACTCATTGGTATGACAACCCAATGGGTTTGGGCGGCTCCACCAAATGTGGTGGTGATACTGGCCGATGATATGGGGTTTTCTGATCTTGGTTGTTACGGTGGTGAAATAGAAACGCCAAACTTCGATCGACTTGCCCATGGGGGCCTACGGTTTACCCAAGGCTATAATACCGCTCGATGTTGGCCAACTCGTGGCGCACTGCTCACGGGCTACTATGCGCAATCAATTCGTCGCGACAAAATGCCTGGAGTGCAGGGTGGAAACCGTGGTGGGCGACCAGCCTGGGCACAGCTTCTTCCCGAAAGACTCGCAGCTGTCGGATATCGTTCATACCATTCTGGAAAGTGGCATGTGGACGGCAATCCACTGGAGCAGGGGTTTGCTCATTCTCTGGATATTCAAGGTGGGCAAAACGATTTCTTTGATCCCGCAGGCATCACTATTGATGGGAAGACTGTTGAGGAAAAAGATGATTTCTATGTGACCACAGCAGTTGGTGAGCATGCAGCGGCATGTCTTCGCGAGCATGCTGAATACCATGGAGAGAAACCATTTTTTAGCTATGTCGCATTCACATCACCGCACTTTCCATTGCATGCACCGCAGGACCTTATTGAAAAATATAAGGCTCGGTATCAGGCAGGGTGGAATGTCATGCAGCAGGCTCGGTACAAGCGGCTCGTTCAGAGTGGCATAATCAGCGCACCCCTGGCTCCTATGGAAGAAGATCTTGGTCCTCCATATGACTTTCCAGATGCCCTTGAAAAACTAGGTGCGGGTGAAATAAACCGTGCATTGCCATGGCAGAGCCTCACGCCAGAGCAGCAGACTTTTCAAGCAACAAAGATGGCGATTCATGCAGCCATGATTGATGCGATGGATCAGGCGGTTGGTAGGGTTATCCAACAGCTTGAAGCCATGAATGCCATGGAAGACACGCTCATTCTTTGCCTGAGTGATAATGGTGGATCAGCTGAAATTATGGTTCGTGGGAAAGGGCATGACCCTGCACTTCCGGCTGGTTCTGCAGGTACCTATCTTTGTCTGGGTCCAGGCTGGTCCAGTTGCGCCAATACGCCTTTTCGACGTCACAAGTCTTGGGTTCATGAAGGAGGTATTGCGACAAGTTGGATAGTGCATTGGCCACAGGGTATAGCATCAAAAAGCGCATTACGAGAACAGCCAGTCCATGTCATTGATATTGTTCCAACGGTTCTTGAACTAGCTGGTGTTGAGCAGTCAAAAAAGTATGGAGAGAAGGCAGCACCTCCTCTGCAAGGTCGAAGTTTTGTGGAATGTCTTACGAATCCTGTCGCACCACCGCCGCATGAAACACTTTGGTGGTGCCACGATGGACATCGAGCAGTCCGACACAATGACTGGAAACTTGTTGCTGCACGCAATGAGCCGTGGGAACTCTATGATCTGTCATCAGATAGAACAGAACAAAACAACCTGGCATCATCTCGTCCAGAGCAGGTGAAACAGTTTGAGAAAGATTGGAATGAGATCGCAACGGAAAACCAACACCTTGCTGATCTGGACGGAAAGAATAAACCTCAAGGGAAGACAAACAAGAAGAGGCAACCAGCAAAAAAGCTGATTCCAAAGAAGCAGGCAACAAGTCAAGCTGATCCTAAGCGGAATGCTAAGAAGAACTCACCTCGTCGGTCACCACCAAATGTTGTGATCGTTTTTACAGACGACATGGGTTATGCCGACCCAGCTTGTTACGGTGGAACATTTGCTGCGACACCGCACATTGACAGATTAGCTCGGGAAGGCATCAAACTGACAGACTTTCATGTTGCCCAACCGGTCTGTTCAGCATCGCGAGCAGCACTGCTCACCGGTTGCTATCCCAATCGTCTGGGTATTCATGGAGCACTTAGTCCAAAATCGATGCATGGTTTATCAGCAGATGAAACCACACTGGCTGAGTTGTTGCGATCTCGAGGATATAGAACCAGCATGGTTGGCAAGTGGCACCTTGGCCATCATCGTCCATTTCTTCCAACACGGCATGGCTTTGATGAATATTTTGGATTGCCATATTCCAACGATATGTGGCCGTATCATCCACAGGCAAAGCCAGGCACATATCCACCATTACCACTTTTTGAAAATCAAGAAGTTATTGATAAGGAAGTAACTCCGGAAGATCAGATGACGCTGACTAAGCGATATGCTCAACGGGCCGTCGATTTTCTCAAACGTGCCGGCACAGCGAAAGACGGTCGCCCGTTCTTCCTGTATCTCGCTCATTCAATGCCACACGTTCCACTTTTTGCAAGCAAAGGTTTTCAAGGGAAAGCAGCTGGTGGTCTTTATGGTGACGTCGTGGCAGAGATTGATGCATCTGTCGGATCAGTTCTTTCTGCACTTGAGGAGACCGGACATCTTGATGACACACTTGTGCTCTTCACAAGTGACAATGGCCCCTGGCTTTCTTATGGAAACCATGCTGGTTCTGCCGGTTCTTTCCGCGAAGGGAAGGGAACAACATTTGAAGGTGGGGTACGTGTGCCGTGCGTTGCTCGGCTGCCTGGGGTTATTCCAGCAGGTACAGTCAGCGATGAAGCTCTGATGACGATTGATATCCTGCCATCAATTGCTCAGCTCACTGGCCAACCATTGAAAACAGATGCTGAGGGTCATTGCATCCTGCGTGGAAAAAAGATTGATGGGCATGATCACCTGGATATTTTTTGTGGTGGAACACGAGCTGCTGATGCGCCTGACACATATCATTTTTATTATCGAAAAAATGAACTTCAAGCAGTTCGAAAGGGAGACTGGAAGCTCTTCTTTCCTCATAGCTACAGAACAATGGAAGGGCAAGATCCGGGTCAAGACGGAAAACCTGGAAGATATACCCAGCATAAAATCGGCGAGGAACTCTTTCATCTTTCGACAGACCCGAATGAGACAAAGAATGTTGCCAAACAGCATCCCAAGGTTGTCAAACAACTGCGGTCCATTGCTGAAAAAGCCAGAGATGACCTTGGTGACAGTCTGAACAAGCGAACAGGAAATGGAGCGAGACCACCAGGGCAGCTATCAAAGGAAAATGATTCAAAGGCCAACCAATCAAAAGCTGCAATAAAACAAAAGACAATACCCACTCGACTGGTGTCACACACACCAACACTCTCTGGACGACGCCCAAATATCATCTATGTCATGACAGACGATCAGGGGTACGGTGATGTTGCCAGTCATGGTAATCCAGTGCTGAAGACGCCGTTTCTTGACCGCATGCGAAAACAAAGTGTGCGGTTGACTGAATACCATGTCAGTCCGACCTGTGCTCCAACTCGGGCTGCACTCATGACAGGTCGCCATGAATTTCATTCGGGTGTCACGCATACGATTCATGAACGAGAACGAATGGCACTTTCACAAACAACACTTCCGGAATTATTGAAAACAGCCGGATACACAACGGGTATTTTTGGCAAGTGGCATCTTGGCGATGAAGATGCATATCAGCCGGGTAGTCGTGGGTTTGACCGAGTCTTCATTCATGGTGGCGGTGGTATTGGGCAGAGTTTTCCAGGAAGTTGTGGTGATGCCCCGGGCAACACATATTTTGCGCCGATGATTCGAAGTGATGGCAGATTTATTCAGACTCGTGGGTACTGTACGGATATTTTTTTTCGTGAAGCTGAGACTTGGATTACAAAGTGCAAGGAAAAAAATATTCCTTTTTTCTGTTATCTCTCGACCAATGCTCCACATGGCCCACTTATTCCTCCCGCATCAGGTGACGACCACTATCGAAAAATACTCAAGGACGCCGGAGTTCAAAACTCAAAACAAATTGATCGCGTGGCGCCGTTCTATGCAATGGTCGAAAACATCGATACGAATATGGGGCGCTTGCTCCGCACGATTGATTCACTTGGACTTGCAGAAAATACGCTAATCGTCTTCTCAACAGACAACGGATCAGGAGCCGGTAGTAGTTTCTACAATGCCGAAATGCATGGAGCAAAAAATTCTCCATATCGGGGCGGGACACGTGTTCCAGCGTTTTGGAAATGGAAGGGAGTCCTGCCAGAAGGCGTCGATGTTTCACAGGTTACAGCACATATCGATGTGCTACCGACACTCTGTGAACTTGCAGGAGTACAAATTCCACAAACAGTTGCAGACAAGATTGAAGGCCGAAGTCTGGTGCCATTGCTGAAAAATCAAAAAGCTGATTGGCCAGACCGCCCATTGGTTACTCATCAGGGGCGGTGGGACCGTGGTAAGGCTGCTGAAAATAAATATAAAAACTGCCGTATTCGAGAAGGCAGCTGGAGTCTGGTCAATACAAAAAACAAACCAGATGCGTGGGAACTCTATGACATCGATTCTGATCCAAGTGAAAAAACGAATGTTGCTTCAAAGCATCCAGATGTTGTCCGTCGCCTTGCTTCTTCCTACACAACATGGTGGGAAAGCGTTCAGCCAGACCTTGTCAACGAAGACGTTGACGGACCCTCAGAGAACCCGTTTAAAACGGCTTACTGGAAACAGTTCGGCCCGCAGCCAACACATGAGGATGTGAGCTATGGCAAGCATCCAAAACAAAAGCTTCATTTTTGGAAGGCGTCCTCAGCCACTGCTGAGCATCCTGCACCACTTCTTTTCTTCATTCATGGCGGAGGATGGTCTGGTGGAAACCGCTTCAGTGGTTTATCTCAAAATCTGAAACCAGCACTCGAATCAGGAATTTCAGTTGCATCAATCGAGTATCGTTTTGTTGATGAGGCTGAAGGAGTTGAGCCTCCTGTCAAAGCACCGCTTACTGATGCTGCGCGAGCACTCCAGTTTGTTCGTAGTAAAGCGGCAGCATGGCATCTTGATACCAATCGGATTGTTGCAGCTGGTGGATCGGCCGGAGCTTGTACGAGTCTGTGGCTTGCTTTTCATGATGAGATGGCAGACCCCACAAGTGATGATCCCATTGCTCATGAATCAACCCGATTGACTGCTGTTGCAGTGAGTGGTGCACAAACAACACTCGATCCAAAACAGATGAAAGAGTGGACACCAAATAGTCACTACGGCGGGCATGCTTTTGGTATTCCAACCATTGCATCAGAGGGAGATCGACGAAGCGGACGCTTTACTCGATTTCTTGAATCGCGCGAGTCACTTTTACCATGGATTCAGGAATACTCGCCGTACGCACTCGTGACAGCGGATGATCCTCCTGTGTACATGTTCTACAACAACAAGCCGGCACTTGGGCACGATGCAGAAGACCCGACTCATTCAGCAAACTTCGGGGTCAAATTAAAAGAATACCTCGATTCAGTGAAGGTGCCGTGTGAACTCGTCTATCCAGATGCACCAAATGTGCACCATGCAACTATGCCAGAGGCTGTGATTGATTTTCTCGTGCCGTAAATATTTTGATGTACTTAAAAAGGATTCTATGATGAGACATGCTGTATGGTGCTTCGCTTCTGTGGCACTTGTAATACCCCTTTCGGGGTTTGTATTTTCAGAAGAGCCTCATGCAGAGAAGCGACCAAATATTCTTTTCATCATTGTTGATGACCAATCTCCATTTGATTTTAAGTTTTATAATCCAGCTTCGACGCTTCATGCGCCGTGTATTGAACAACTTGCTCGTGAGGGAATGGTATTTGATGCGGCCTATCACATGGGTTCATTTTCCGGTGCGGTATGTACCCCGAGTCGCCATATGGTGATGTGTGGTCGAACGGTGTGGCATCTACCGATTGGGCCAAAGCAGGCTCACCGTGAAAAGGGAAAACCGCGTCAGCCAAACGTTGCACCACACTGTCCGTCAGGACTGGAATCAAACACGTTGGCTGCTGTGTTCAATAGAGCTGGTTATGACACGATGCGAACGTGTAAGCGTGGCAATAGTTATGAAAAAGCGAATCAGCAGTTCACGATACGCAATGATGCAACCAAGCGGGGCGGTACAGCAGAGACTGGAAGCCAATGGCATGGTAATCAGGTTATCAATTTTTTGACGGCCCGTGAACAATCAGAAGATGAAGATCCGTTTCTTATCTATTTTGGATTGTCACATCCTCACGATACCCGTGATGGAACACCTGAATATCTTGCCAACTACGGGGCGACAAATCACACCGATAAAAAAGAACTTCCAGCGACTCATGCAAAACAGCCACCGTTACCACCAAACTGGTTACCACACCATCCCTTTGATAATACGCATATGGATGTGCGTGACGAAGTATCAGTCAGCGGTGTCTGGAAGAACCGTGATCCGCAGACAATTCGCAATGAAATTGGACGTGAATACGCATGTAATGAAAATATCGATCAGCAGATTCATCGTGTGCTTGAAAAGTTGTCTGCTCTTGGTGAATTAGAGAACACATGGATTTTCTATACATCTGATCATGGTATTGCGATTGGTCGTCATGGGCTCCAAGGCAAACAAAATCTCTATGAGCATACCTGGCGGGTCCCGCTGGTTGTAAAAGGCCCAGGAGTTCGTCCCGGAAGTCGTATGCCGGGCAATACGTATCTTGGTGATACGTTGGCAACATTGTGTGCTATCACTGGTGTGACTCCACCACCAACAGATGAAGGAAAAAGCTTCCTTCCAGTTCTTGAAGAGAAGACACAAACCGTTCGGGATGTTCTGTACGGTGTGTACTGCGGTGGACAGAAGCCTGGAATGCGGAGTGTTCGCAAAGGTGATTGGAAACTCCTGAAATATGAATCTCCAACTGGTGGACTTCATACACAACTTTTTAATCTTCATGAAAACCCACATGAATTTGTGGCTCAACACCATGCCCCGGCGGTATCCACAATTCTTCCAGAGCAGCCATCTGAAAAACAGAAGAATCTTGCCGACGATGCTGACTATGCCGATACACGCTCAGCAATGGAATCGCTGTTGCTTCAACAGATGATTGAACATGATGACCCGTATCGCTTTTCTGATCAACCAATGAAAGATCAATGAGTATGAAGACTCGCAATATCATTCCTTCGCTCTTATTTCTTGCGACAGTTTTCTCCCTCGCCTCTGCGATGGCTGAAGACCGCCCAAACATCGTGCTTTTTCTTGCTGATGATATGGGCTACGGTGAACTTGGATGTTATGGCAATCCTGATGCAATCACACCAAATCTTGACCGTTTTGCAGGTGAGGGTCTTCGACTGACAGACTGTCATGCGGCGTCAAGTGTCTGCTCACCAGCTCGATCCAGTCTTCTAACAGGACGGACGCCGTTTCGGAATGGAGTCTTCACCTGGATTCCATCTGGAAGTCCAATTCATCTTCGTACAAGTGAACGTGCACTTCCAAAACTTCTCAAGCAGGCAGGGTACGACACCTGCCATGTTGGTAAGTGGCATCTTAACGGACTATTCAATTCACAAGAACAACCGCAGCCATCGGATCATGGCTATGCGTGGTGGCTGGCGACACAAAACAATGCTGCCCCGAGTCACGCATTTCCAAATAATTTTGTGAGGAACGGGAAGGCGGTTGGGAAAGTCAATGACTATTCAGCTCCTTTTATCGCACAAGAAGCTGTATCCTGGCTTGAGACAAAGCGTGATCCAACGAAGCCATTCTTTCTTGCTGTCTGGACGCATGAACCCCACTATCCAATAGCGTCTGCAGAGCGATATCAAAAACTGCATGCAGGTATTGAAGATATCCAAGAGCGGACGTATCGAGCAAATATCACACAGCTTGATGACGCGTTTGGAACAGTAATGAAGACGCTTGATAATCTTGGCGTCAGTGATTCGACACTTGTTTTCTTTACAAGTGATAATGGGCCTGAAGGGGCTGGTGACAGGGGGCCTGGTCGAGGTCTCGCGGGTACACTCCGTGGCCGCAAGCGATCGATGTATGAAGGCGGTCACCGTGTGCCTGGTATCGTTCGCTGGCCCGATCATATCGAACCGGGAAGTGAAAGTGATCTCCCGATTATTGGCAGCGATTTTTTTCCTACAGCGCTGGCAGCCGCTGGAGTTGACCTGCCTGAAAAAACTCTTGATGGAGTCAATTTGTTACCAGCAATCGAGGGAAACCCTGTCGAACGACCAAACCCACTCTATTGGCGATGGGGTGGTTCTGTTGCCTACCGTGAAGGACCGTGGAAGATTGTTGTTGATGAATCGTTCGAGAAACCAGAACTTTACAATCTCGACAGTGATGTTGCTGAGACGGTAAACCGGGTAGCTGATGAGCCTGAACGTCTTGCCGGCATGATGCAGCGGCTTCGAGAATACACTCAAGAAGTCGAAGTAGAGGCTCCTGACTGGTGGAAGAATCAGTCATGGCGGAAAAAAAAGAAAAAGACAACAAAGAACTCTCCATCAGTAAAGAAACTAAAAAAAACAGCCTTCGTCCAACCAGCCATTGCTCGTAAGAAGACTCCTATCGTTCTTACTGCAGCACCTCGAGCAAAGCAGAAGACACTGGAGCCAGAAACACAACAACAAGATTTTTCTCAGTATGCACTGTTTCTTGACTCAGCGGCTCGACCGCCAACGTGTGATTCGACAGCGACTACGCTGCCACTCACGTTGAAACGAAGTGATCACATTTGCCTTATTGGGAACACGCTTTTTGAGCGGGCACAGTTGTTTGGTTCTGTGCCAGCAACAATTCATGCGGGATTCCCAGATCATGAACTGGTCATTCGAACTCTTGCCTGGTCGGCAGACGAAGTTGGGCTCATGCCACGTCCAGAGAACTTTGCTGATCTTGAACAGCACCTCTTCTATGAGAAAGCCGACGTTATTTTGGCAGCATTTGGGTTTAATGAATCCTTTGCTGGTGACGCTGGTGTTCCTGAATTTAAAAAACGTCTCAAAACATTTCTAGAGCGGGTGAAGACGAAAGCATTCAATGGGAAGACTGCTCCAAAAATTGTGCTTGTGTCTCCCATTCCAAATGAAAATGTACGCGGCGTAGCTGCTGCTGATCAGAATAATAAAAATATCACACGCTATACCTCAGCTATGAGAGAAGTTGCAGCAGAGCAGCATGTTGGGTTCGTAGATGTGGATACACCAATGCGTTTTGTGCTGAGTGGCGATGGTGATCTCACGAGCAATGGATGTCATCTCACAAAAGAGGGCTACGCAGAATTCGCGAGCACTTTTTTTAAATCCTGCTTTGGGAGTGTGGCACCAAACGTATCAGAGCCGTTGCGTCTCGCGGTTGTTGATTTGGAACGGCAATTCTTCCGACGATACAGACCCCTGAATACCTTTTATTACACTGGTGGTCGCAATGAACGGTATGGTTATCTCGATTTTCTTCCCGCTATGCGGAATTTTGAGATTATGTGTGCCAATCGAGATCGTCGAATCTGGGACATATCACACGGTCGACCATTTTCCAGTAAGGCCGATGATTCAAACGTGCCTCAATTACCAGCATCGGATGAGTCACGCGGGGCAAACAACTGGCTCCCCGCATCTGAGGAGCAGAAGGCATTTAAAGTCGATCCACGATTTGAAGTAAATCTCTTTGCTGGAGAGGAAGAATTTCCCGAAATAGCAAATCCTATTCAGGTTCGTTGGGATACGCGAGGTCGGCTTTGGGTCTGTACGTCTCAGGCATATCCGCATGTTTATCCTGGTTCTGAGCCACATGATCGGCTTGTGATTCTTGAGGATACCGACGGTGATGGAAAAGCAGATACTTCAAAAATCTTTGCTGATGATCTTCACGTGCCATTATCTTTTGAGTTTGGTGATGGAGGGGTGTATGTCTCAGAGCAACCAAATTTGACGTTTCTTCAGGATACGGATGGGGATGACCGTGCCGATGTCCATGAAGTTATTCTTTCTGGATTTGGTACCGAAGACTCACATCATGCATTGCATGACTTTATTTGGACGCCGGATGGTGCGCTTTTATTTCGTGAATCAATATTTCATCATTCTCAGATAGAGACCCCTCACGGACCAGTCCGGCAGCAGAACAGTGGATGGTTTCGCTATGAGCCAAAGATTCACAGGCTCACAGCAGTAGGTACCTACCCGAGTACAAATCCCTGGGGGGTGACTTTTGATCCATGGGGAAATCATGTCGCGAGTCATCCAATTTTTGCTGAGGCATTTCACTCGTTAGATCCACCATATCCAGGGCAACATGCGCGACCACAGGGATTACAGGCGTACTCTGGTACGTGTGGTCAGGCATTTGTTGACAGTTCGGGGTTTCCGGCTGACCTGCAAGGTGGATATATCAAGGCACGGTATAAGCCGACAAACCGAATTGAAATTCATCGTTGGATTGAAAATGACTTTGGCTTCAATGAGCAATACGTGAGTGACCTGATCTTTTCGACAAATTTGAGTTTCATTCCTGTTGATCTCCATTTCGGACCACGAGGAGATCTTTTTATTGTGGATTGGTACAACCCAGTGAAGGGACATGCTCAATATTCATTGAGAGATTCTCGTCGTGATCGTGAGTCAGGGCGTATCTGGCGAGTGACAGCAAAAAATGGAAAGGTGTCAGAGCTTCCACGGCTTTCAGAAGCATCGGTGGATAAAGTCGCCGAGCTACTGGGTCACAGAGAGTTTCGAGTGCGGTACCTAGCCACTCGAGAACTTGCCAGTCGTGATCGCACGCAGGCGATACAAGCAGTCAATACTTGGATCGATACCCTAGGAGATGAAGATCCTCGAAGAGCTCGTTCTCTTGCAGAGGGTATGGCGTGCCTTTCTACACTTGGTGTGGTCAGGCCAGAATTACTCGTTGAGTTGGCTTCAGACGACGATCACCATGCACGAGCTGCTGCTATTCGGCAACTACGATATTGGCATGAAGCATTACCGGATCGGCATGAAATACTTTTTAGCGCAGCGACCGACTCTTCTGGTCTTGTGCGAATGGAAGCTGCTATTGCAGCAAGCTGGATTGGGACACAAGAGGCACTCGATGCCGTTTTAAGTATCTTTCGTCAGCCGATCGGTGGGCATCTTGCATATGCAGCCGTCTGCGCACTTGAATCTTCGCCTTTACAACGACATTGGCGAAACGATCAGGATAGTATTGCCCCCGCTCTTCTCAATCGAGCTCGGCGGTCACTTGAAATTAAAGAGCCAAAGGCAAAAGGCAAAGATAGAGAATTTGACAGAAGTCCAGAGACCGTTGAGGTTCGAATTTCATGTGAGCCTGAGCGAATGCTTTTTACAAATAAACAATTCACGGTTCGTCCGGGCCAACCGGTGAAACTTGTTTTTCTGAATCCAGATGCGACTGACCACAACCTTGTTCTTGTAAAGCCTGGTGCGATGGAGGAGGTTGGTGTTGCAGCCAATGCAATGGCTCGTGATCCCAAAAACGCAACGAGTGACTTTATCCCGGAAGACAAACAAAATTTGATTCTTGAAGCGACTCCCATGATTGGCCCGACACGAGAGTCGTTGGTCCATGTACTGCGTTTTGAAGCACCACAAGAGCCTGGGGTCTACCCGTATGTGTGTACGTTCCCTGGTCATTGGATTGTGATGAATGGTAAGATGGTTGTTGCTCGTGATCAGATGGAGGCAGAGCGTTTACTCGATGCGTGTCGGCCGACTCTCGTACAGGTTTGGAAAGTAGAAGATTTTCCAACAGTTGCGACTAGCCGGGATGAAGCAACACTGTCACGGGGCATGCACGCTTTTGCAAAAGCGCAGTGTACTCAATGTCATGTCATGGCCGGCCACGGTGTAAACTTAGGTCCAAACCTGGTGACGAGCGTAAAGAAGCTTCGTGGAAAAGACCTCCTTGTACAAATTCTTGATCCTTCCTCGAAAATCGATGATGACTATCGTACGGTGCAATTTCTGCTTTCTGATGGCCGAGTCATGTCTGGTGTCGTTGCAAGTGAAACGTCAGAAACATATACGATCAGGCCAAATCTTCTGACACCAGAGAAAATCAAGCGGATTCAAAAAACAGACGTTGAAGAACGATTTCCTTCTCAGGTTTCACCAATGCCTGCGGGGCTTGTCAATGTA
>JABAAH010000051.1 GCA_014238855.1 Planctomycetota bacterium
GAACGGCGAAGGAGATCATCGGTTACAACCAGGACAGCCGGTAGAAGAATAAGTTCGGCGACCGTTGCGGCAGCAACTGCAGCACATGCCAGTCGTCCGAATCCAGCAAGGGATGGCACGCTGCTGACAGTAACCGCTGCAAAGCCAACGCTAAGAATCAACCCGCCAAGCACAACAGGATTTCCAGTTTCGACAATCGCACGCCGCATGGCGCTTGCAACTGAAACACCTTCGCGACGGTTCCTTGCCAGTGCCGCCATAATATGCACGGTATCGTCCACTGCAAGGCCAAGGCATACATTAAAAACAATGACTGTCGCTGGGTCGAGAGACCGACCAGTCAGTACGAGAACGGCAGCAATCACAGCAAGTGGAAACACATTCGGAATCAGGCTCACAATGCCTGCAACAGGTGACCGAAAGGCAATGGCAAGAATGATGGCAATCACGGCTACTTCCAGAAGGAGACTGCCGCCGAGATCAGTAATAAGTTGCCTGATGTTTTTAGCCGAGATCACGGACATGCCTGCAAGCTTAAAACGCCACCCATCGTGTGTGACTGCTAAGGCACTAAGCTTCTTGTCGATGTTGCCGTAGACCGTTTCAAGCTGGCGGGATCCAGCATCACGGACTCGAGCACGAACAATGGCCATGCGAGCGTCCGGATCAATCATTTCATCAAAGGCATCAGCCGAAAGTCTACGACGCGCTCGTGGCGGCATCGAGTTCGTGACAGATGCAAGTGAGAGCGGCCGACTTGTTGCATCCGAAGCGTTCAGGATGGTGTGCACTTCATTGAGTGTGTCCAAGAGTTCATCACTCCTCCAGCTCACGCCTTCGGGCCAGTGGACAACAACATCAACACCCATGACACCACCAAATTCTTCATCAACAGCAATCAGGGCCTGCGAGGAGGCTGCCTGTCGAGGAAGCGAGTCGACAACACGATTGTCTGCATCGACTTGCATCCCAATCGCTGTAAGGAACAGTGTCCCGACAAGACCGACTGCTGCAATCGGACGAGCATGACGGATTGAAAATGACGTCAGGGTGCCAGCAATTCGGCTTGCCAGTCGCCAGGAGCGACCCAGACGTAGACCTTGGCAGAATTGAGTTGAGGCAAGAAGCGGCGTGAGCAACGTGACTGCTGCAAAACTCGCAAGTGCTCCTGCAGCCGCTGCGATACCAAAGGTACGGACAGCCTCAATGCGAGCAGCTGCAAGTGATGCAAAACCAACAGCCGTGACGATGCTCGTCAGCCCGCATGCTGTTCCAACTCGTTTAATCGCATTGCTTGAGGCTATGATCTGATGCGTGCCACGGCGAACACTCCGTCGCATATCTTCAATAAAGTGAATAGAATCACACGTTCCAACAACAAGCGCGAGAGATGGAACCACACTTGTCAGTAGATTGATTGGGGCCCCAAAGAGACCAAGAATACCCATTGCCCACACTGCACCGACTGCTGGGGGAAGGCATGCAACAACTGTTGATCGGAGGCTCCGCGCAAGCACTGCAGAGAGAATAAGAGCAAGTGTCAAGCCGAGTGAGTTAAAGATCAGCATGTCATTCCGCAAAGCAATGGCAGCCTGATGTCTGAGAGCTGGTAGGCCCGTGAGTTGTGCAGTGATATCGTCAGCATGAAAGGCTGTAAGAGTCGACTCAATAGCTTCGACCGCCTGCCCGAGCCGTGGAGGTTGATCAGCACCAGCTGACAGTCGCACGATGAACAGAGCTGTTGTTCCATCAGCCGAGAGTAGCTGGCCATTCACTAATGGATGTGCCTGAGCCCGACTACGCGCCTCGCGAAGTGTCTCAGCATCGAGTTCGCCCGAAGTCTTGGGGATGACAGGAAGAATCGCCCCAGCAACACCTTCCCGCCGAACCTCAAACATTGAGCGAACTCGGTCGACATCAGGAAGTGCCTGTAGGTTTTTCACAAGGCCGCGAAGTTGTGAAAGACCGGGCTCGTGAAAAATAGTATCTTGTTGGCATTTGACGCGAACGATGCAATCACGATCAGGCGCACCAAAGCGATTTCCGATAGCGTCGATAATCGCAAACTCTTCATCAACCTGTGCAGCATCATCTCCACCAAGTAAGCTTGCTGGACGTACGCTGCGAAGAAGCGACCGGAGGTCATCGTCAATCCGAATACGGCTGAGTCCGTAACCCGCGAAACAAGAAATCACTACAACGGCGAGGAGACTCCATCGTCGCCAGTTTCCGCTGTTGGCAGGAGGTGGTACTCGTCCGGGTCCACAATCCAACCGCGACACGTCGGTACTCCGCACTGGCATCGGATTGCTGCGTCTGCTGGCCAGCAATAATCGATGAGCAATTGTTCGCCCGGAATTATCGGTCGTATTATTTGCAGCCACAGCCGATCTTCCTGCAGGGAAATGTCTTCATCGTCCCAGTAGAAAATTTCACAGTTCGGATCGCAACTGTGGTTCAGGAAACGAAGGGGTGCGGTGGGTTCTAGGAGTTTTCCGCTCGGAAGAGCCATACAATAGCTGGAGTCTTCTGGGTAGTCGTTGAGCACCTTTCCGTGGATTTCGCTAAGAAGTATGTTCTCTTGAAGCCGGCGACGGGCGAAGACTCCTTTTCCGACAGACGTCTCGGCGACACGAATAATTCCGTTGAGTGATGCATTGGGCGATTGGTTTCTGTCTGGAAGTTTTCGGGTGGTGAGATCAAATGGCTGACGGAAGGAATCTGTATTGAACGGAGCAGTTGGCATGAGCGGAACAAATTTTTCTATGCTGTTGTAAGGTGCTGGTTGTGGTGTGCTGGTTGTGGTGTGCTGGTTGTGGTGTGCGAGTCTGGTTGTGCAAATCTGAGTGAATAAAAAAACTGTGCTCCGGTTGTTCGGTTCACAGCCCCAACGATGAAAGAGAATGTACCGATGAAGGTGGTCCATCGTCAATTAGGGAGCAGCGCAATGGCAAGATTTTTTCTCGGTCTTGTTATACTCGCCACGCTGGATAGTTTGAAAGCGGAGCAGCCGAACGCGGAGCAGCCGAAAGCGGAGCAGCCGGAAGCACGGCTCCCTGGTAAGGCATCCAATGTTCGCATTGCATGCTTTAATGTTGAGTCCCTTACTGTACCTGATGAGTGGAGTCGTTTTGCTCACTTTCGCTTTCCGCCGGGACGGCTGCGGCATCTTGAAGGTGTAGCTGCGGTGATCGAGGTCGTGAATCCTGATATCCTTATTCTTTCAGAAGTCTCATCTCGTGAGTCATGCGATGCGTTAGTGGCACTTCTGAGAGAAAAAGAACTTGGTGATTTTCAGGCGTATCATGTTGATGGTCGTGACAGCTACACAGGTTTTGATGTTGCGGTAGTATCGCGTCTGAAACCTGACCGTGTCGAGGGAAAACTGATTCATCTCTTCGCACCGGATCGAACACCAAGGCTTCGTGATGTCCAGCAAGGGACGGTGCCCCTGCCATGGACAGCCGAGCGGTACACGAAATCAAAGCAGGGTGGTGGTGACGTCGAAGCGATAGCCGTTGTGAAGCGCCATTCGGTCTGCTTTATAAGTGTTTTCGGAAAAAAGCTGGGGTTTGTTGGGGTCCATCTGAAAAGTAATCCGAGTGACCCTGAGGCGAACGCGCAGCGGACTGCAGAGGCTGCGATTGTCCAGCGGATTGTGCAGCGTGAAGTTATTTCACGGGGGTATGCACCTATTATTCTTGGTGACATCAATGACTATGATCCAGACGTTGAAATGGCGGACGCCACACGGGAGACACAGACGTCCGTGTTACAAATGCTGAAGGATTATGATCCCCATCAAGAAGGTGAGGAACTTATCAATATTGCTTCACATATCCCGCGGGTCGCCGATCGCTTCTCATCTCATTGGGATTACAACGAGAATGGTGCCGCAGACAGTGATGATGTTTTTACACTGATCGATCACATTTTGATTGACCAACGATTCAAGCCGGGGATCAAACGCGCGTTTATTTGCCACGCGAGCAGTCTTGATATTTCTGACCACTTTCCCGTGGTTGTAGACATTGATCTTTCGGTAATCTCGCTCGATGACTAACCACTGTCTTTTCACGGGCTTTGTACAAACATCGGGCAACAAAGGGACAGCGTACTAGCGAAGGGAAAGTGTTCTAGCTACTCATTTCTTTTCTGATTTTTTCCAGCAGTAATTTTGTAGCTTTAATGCCCTCAGGTTCGGCAATGCTTTTGCCTTCGTACTCAACCCCCACGTACCCGTTATACCCGGCAGCAAGAACAAGTTTGAGCATGCGTCGGTAATCAGTCTTTGTTTCATCACCATTGGTATCAAAGTCGTGGCTTTTTGCGCTCACGCCTTTTGCATACGGCATGAGTTCTTCAACACCTTTGTAGCGGTCATACTCCTGGAAATTACCGAAGTCAGGAAGTGTTCCTGCGTTTGGTCGATTGATCTTTTTCATGACGCCAGCAAGCCATTTGCCGTCACTGGAAAGGCCACCATGATTTTCAACAATGACGTTGAGTTCGAGTTGGGCCGCGTATTCCGCGAGACGAGAGAGGCCATCAACAGCGAGTTTCTGCTGCTCTTCATAGGACCCTTTGCTGGCGGCATTGACCCGAATGGAGTGACATCCGAGACGTTTGGCTGCCTCAACCCATGGAAAATGGTTCTCAATAGCAGCGGTTCGTGCTTTTTCACTTGGGTCGCCAAGTTTGCCAAGGCCATCACACATAATGAGTACATTGGTGACGCCTTCATCAGTTGCCCGCTGGTTAAGCTGAGCGAGATAGTCGTAATCTTTTGCCTTGTCTTTAAAAAACTGATTGACGTATTCGACGGCATCAATGCCATACGTTCGTTTGGATTCTCGAGGGAAGTCTAGGTTGTCTATCTGACCTTTAAATAAAGCTTTGTGAAGTGACCACTGGGCGAGAGAGATTTTGAAAAGGGGAGCGATAGCCGAATCTGCATTTTGTGCATGAATGAGCCGGCGCTGTGATGCAACGAGGAGACCAGCCGCTGCTATGCCAAAATGTCTACGGGTGACTCGAATGTTTTGGCAGGATGTGTTTACAGGCTGGCGAGGCATGGGCGTCTCCGTGTCGTGTAATTGTTTAGGCTGATTCAGGACTGTATGTTGTGCCACGATAGCGGAGTGCAACAACAATAAATGCAACTGCTGCACACAGCATTACTCCCGTGAAAAACCAGTAATAATTGGCTCCCGAAAGCCACGTGTTGAGTGGTGGTCGACTAATCATAGCATTGATTACAGCAGTAAATTCATTTCCGATTGCAACGCTTGCAAGATAGCAACTCATCACAATCGATTTAATGCTTGGTGGTGCTTGAGTATAGCTGAATTCAAGGCATGTGATGCTGACCATGACTTCAGCCGCAGTAAGTAGCGCGTATGCGAGTACTTGCCAGCCGATGGAGGGCGTCTGTCCAGCCTCAATCCACAGTTGGATAAAACCACTTATCGAAAAGGCTGGCACTGTTAAAAACATTCCGAGGCCAATTTTACGTAATGGAGTTAAAGGGAAAATCCTGTGAATTGCTGGATAAATGACATACGAGAACAGGGGGACAAAGATGAGTATGAATAGTGGATTGACTGCTTGGAGTTGGCTCGGCAACCAGGTTATTCCAAGGAGTTCCATGTCCATCGATTTTGCCTGAAGCACCCAAGCACTTGCAGTTTGGTCGAAGAGACACCAGAACGCTGCAACGCAAAGGTAGATTGGGATTAAACTGCTGAGAGCTCGTAGGCCTTCACCACTCAATGCTTCACGAAGAAATGCCTTACCTCGAGGGGGCACGTGGATAAAAGTGTTCCTCCCAAGCCAGAAGACAAGCGTCGCAAGTGCCATGAGGATTCCAGGGACACCAAAAGCAAGTGATGGGCCCGGCACGATACCAAGAGTTGCCAATGGTTCCGCGAAGCTTCCAAAAAGACCATGAAAACTTTTAGGATTGAGAAGTATTGGGGTGAGTAGCGTGCTTGCCAGCGCGCCCAAGTTGATGGCGAGGTAAAACCAGCCGAAGATACGGCTGAGTAGATGTCTATTGCCAGAGCCAAACTGATCACCTACATGCGCTGAGACGCAAGGCTTTATGGCTCCTGTTCCAACCGCAATAAGTGCAAGGCCGAGCCCAAGGCCGAGCCGCGTTTCATCAACAGCAAGAGAAAGGTGGCCGAGGCAATAGATAATCGACAGCCAGAGGATTGTGCGGTACTTCCCAAAAATCCAGTCAGCAAGAATGGCTCCAACAAGTGGAAAGAGATATCCGGCAACGACAAAAGAATGAAGGTAAAACTTTGCGTCAGTATCACTCATGACGGCCAGATCACCGCCGCGATTCACGAGATGCTCTGTCATAAAAACAACCAAAATGGCTTTCATGCCATAAAACGAAAAACGTTCGGCTGCCTCGTTTCCGACGATATATGGAATGCCACTTGGCATTCTGTCAGTATTTGATGGTGTTGTTCGATAAGATGATGTCATTACGTATCTATGCCTGACGATTCGCCGGAACCATATCGTCTTACAATACTTTGAAATTGACAACCAAGAGCATGAATCAAACAAGAGCATGAATCAAACACAACCTTGCTGGCAAGGAGAACTCCCCGAAGGTTGGCTTCTTGTGACTGTCGATCGGCTTCCGGCATGGATGCTTTCCCCGTTTGGGGCGACATGGGCATCAAATCCAACCACCTGTCAGCTTGCTTCGGCTGGTCTTACATGTGATCGAGTACTTGCTGGAACAACTCGTTCATCTCAGACGCTTGAGGAACTAGCGATGGGACATTCAGCGGATTGGAAAGACTCAGTCGCTGGGCCACTCACTGCTGCCGAGGCACGTGGATGGAATGTGACAGTCGTCACTGATGCTGAGGAGCAGTTCTCCGGCCTCGCGTCACAGTTTTCGAATATGAAGGTTGTGAGTATTGCTCCCCAACGTTTGCCGGTCACAGTTGAGGCAGAAGAGGAAAGCAGTTGCGGGCGTGTTTTAAGTGCGGCAGTGTGCGAATTTGAAAAAGGAAAGACAGATCTTTTGTGGTGTCACCTTGGTAGCCTTGGTGTGTCATGGGATGCACCACAGGTTTGGCGGGATGGTTTTTTTGATGAAGATGATCCACCACCAGGAAATTCGGCGGATATTCCAGAGTTCGCAGTCACACAGGACACGGATCCTGATCGGGTGAGTACTGTGCGGCAGATCTTTGCTGGTGAAATTGCGCATATGGATGAATGGCTTGGGCGACTTGTAACAAGCGTCAGTGCGAGATGGCAGCGATTTGGCATGCTCTTGCTTGGGCTTCGGGGTCTTCCACTGGGGTTACATGGCCAAGTCGGTATTGGTCCTGATGAACCAGCACCATACACAGAGTTGAGTCATTTACCGGCTATCCTCGTCGATCCAGCAGATCGGCAGGCAAGCCAACGATATGGTGGGCTTCTTATGCCAGCGGACTTAGGCGCGACAGTTGGCGAATTAATTATTGGCCAAGAGTGGGCGGGCAGGTTCTCTGATCGATTGGAAAATATTCCTCAAGGAGTTGGAAGAAGTATTCAACGTCTTTTCGGTGATGATGCCGGACTGTGGCGGCGTGGTTTTCGAGACCGAGTGTGCAGCGTCAGTGGCGGCGGTCGGGCACTGACTGTTGCTGGTTGGTCTCTTGTGGAGCCACGCGACCAACTACCGAAGCTGTTCATGAAGCCAGATGATTTTTTTGACCTGTCTGATGTTGCAGATCGATCCCACGAGGTATCCGAAGCCCTCGCAGACTGCCTTGGCGCCCTAGATCGCCAGCATTCCGAGGCCAACACCGACGCCGGTATGGATCCTTTGCCGGATGTATTGGTGGATGAGGGATCAAACCGTCGATAATCCAAAGAGTGCGATTTTACTTCCGATCTGGTTTTGCCCTCAAAACCCTTGATCGATAGTATCCGGGCATCACTGAAACCTCCATGTTTACTATCAAAACAGGTGGACAGTGAATTTCGCTGACGGTGCGACTCCGTTGCAGATCTATTGTGTGAAATTTTACTGTAATGGTTCTTAATCAGGTTGCCCAGTTGTTCAAGGTGTTTTTTATCCTTGTCGTGACGGTAGTTGTGCTACCGCGCGCGGTGCGTGCAGCTGAATATGATGCTCCGCCACCTGTTCGGCTACGAATCGAGTGGGGTGGCGGTGAAGAGCGGTCGTGGACTGGGCGTATTGAGATTCATACGAACCCTTCATCTGAAAATACGGTCCCGGATAATTTCATCAGCAGCCGGTCGAAGGAAGATTTTGATTGGTGTTTGCTTACAGATAAAGCAGACGAAGCCATTGGGTTGCATCGTGAAGGAGCAGCCCTGGTCATTGAAAATACACGGCCACTCGATGGAGGCGGTATTGACTTACGGATTCGTGATTGGCGGTCAAAGCGTTTACGAATTTGGTTGCGGCCAACGGATGCAAGTGCTGGAGAAACAGGAGTTGGAATTGAGGGCTCCGTTGCTGCTTTTCTGGTCGACCAATCTCTACATCAGCTTGACCGTAGTGGAAATCGTCTCACGATTAATCCAGTAGCGGGCGATCTCTTGCGAATGCGGTTTACTCCACCAGCGTCACCCGATGGAAAGTGGCAGGCTGAGAAGTCAGCTCGTATTGATGTTCATCCGCTACTCCCGAAACGGGCGGCAGGATACGGGAACGTTGACATTCGTCTTGTGTTAAAAAATCTTCGAACCGGAGAAGAGTTGCTGACGCAATCTCAACCGTTGCTCCCTTTTGAGACAGTGGCCGCTGTTGAGGGTATTGTTCTCGAAGAATGGAAGCCAGTTGTCTTTGAGTGTGAAGTACCTTCTGCTCCCGGTGTGTATCAACTTCAAGTAGAAGCAGTTGAGCGAGGCAGCCTGCGGTGGTCTCGCTCGTTGGCGTCGTCCACCAAAGAGTTTGTAGTCTCTCCCCAAAGCATGGTGTTAAGTACAGAGGATGACGGTGCGTGGAATTTAATCTATGAACTTGACCCTGGGAGTCCACGTCTGCATGAACGCTTGCGGCGTCTGCCTGGGCAGGCGGCAGCATCAATGGCATCAATGAGGAGGCTCTCACTGCCCGCGATGCCTATGCCGTCACTTGGAGATGCCGCAGGTAGGATGCCTTCTTTGTCACTGCCAAAAGTGCCAATGCCAGGTTTCCCTAAGGTGCCTTCTGTCGATAGCCTTATGCCAAGGTTTAATGGTCTGCTCTCGACCGGACATTCAACAGTTGAGCCGCATCAACTTGGTGCCATGCTTCGGCTCCCACCAATGAGTGCTTCCGGAGTACCGACGTGGGAAGGCATTGTGATCACTGACGCCATTCCTGGGCGACCGCATGCTGTAGAAATCGACTACCCGAGTGATCAGCACGTTGCTGTTGGTGTGTCAGTGCTTGAGCAGAATACCGGTGATGCCTTTGTCTCAGTTCAGCATGATGGTGGCTTCGAAGTACCACGGTCACTCACAGGTGAGCCCGTCGTGCTCCGGAGGCATCGTTTTGTCTTCTGGCCAAAAACCCGATCACCGTTGCTTGTGATCAGTAATTCATCACGACGACAGACGGCAACGGTTGGCCGCGTGGCTGTGTACCGTGGGCCTGAGAGAATGAGTGACTCAGTGTTGCCGGTGAGCGGCTATGGTGAGCGTCGGATTTTTGTACCGGTACCACGGGAGGCAACGTCAGAATTGTCTGGTGGTGAAGTAAAGGCTGGCCAGCCGGCTGGTTGGGTTCGCTGGTACGATGAATTATGGCAGACTGCGGAACGCCTTAAGAGTCAGCAAGTAACCGGTTTGGCTGTTGATGTGTACGCTGGTGGTGCGAGCCTTTGGCAGTCAGGTTTGACTGCTGGAGGGCCACGCTGGGAAGGGGGGGCAGGCAATCCTTCGTTCGATGAGGAGAATCGCCTCGCATTACTCTGCCGCACGTGTGAGCAGACGGGTATGGAGCTCGTTCCCACACTTCGGTTCGACGGAGTTCATCCGCAGCTCGAAAGTCTTCTTGCACGTGAAGGATGTCAGCCTGGGATTCTCTGCGTAGGTCGCGACGGTGAAGTTCGTGAGGCATCCGAGACACTGGTGGGTCGCCATTACAATGTTCTTGATCCTCGTGTTCAGGCTGCCGTGCTTGATGTTGTGGCCGAGCTCGTTGAGCGGCTACAAGATTCTGGAGTTGTTGATGGTGTGGCCCTTGTACTGCCTGCTGAAGGCTGGCTCCATTTGCCTGGTGTTGCCTGGGGGCTCGACGACGCAACATTTCTGAGATTTGTGCAGCAGACAGGAAAAGGGGAATATGTTCTTCAGGACTCAGGACCCAATCGATTCGTAACCCGTGCTGCTGCGATCGAGGGGGATCTACGTCCGTCATGGCTTGCATGGCGAGCAGAACAGATAGCAACACTCCATGAAAGTATTGCTGACATTGTTGCTGCTGAGACTGGTTGGAATTATTATATAATGCCAACAACGCTGATGTTTACTGGTTCAGTTGCTGAGCGATTCAGGCCAGTTGTTGCTGGTCAGCCACAAGAGCAGGCAGTACTGTATGAGCTTGGTCTTGATCCAGCAGCACTAACACGTTCTGTAAATGCTGTTTTTGTGGCGCCTCGGCTTCACTCTGTTACTGAAGATGAGATAGACGCCGCGACGATTGCGACTGCCAATCAGTCAGCATCAGTCTCAGCTTGGGAGCGTCGTGCATCACGGAGAGGGCTTGCTCTTCTCGAGCAGCCTAAGCAGGTGGATATTACAGCGGTACTTCCACATGGACCATTTAATGCATCGGAATTCTCAGGTTCGAGTGTTGTGCACGCAGTGAGTGGTGGAGCCAAACGGCAAGAGCCATTACTGCTGGGTCTGGCAACAGCAGATGCGGAGGTCATTTTTGATCAGTCGCTACGGTGGGCTGAACTCACTGTGAGTGATGCTGCTGTTCGGCAGGCTTTCTTGTCTTTCCCGAAGCGAAACATGCAGTCTTTAAAGGGTGTTCCTGATGAATTCCCCGTTCGTTTTGTTCGAGGAAACAGGTCTTCATGGCTTCTTGTTGGGAACGCCAGTCGAATGGCAGCGGATGTGAACGTAAGTCTCAGCGCTGCCGTGGAGGGAGTTGATGTTGTAAACAACCAGGCGTTTTCCACGGTCGATAACCAACTAGTGGTCGGTCTTTCTCCATGGAGCCTACGTGTGATTCGGCTTCATGGACCAGGCGCAGATACTCAGCCGAATGCAGCAACGGTTCGTTTCGAGGAAGGTGCTGTTCAGATGATTGAGGAGAGTGTGGCCGATTTACGGCAACGCCAGGCAGTGTTGGAAACACCTCCACTCATCACAGTATTAGATAATCCGGGGTTCGAATTGCCGAGGCTTGGTGATGGCGTTACGGGGTGGGAGGTAGTTGAGAGTGCTGGGGGCCAGCTCGAATTGATTGACGCAGTTTCACCAACGGTTGGTAGTGGTGATGAAAAAAATCAAGCTGTTCGAATGACTTCAGTCGGGGAACTTGCGACAATACGGAGTAACCCATTCCAGCCACCGCACACGGGCCGGCTTAGTGTTGCTGTGTGGCTTCGGTTGCCTCCATCAGTGCCTCAGCCTCCTTTTCGGATTGCGGTGGAAGGCGTTGAAAATGGTGAACAGTATTACCGGTTCGCGCCAGTGGGTTCTGCAGCCGGTGGCCGCCCGCTGCAAGAGGGATGGAACCGTTTTGTGTTGCAAGTTACAGACCTTCCGAGTGACCCGAACGAATCATTGCGACTGCGGTTCGATATGCTTGGTCCAGGAGTTATAGAAATTGATGAGATAGAAGTCTATGACTTGATATTCAATCAATCTCAGCAGAATGAGCTTCACGCACTGCTCGATGAGATGGAGAGTGAACTTGCGGCTGGATCGACAGCACAAGTTCTTTCAAGGCTGGAGGGCTACTGGCCACGATTTCTCCAAGCGACAGTGAGTGATGAGCAGGCAGAACGGGTCGCAAAACGAGTTGCCCGTCGCGCGGAGCGACGCGTGAATGCTGAAGATGAAGATGAAGCCATTGAAGAGGATGAAGGTTTTTTCGATCGAGTCCGCGGGTGGTGGCGGTAGTCTGGTTGGGCGGGCTCTGTTCGAGTCGGGCGGGCTCTGTTCGGGCGGGCTCTGGTTGAATCTTGTTTCGAGTCACTCCACGAGCCTGTTACCCCGGCGGCCAACTGAGTGGTCGGCCACCGAGAAGGTGTATGTGCAGATGGTTTACCGTCTGACCACCATGAGTACCGCAATTCACGACGAGACGATATCCCTCTTCGAGATGAAGTGAGGTTGCGATTTCTGTTGCGACTCGAATGAGGTGACCGAGCAGAGGAGTGTCTGCATCGGTCACATCAGCGAGGCTTGAAATAGGCTTTTTGGGGATGACGAGAATGTGGGTTGGTGCCTGAGGTGCAACGTCATGAAACGCCAGGCACTCATCATCCTCGTGTTCGATACGGGCAGGTATCTCCCGACGAATAATCTTTGCGAAAATCGTCTCAGCCATTGGTTGCTGTTTTCTTCTTTCGTGATCGACGTTTTGGAGGGCTTGGTATTGCCCATTCCTTCGTCAGTAATTCAAAGACCTCAGGAGTCTCATATCGGATGATATTTGCTCCTTCAGGCATTGGTCCAACAAGTGAACGGAAAACAGGTGCTCCCCTGAGTTCAAGATCAGTACTGCAATCATCGATGCCAACCTGGAGATGAGATACTGGAATATCTTCAGCCTTATCGAAGTCATGAGTAATGAGTTCACCGTTACGACCCTGTGTTACAACTCGCCAAGTATCTTTCGCCATCTATCTTCTCCTCCGAGGCTGTAGGACGGCCGGCCATGGCATCCACTGCACCTTCATTTCGTTACAAATGAGATCGGTTTACGGAAGGGGATTAGTGACGTTCAGATTCACAGGCTATCCTGATCGTTATAAACCGGCCTTCGTCCGTATGGTTCGTTTTGCCGGTAAGAGCCGTACAAATGGTCGTGAGGTGTTGACGTCCCATTGTTTTTATCTCCTGCAATACAACAACAGTTTCGTGGTACGCATGCCGTTCATGAGAATGAAACCAAAGAGCAGGTAAATCGAAAGGCCGCGATTTGCTTCGTCTCTCCACACAGTTTTCAGAATTTGTGTGGAAGTTCACTCCTGCGTCAAAGTGAAACACAGAATCTTTGATAGAGAAATATTTAAGAAGGAGTCAATCATGTCTTCCGCGCTTTTCGTGAAGGCATTTTAAGATTTTGTTCAGCGATACTGAATTTGCAATTTGGTGGCTTTTTTTGGGAAAAATTTCATCATTTCAAGAAAACATGCACAAAATATGAAAAAATCTTGCTAGGCTTAGATTACTTAGATACCCTAAGTTTCCAGCGCGGATGAGGTTCCAGAATGCGACTAGCTGTGTTTTGAAGTCAATATGGCGGTCTACCGGTAGTTCAGGTTGAAGTGTTCATCCAAGGTGGCAGACGTTTTGAGCAATGGATTGCGTTTTGAAATTCACTATTTCAAGCAATATATCAATCCATGAAAGAATTTACCCTGCTCACTGGTTCAACCGGTCTTCTCGGGCATTATTTACTGCGAGATCTTCTCGCAAAAGGGCTCAGAGTTGCTGTCGTTGCTCGGCCTTCCAAAACATCAGATGCTCGTTCTCGAGTGGATTCCATAATGAGTCGATGGGATCGTATCGAAGGACGCTATCTTGCCAGGCCTGTTGTCCTCACAGGTGATCTAAGTAGTCCAGGAATTGGGATATCACGTGAAGAACGTGTTTGGCTCGAGAAAAATTGTCGAGCCGTAGTTCATAACGCTGCAAGTCTTTCATTTACTACAGGCGGGTCAAGGACAGAAGAACCATGGCTTGGGAACGTTGGAGGAACAACCAACCTCACCTCCTTTGCTCGCGAGTTAGGCATCCCTCGGTTCCATCATGTATCTACTGCCTATACATGTGGTCTCCGTACGGGAACTGTTTATGAAACAGAGAGTAATCTTGGTCAAAAATTTGGTAATGATTATGAGGAAAGTAAATTAGAGGCTGAAAATATTGTTCGTGATGCTGGTTTTCCAGAGTCGCCGACATTCTTTCGACCGGCGATTATCGTTGGAGACTCACGGACTTCATTTACAAGCACGTACCACGGATTTTATACACCTCTCCGCGTAATGGCATCATTTATGCCAATGATGCAAGGTATGCCACCAATACCTGAATCAATGTGGATGATGGCACTTGGGCTGCACGGTCATGAATGCAAAAACCTTGTCCCAGTAGACTGGGTTTCAAAAGTGATTGCTCACATTGTTAGTAAGGACTACTGGCATGGCAGAACATATCACTTAACTCCGGCAAATCGTGTACTTGTTCAGGATATTGCTGCCGTGACTAAGCAAGCAATCATAGAGCAGTACGGTAAAGAGAAGCGTACTCGTCAAGTTCAGCCCCAGTCGTCTCAAGTGCTCGAGTCTCTCGCAAATGAATTTCGTAATCAGATGGAGACATATTCTGCGTATTGGAGAGATGATCCTCATTTTGACGCGAGTAACACATTAGAAGCTGCAAGTGAGTTGTTATGTCCGAGTGTTGACGTAGCGATGCTTCGCCGCCTGTGCGGATTTGCATTACGTGAAAACTTCGGATGGCCTCGGCCAATAATGCAGGCACCAGAGTTTGACGTTGCGACCAAGTTTGCTCCAACGGTCTCTGCTCAAAGAGTCTCTGGTTGGACGGAGCAAAAAGATTCGCGGTGTATTGATTTCGAAGTATCGGGTCCTGGAGGAGGGAATTGGTCTGTATGGCCTGATGGTAAAAAACCTCGTGTCGGATTTCCACAACCGGGAAGAGGGCCTCGTGTTCGCACCTCAAGTCAAGCATTAATGCAAATAAGTGGAGGCAGTCTCACTGCTAAAAAAGCATTTCAAACTGGGCAACTCATCGTCTCTGAAGGAGAAGGTGATCCTTATGAATCGGTTCAAGTGATCCACAAGATGTTTTTTCAGAAGGAGACAGTCTCTTGATGATTGCTCCTGAAAGACAGAAATCACAGGAAACTCAAAGTCAGCAAAAAAAAGACGTGGCCGTCGTTGGGATGGCGTGTCGATTGCCAGGCGCTGATACACCTCAAGAATTCTGGGATCTCATTGTTTCTGGAGGTTCTCGTGTAGCAAAAATTCCTGCCGAGCGAATCGATCGTGATCTTCTGTATGATCCAGTTCCTGGAAAACTCAATCACACTTACGCAGATATTGCTTGCCTTCTTCATACATGGGGTCCGAAGCCGACAAGTAAACTGCCACATGAATTTCGAGACCATCCGGAGCCAGCCTTTTCGACGGCATGCGATGTTGCATATGAGGCTGCTATTCATGCAGGGCTAAATCCTCTCGATATGCCGTTTCGGAATTCAGGTGTCTTTGTTGGTCATACTCGATCAAGTGGTCTTTCTGGAGACATTGCCTGTCATGCTCAAATCGAACAGGTGGCAAGCTATCTCCGGGAAAGTCCGAGAGCATCGGGATTGTCTGCAACGATGCTGGATCACCTTGTAAGCCAGCTTGTTGAGAATGTTCGAGAGAATACTGTCGGACGAAATGCTCAGGGTGAACCTGCCCTCGGGGCCATGTTGGCAGCAAAGCTTCCTGCTCAAGCACTTGGTTTTGACGGGCCGGCAATTGCTTTTAATGGTGCATGTGCCTCTTCTCTTCAGGCCTTTGTTCAGGGTGTTCGTGCCGTAGAATTAGGACGTCTCGATATGGCCTTGGTGGGTGGTGTTTCCTACTGTCATTCAGATACCCTTGTCCTTTTTTCACAGGCACGATCTCTCAGTGCCACGGGTTCGCGCCCCTGGGACGCCAAAGCAGACGGGTTGGTTGTTGGAGAAGGGGTCGTCATGTTTCTTCTTTGTTCGCTCGAGCATGCACAAAAACATCAGTTACCAATCCGGGCTGTTGTCCGATCTTGCTCACTCGCGTCAGACGGTCGCGGGAAAAGTCTCTGGTCGCCACGTCGTGAGGGGCAGGTGTTGGCAATGCGACGGGCGCACGATCAGTTGCGTGATGGTGTGCCGCTGCAGTATGTCGAAGCTCATGCTACTTCTACAGCTCTTGGTGACGCCACTGAAGCGGAAGCCTTGGCGGAAGTTCTTCCGGAGCTTGCCCCAAGGAATAAAAAGATACCAATTGGTAGCGTGAAGGCGAACATAGGCCACACGCTTGAGACTGCCGGTGCAGCAGGGATTCTGAAAGTAATTCTTGCGATCGAAAATGAAATGATTCCGCCTGTTGCAAACTGCCAGAACCCTTCTGGGGACATTGACTGGGCCCAAGCCCCTTTTCGACTTCCACAGAAAGCAGAGCCCTGGGAAAGAGTTTCAGCGGGCACGCCGCGACGAGTAGCTGTTAATGCCTTCGGTATTGGTGGCCTCAATGCGCATATTGTTCTTGATGAATGGGTGCCCGAAGAATCCAATCAAGTTGTAAACAGGATTTCGTCTGTCACAGCAAGCCAAGCAAGTAAGGGCAGTTACGTTCGTCGCTCGGAGGAACCCGTCGCCATCGTTGGCGTTGAGACCGTATTGCCAGGCGCATTGGCCTATGAATCATTCTGTCGGCTGGTTTTGACGGATGATGACCCAAAGTCTGAAATCCCGCAAGAACGTTGGGACAAAGTCAAGTTTTGTCGCGTGTACGATCAGTCTGCTGGCAGGAGCCCTGTTGCCCGGGGAGGAATAATCTCCGGATTTGAATATGACTGGCGGAGGCATAAAGTTCCTCCAAAACAGATAGCTCAGGCAAGTCCACTGCAATTCATGATTCTCGATGCCGTCGATCGCGCGATCAATGGTCTTGGTAAAGAGAAGCACTTCGATCGCCTTCGAGATCGCACTGGTGTTGTTGCCGGAACAATGTTTGGTGGTGAGTTTGCAACGCAGTTGCAGATGGGCCTACGTCTTCCCTGGTTTCAGAAGATACTCATTCACTCTGCAATCGAACGGGGATTAGGAGCAGGAGAAGCTCGGGATCTTGCCGAGGACTTCCAGCAGCAGTGCCTTAAATACATGCCGGCCTTGCTGGATGAGACTGGCAGCTTTACGGCAAGTAGTCTTGCTTCACGAATTACGAAGACCTTTGATTTGCACGGTGGGGGCGTTGCAATTGACGCCGGTACACTGGCAGCTCCGGCAGCGTTGATGTGTTGTGTTGATCAGCTTCGTTCCGGTGATAACAATGCGATGATTTGGATTGCAGCACATCAGGACATGAGTATTAATCGCTTCGACGCGATGAATAAACTCGGCCTTTTGAGCGAACGTACGGGCGCTGCGCCGTTTGATAAAAAGAGTGCTGGTTCATTTCCCGCTGAGGGTTGTGG
The DNA here is from genome assembly GCA_014238855.1 of Planctomycetota bacterium. Taxonomy (GTDB): domain Bacteria; phylum Planctomycetota; class Planctomycetia; order Pirellulales; family UBA1268; genus UBA1268. The sequence continues at coordinate 17,413 of JABAAH010000051.1, forward strand.
GGTATTTATTCTGCGGCGGTTGTCAGACGCTTGCAAAAGTAACGAGCCAGTGCTGGGAATTATTCACGGTGTGGGTGCTGGTACTGATTCGATATCGTGGCGTGCTTCAGCATCTGCCAGTGACAGAGGTTTGCAAGATTCCGGAATGGAACCAGATGAAATCGATGCTTTTAGTTGGTTAGGCAGTGGTGTTCCGATC
>JABAAH010000052.1 GCA_014238855.1 Planctomycetota bacterium
GCGGGATCAGTTTCTCGGTATTCGTATCAAGCAGCTCTACAACGCTCGGCGGGTCGGTCATAATGAATTCGGATGGATGCGAACTAAAAGCATTCTGGATGCTTCTGTTTGAAGTCTGCGATCCATTACGGTGACTTCAAATGGTGGCATTTTTCGAAGGGTTTGCAGGCAAAACAACGGGGAGGCTTCGTAACCCCCCAAGGAAAAACTGAGTTTCTGCACAGCTAGCTGAGGCAGAGGTTTCGTTGTCTGGTTGAGATCAAGGCAAACAGACCCCACTTTATTTATTTCTGCAAAAAACGGCAAACAGTCGGGGCGACATGATTCGAACATGCGACCTCTTGGTCCCAAAACTCGTAGACGTATCCGGTAGCAAATACAAAACTGCCTTGGTCATGGCACTTTTTAAATCGTACGGGTTTTCTACAGTGGTGTAAATCGATCGTTTCGACCGTTTATCGGGTACGCAAACGGGTATGGCTATCCCACCACCGGCGCCAGAGTATCGAACACCTAGCCCACCTGCTTTGTAGCAGAATGGAGGCAGGGTGTTGGCTCCCAGGGGAATCTAAAACGGGGGGGGAATGACTCAACCCTGAGGCCAACACCTGAAAAAACTATAGAAATTGTTGAGATTCTGACCACGATGCTTATCTACAGCAGCCTGATAAACTGCACTCATGCAAGACGATCCACTAGAAGACGTAATCGAAGACGATGATTTCTTTGGTGAAGAAGTCGAAGTGACTGCACCAGCACCAGCACCGGGAATGACACAAGGAACCTACGTAGGGGAATACGGCGACTCTGGTATATTTCCTGCTAAAGACTACGGGGATGATATTTCATATTTCGACCAGCGTTTCTCCGCATTCACAACTTTCTCGCTCTTCGCCTGCCTTATTGTTATGGTGATAGGTGCAATCTTTTTGATCTGTATGTTTCTTGGTTATGTTTAACCCATGCAAGACGATCCACCACAAGACGACGATGATCTCTCCGACATGCTAGACGGCGTGCCAACTACTACACCGCATATCCCTAAAAATAAACCTTGGAAACTCTTGAAGCGTTACGGTTCTATCCTTTTGACGGTAGAAATCTGTCTTTTGATATTTTGGCTAGTAAGAAGCGGCTACTTACCTTTGCCGTGGTAGTTCCCGACACGCACTGAAGACGACATTGACGAGTTCGGCAACATGCTAGACGACGCACCCACCACACCATACCCATACGCACCATCATGGTATTGATGGCCTGATCCTCAATGAATATGTACCCCAGCGTCCTGTCATAGCGATCTTTGCCACTGCTCTTGATGGTGGCAGTCTTTCCAAACGCAAGGGCTGACAGTGCTTGTTTAGCGTTGTTGCCAAATGGTTGCCCCAGTTCAGTTGTATCAATACCGGACAGCCGCACCTTCAGTGTTTCATCTTCAGTGCGTAGCGTCAGCGACTTTTCGCAGAATCCACCACCGAGAAATATTCCGCAATTCTTCCGGCGTCTTCCCGCCACCAATTTCGGAAAGTGTTATCTCAACAAGGTCGCCAACCGTGACGCCTGCTGTGATTTCCTTCGCGATCTTCGGCACCACTTTTTTTGGTTTCGTGGTATTTAGATTAAAGTCAGCCGGCAGTGATCCACCGTTGGCACCCCATGCGGCGAGTATTTCGGCTCGTCTCTCGTCGGCTGTTCTTGTGCCGGGTTTACCTAACCAGAACTCGCGACCGTCTACACGTAGTCGCAAAAGGCCTTTGGAACGGTGTAACTGCGGCTCGGGGAATGCCTTGCTTGATCGTCTACCCATCGTCGTACCTCCTAGATCGAATGATCTATCGGGTACAGTTTGGAAGTTGTACCCGATTAAATCGGACAACCATGATCCAAAGAGGCACGATCGCGACAGGCGATCGGTACAGGTTTGTACTTTGTTTGTAGTGTCTTTCTACAATTCCGGCAAACAGTCGGGGCGACATGATTCGAACATGCGACTTCTTGGTCCCAAACCAAGCGCTCTACCAGGCTGAGCTACGCCCCGAATGTGGCTTCTTGTGAAAACCGTATGATAAGTCTTAGAAAGTATAGCTAAGACTCGCAAAAGGCAGAGTAGTAAAGAGAAAACCCGGAAACAAGCCGTGTTTTTCAGTCTGTGAGAAAGGCCAGTAGCCGTTCGAATTCCTCTGGACTACCAAACGGAATGACAATTCTCCCTACCCCTTTGCTATTCGCATGAATTACAACTTTGGTACCAACAGCCCTCCGAAGCTCATTTTCAAGTGAGACAATCTGGCTCGATCGCCTTGAAGCTGGACGCCCAGGCTTTCTTTTTGGTGTTGATGAGCCGGTCGGTTGTGTGTCCGTTATGGAAGACGTTGGAGACGTAGACACTTCTAAAACTTCATCGCCGCGAAGTATTTCTTGAACTTCACCTTCAACTGCACGAACTGAAAGTCCTTGGGCAACAACCTTTTCAGCAAGTGCAATTTGTTCATGCTCATCCCCTAGTGGCAAAAGAGCCCTGGCATGCCCCATTGAAATTTTGCTACCACGAAGTTTTTGCTGAACAACTTCTGGTAATTCCAGTAAACGAATTAAGTTGGCGACAGTTGACCGATCAACCGACAGCCTTTTTGCAAGTTCGTCTTGAGTGCCACCCCATGTTGAAAGGTACTGCTTGAAGCTGGTTGCTTTCTCAAGAGGGTCAAGATCACGACGCTGAAGATTTTCAACAATTGCAATTTCAGACATTTGTCGGTCGTCAACTTCCAGTAGACGTACCGGAATATTCTCCCACCCTAATCGACGCGCTGCTGCCAGGCGACGCTGTCCAGCAATTAATTGAAAACGATCATTTTTTTTACGGATAACAATTGGTTGAACAAGCCCATGCTCTTTAAGACTGTTTGCTAATTCAACAAGGTCATCGGCTGACATTTCGCTTCGCGGCTGCCATGGATTTGGATCAATCGAAGTGGTTGCAATTTCACTTGCAGGTACTGCGGCAGCAGCCTGCTCGAGATCTTCAGCCTTATGCAGAATGAGTTGTGCTGCAGCTGATCGTGTGCGATCAGTGTTTTCAGGTTGAGTTGCTAATGCTCCAGTGCCATCAGTTGGTGGTATCGACTGATCCATTCCGGCTCTACCGAGTAGTGCTTCCAGACCTCGTCCAAGCCGTCGTTCTTTATTCACAGTCACGTACCTCCATGCACAATTCTGTATACGCCCGTGCTCCCAAAGAACGTGGTGCGTAGTCGAGCACGCTCAATGCGTGACTCGGTGCCTCCGACACAGCGACGTCCCTAGGGATCACCGTGTCGAAAACAATCTCTCCAAAAAAATCTCGAACCTCTCGCTCAACCTCAGCTGTAAGTTCCAGGTCCGCGTCATGCATCGTCAGCACAATGCCACTAAAGGAAAGGCGGCCAGGCTGATCAGCCATAACATCTCGAATCACCTCGATCATCTGCGTCAGACCCTCCAATGCAAAATATTCACATTGAATTGGCATGAGCACTTCAGTTGAACCGGCAAGTGCTGTGCGGGTGAGTTCCCCCAGGGAAGGGGGGCAGTCTATAAGGCAGTAGTCCCACGCATTGAGTCCACATGAAAGATGATTCGAAAGAACCATCGAACCGTTTCGAGCCTGTTCAGCTAATCGCTCAACATCACGGACGCTTCGACTACCGGGAAGTAATGAAAGGTTCGTGACAGCTGTGCTCATAATTGTGTCGCTCAGCGCGCTTTCCGATACCAGCGGATGTGTTTCAGCAGGGGTGCCACCAAGACCAGTAGTTGCATTGCATTGGGGATCAAGGTCAACCAGCAGTGTTTGCCTGCCGGATTTGGCAAGTCCTGCTGCGACGTTTGAGGCAGTCGTTGTTTTCCCGACGCCACCCTTTTGATTTGCAACACACACAATCCGGCCCATCCGCGTATTCCTATAAATGATTTCGTAACGCACAACTCGTGCTCTCGGTGTATCGGCACGAACCGGTGGGGTCGTCACCATCGGACTCTGGTGGGTGGTGTTTCACGTGAAACCGAACAACTTTGCGCAGACTACTCGCTTTGCCTGTTTCACGTGAAACGACCTTTCATGATGAGAAGATCAGAAAACCAGAGGCATGATTGGATTGTGAACGAGGCAACTGAATCACAGGATATTTGCGTGTTACTGAACTGCTCGATGTATGGAATTCAGTCGAAAGTGAGTTCACCACGTGCTTTGGGATTCTTGATTTCTTTGAGAGTCACAATATTGGAGTGTCACTGGTTGAGGATGCTCGCAGATCCTCAGCACAATTCAGTTCTTTTTATACACGGGTTGCAAGATACGCTTTCGACGTAGCGTCTGCAGCTACACGAAGCCTGGTCGGGGAGCCATCGCAGAAATCGGTCCTCACAAGAATTGTGAGGACCAAGAATGAGCCTTTGGATGATCACCGATGGTATTTCAATGAAAAGTACCTGTTGATTGGAGGCATCAAGGAGGGCCTGGCGAGTGCAAGCAGAAAAGAAATATGCTTCGGAAAGCATTCTTGGTGCTTGGGAAATAGAAGCAGTTCTTTGAGCATCAGCGACGAACCCCCCCGCTCTCGTCCTGCTGGTATCGAATGAAGACAAAGCAATCACGTTGCTAAATATCTTCGTTCGTATGTCATCAACGCTCTTAGGCCATCTACTGATTTTGGAATGATGGTAGTTTTGGAATGCGGGCAAAAGTGGTCAGGCGAATGGTGTGCGGTTCACCTGTGGTTCCTTGCAAAACGCATAAACGGCCGCACTCTATCAATGTTGTTTTGATGGGTTGTAGTATCAAGGAGCTTGGTTGCAGGACCGTTCCTGGAATAAGAAACCCGTATCGGTTGAGGAAGATCTCTCGCACCGGCATGCTTCAATGAGCTGGGGGTATCAAGTGATTCCAGAGACTTCCTGGTATTGGAATCTACTGGTGTTGAAATCTACTGGTTCAGTATGCACTTGCTGAACTAGTAAAACCAGGAAGTGTTTCACATGAAACAATATGTGTCAGTGGTCTTTTAATAAAAAAAGGGCTGCAGAATGCCGTAGCACTCTGCAGCCCTCGAAGCGATATACCAAGACTATTAATAGCGGTAATAGCTCGGCTTGTATGGTCCTTCAACTGGGACGTTAATGTAGTCGGCTTGCTCACTGGTCAGCCGGGTCAGTTTGACCCCAAGCTTCTCAAGGTGGAGTCGAGCTACTTCTTCATCCAGCTTCTTGGGGATCATATGAATGTCGACACTATAGTGGTCGGTCTCACGGTTAGACCAGAGTTCCATCTGTGCAAGTACCTGGTTGGTGAAGGATGTGCTCATCACGAAACTTGGATGGCCAGTAGCACACCCGAGATTCACAAGGCGGCCTTTCGCCAGAATAATGACACTGCGACTATTTTCAGTGAACGTATATCGATCAACCGCACCAATGTCTGCAGCTTTGATCTCGTCCTTTGTGACCTTGCCATCAGCAACTTGCTGCTCGAGCCATGCGACATCTATTTCAGTGTCAAAGTGACCGATGTTACAGAGGATCGCATCATTTGGCATGTGCTTGATGTGTTCTCCAAGAATGATGTCTTTGTTTCCTGTGGTCGTCACAAAGAGATTGCCTTCTTTGCAGGCATCTTCCATCGTGACAACTTCGAAACCCTCCATGGCAGCCTGCAGTGCATTGATCGGATCGATCTCAGTCACAATGACACGACAGCCATAGCTTTTTAGGCTTGCGGCACATCCCTTGCCGACGTCACCATATCCACAAACAACAGCAACCTTACCGGCCAGCATTACGTCTGTTGCCCGCTTCACACCGTCTGCTAGAGACTCACGGCAACCATAAAGATTGTCGAACTTACTCTTTGTCGCACTGTCATTCACATTAATCGCCGGAACTTGGAGAGCACCAGTTGTGTTCAATACTTCCAAGCGATGTATGCCAGCAGTTGTCTCTTCACTGACACCGTGGATGTTTGAAAGGAGTTCAGGAAATCGCTCATGGACCATCGCGGTGAGGTCTCCACCGTCATCAAGAATCATGTTCAGTGGTTTTCCTGATGGAAACATAAGAGTTTGTTCGATGCACCAATCAAACTCCTCATCAGATTCACCCTTCCACGCATACACTGGAATTCCTGTAGCGGCTATTGCGGCTGCGGCATGGTCTTGTGTACTGAAAATATTGCAGCTACTCCAAGTGACTTCCGCTCCTAGTGCAGCGAGAGTTTCAATGAGTACTGCAGTTTGAATTGTCATGTGGAGGCATCCAGCAATTCGAGCTCCAGCAAGAGGCTTTGATTCACTGTATTGCTCGCGAAGTGCCATAAGACCGGGCATCTCATTTTCAGCGAGTTCAATTTCTTTTCGTCCCCATTCAGCCAGAGACATATCAGCAACTTTGTATGGTAGGCGGGTATCAACTTGGGCCACAGGAACCTCCTCAGACATGGAAAAACTTGATGGCAGCCTCGTGACTGCCGAGTCACGTAACTCACGTAACTGGCTAAATTGTAACGCTTTAACACGCTGCGCACAGTCCGTTTTCCGGTTGCCGCGTAAGAGAACAAGAAACAGCGACTAAGAAGGTTTAGGAAAAACGACGATTACCGGGAATGTAGGGGATTATGAGGTTAGACAACGGTTTGCCCAGAGAACCCTTGTTTTGCCGCATCGACGAATCGTCGGACCAAATCCGAATCTTTGTGGCCAGGAGATGATTCAACACCACTCGCTGTGTCAACTGCATTGGCCTGCGTTAGTTGTATTGCAGCAGTGACATTATCCGGTGTGAGTCCACCAGCAAGTGTTGTTGGAACTGAAAGGGTAGGTATTCTAGCCACGGCCTTCCAATCGATGATATTTCCGGTTCCACCAAACTCACCAGCATTCACGCCACATGAAACACTGGCGTCAAGTAATGCCATTGCTGGGAGACATCCACAAGCAGCCGCCGCATCAATCCATTGCCGAGCGGTCGCTAGTCGATCTGCATCAACCGAGGGTTCGTCAAGCCGTACTGCTCGAATAACCGGGAACGGTTGTAGTTCATCACAACGCCAGGGAGGGTCGCTTTTTTCCGGGGATCCATCAAAAAGTCCATGAAGTTGAATTGCATCGAGACCAATTTGTTTTGCGACCATGAGCATCTCGTCGGAAGGCCGTCCTACGAAAACCCCAATCCGCACAATATCAGTGGGTATGTTCTTAGAGATTTCAGTGGCTCGCTTGAGATCAAGGCAGCGTGGAGAACTAGGAATAAAATTGAGACCGATAGCATCAGCGCCTGAAGACGCGATCATCAGAGCATCTTCCACAGAGGTGACACCACAGATTTTGACCTGAAACATAAAATTCCTCGTATTCACCAAAAGCATTGCAGTGCAGACGAACGGCAATGATCCGCAGATTCCGCGTGGGTCTCCTCAGTAGAGTCGATTCACCCAATCGGAAAAGTCTATGCGTTGATTCATCGGTACAGGAAGACACTCGATTCGGTCGACAATACTTCAGTCCAGCAAGTCTTCTCATGCTGTCGGCATACCTTTGACTTATCCGAACGCATCGAGCACATCCTAACAACTATATATATGTCATCACCGAAAAGCTTTTATCCCCTAGCAACTCGTCCCTTTATGGCAGTGCCTCGGGTTGGTTCCTTTCACCCTTCTCCGGATGCGACGAAGGCTCTCGACGGATTGGTACGCGTTATTCGCAGAGCCGAAGGAATTGGTTTACTCGTTGGGCCAACGGGTAGTGGGAAATCTCTATTGTTATCCTGTCTTCGGGAACAAATTGAGGGAGATTTTGCCGTCGCCTTTCTTTCAGGAGCTCGCATCTGCACTCGCCGAGGACTTTGGCAGTCAATTTTGTCAGATCTTGGTGAAGCCTATCGTGGCCTTGATGAGGAAGAATTACGGCTTGGACTTGTTGACCGTATTCGTGGGCTAGCGGCCACGGGTTCTGGTTTGGTTGTCCTTGTAGACGAATCGCACACTCTTCCACGCAGGCTGCTGGAAGAATTGCGATTACTCAATGGAGTTGTAACCGCATACCCCGCAGTCCATCTTGTACTCGCGGGTACTATTCGTCTTGAGGAAATGCTTGGTGAGTCTAATTTAGAGGGAATTGCTCAGCGAATAGCAGTACGTGGTTACTTAGAACCGCTCGATTATGAAGAAACATGTCGATACGTTCGCACACAGATGTACTGCGCTGGTCTCAATTGGGATACGAGGTTTGAGCCAGAATGTGACGCGGTTGTGTATTCACTGACGGAGGGTGTTCCTCGACTCATTAATCAACTTTGTGACCAGGCCATCCGGTTGGCTGAGCAGAGGAGCGCAGATGAAGTTGGTAAGCACGACCTTGCAGCTGCGTGGGAAGAAATCCAGAATCTGCCTGCGCCGGCATCATTGCGAAGTGAAATCTCAGGTGTCGATGTGCCAGAGCAGTCAAACGGATCAATTCCTAATGGAATAGATCATGTAGAAGCTCGTGAGCCTGAGGCAGTTGAAGAGATCTACTTCGAAGATGAGGCGGAGTCAGCTGTGATTGAGTTCGGAGCACTTGAAGATGATGAATGCGCACACGACGAGCGGATAGATCAAGAAGCACAAGCCGAAAGCCCCACCCTGGCTTTTTCAGAAAGCCCCGCCGCTGAATGCAGCGGGTCCCCGGTGATGAATAAACAGCAACGTAGTATGGAAGATGCACCGACATCAATTGGGTTTGAAGATTCCCAGCGAGCGACTGAGTTTGCTGTTCAGGCTTTGATCAGAGAGGCGCAGCAGGGCCTCGAGAATTTCCCCGGGACAAGTGAGGTGCCAGCAGAATCACCACGCATACACAATGACAAATTGTGTGTTGGGTCAGATTGTGTTGGGTCAGATATAGAACTCGTGTTTGACCCTCCGTTCGATTCAGAAGACGAGGCGAGACGCCCAGACCCATTTGCAGAGTGTTTTGCAGAAGAAGAAGATGTTGTCGAACGTTTTGTCATGGAAGGTCCGGATGACTTTCATCGTCACCTTCACGTTGCCAGCCGTGAGGGTCAATCCATGAGTCGTCAGCTTTCAGAAATGTCTTGTGATCTGCCCGCAGAGCATGAGCAGAGTAACGATTGTGTTGAGGATCCGCACGCATCGACTGCAGCGTGTTCATTAGAACAAGAAATAGTTGCGGATAATGGGTCAGAAGGCGAGCCAGATGATTCAGATATGGTCATCATTGAAGAGGATCACTACTCTGATGCTGAGAGTAGTAATCCAACCGTTGCCGCAGTTCGGCTTAGCGACTACTCACGGCTCTTTGCCCGACTCCGGCGAGGTGGTCAGATGAAATCTCCGAGCTGAGCAATCTTCGTAACGTGATTTGTTTGCTTTTTGATATAGCGTCAAGAACGCAAGCTTTCAATTAATGGTATTGTTTCTGCCATCTCTTTCACTTGCACTTTGCCCGTTCCGCTACCTTGTAATCTCAGTTACAAGGGTGTTTTTTTCTTGTTGCCCATGGAACATCGGCCTTTTCACGAATGTTCTGATGACCAATTTAAAGACAAAATGGGAATGAATATTTCCGGAAGTTTTTTTTCGGTCGAGCAAGAACGACTGAGAAACCCTATCGTGTTGTGTAGCTGAAGTCGGATTCGTAAACGAAGGAGACAGCAATGAAAACCCAGAAGCCATGCGTTGGCATTCTTACCAGCGGTGGTGATTGTCCAGGACTTAATGCGGTCATAAGAGCTGCTGTCCTTGCTTCTGAAAGGCTCGGGTATTCATGCATTGGTTTTTTGCGAGGGTATGAGGGCCTTGTCGATCCTGTGGAATACATGCCGCTCACCTCGGCGAATACAAACGGTATCTTGACGACAGGTGGAACAATTCTTGGTTCAACAAATAAGGGACAATTTTCAGCAACTGTGGGTGAAAATAATCGTCTTTCTATTGATGCAGATCTGCTTGCCAGTGTTGCTCGGACGGTGGATCAACTAGGTGTAAGTGGATTAATCTGCATTGGGGGTGATGGATCACTCGCGATCGCAGATCAGTTTCATCAGTTTGGCATTCCAGTCGTTGGGGTTCCAAAAACAATTGATAATGACCTTGGTGCTACTGCGTTTACATTTGGTTTTGATTCTGCTGTATCTGCTGCGACTGATGCCTTAGACCGACTGCGAACAACTGCAGCGAGTCATGAACGCATTATGGTACTTGAGGTAATGGGTCGGCACGCCGGCTGGATCGCACTCCACTCTGGTCTTGCTGGGGGCGCTGATGTGATTCTTATTCCTGAAATCTCTTGGGACTTTGACGCTATTTGTCAAAAAATAATGAATCGTGAATCAGTCGGTCGACGGCACACATTAATCGTGGTTGCCGAGGGAGCAACGTTACCAACAGGCGATTTGGTTTGTATGGCATCAACAGAAGCTAACGAACAAGTGAAACTTGGTGGAATCGGTCAGATTGTTGCAGGGGAAATTGCAAAACGATTAGACAGGCAGACTCGTACTGTTGTTCTTGGGCATTTGCAGCGAGGTGGAAGCCCCACAACGTTTGATCGAGTACTGGCTACAGAATTTGGAGTATTGGCTGTACAGCTCATACAGAAAGGGCGATTCGGGGAAATGGTATGCTATCGGCCACCAGAGATTGAGAGTGTGCCAATCGCTTCTGCGATTAAACTGCTCTCGCAAGTTGATCCCAATGGTTCGGCTGTACAAACTGGTCGGGGACTGGGAATAAGTTTTGGGGATACTGGCTGAACTAGAACCAAGAAATCCATTATTCAATTGTGTCAGGAGCAGATCATGGCAGCGAATGATAAGGCGGCAGGGCGAGTTGCAAGTGTGATGCAGGAGAACCGCTTGTTTCCGCCACCGCAAGAATTTTCACGCCGATCACGAATCGGATCAATGGAAGCGTATCAAGCCTTGTATGACGAGGCCGCGAATGACCCCACCAGTTTTTGGGCGGAGCGTGCGCAATCATTGCCGTGGATGAAGCCATACGAGGAGGTTCTTCGATGGAATTCGCCACATGTGGAGTGGTTTGTGGGTGGGCAGACAAATGCTTCTGCCGCATGTGTGGACCAGCATGTTGAAGCCGGACTCGGTGATAAGACTGCGATCGTGTGGGTAGGTGAGCCGACTGGTGAACGAAGGACAATCACATTTCGTGAACTCCAAGAAGAAGTCAGCAAAGCAGCTGCAGGCTTATCAAGGTTGGGTGTGAAACAAGGTGATGTTGTTTCTATTTACATGCCAATGACGCCGGAACTCGTCATTGCAATGTTGGCATGTGCAAGAATTGGTGCGGTGCACTCAGTTATTTTCGGTGGTTTTTCAAGTGAATCAATCGCAGATCGCAATAACGACGCGCAGGCTGTGGCCGTCATCACGGCCGATGGTGGATGGCGTCGAGGAAGTGCTTTGCCGCTGAAGGCAAACGTTGATGAAGCCGTCAAGAAATCGCCAACAGTGAAACACGTTGTTGTTCTTAAACGAACTGGCCAAGAAGTCACGATGGTCGATGGGCGTGACGTATGGTGGCATGATATGGTCAATGCTGAGTCCGGAGACTTTGCACCAGTACCCATGGATTCAGAGTCACCACTTTTTATTCTCTATACGAGTGGTTCGACCGGCAAACCGAAGGGAATCAAGCACACAACAGCTGGTTATCTACTCTGGGCTAAAACAACAGCAGAATGGGTTTTCGATCTCCAAGACGATGATCTGTTCTGGTGTACAGCTGATTGTGGCTGGATAACGGGGCATAGTTATGTCACGTATGGACCGCTTGCAGCTGGCGTTGGAATTCTTATGTACGAAGGCGCACCAGATGCGCCTCATCAAGGGCGTTTCTGGGAGATTATCGAACAGGAAAAACCGACTATTTTTTATACCGCACCAACGGCTATTCGAGCATTTATGAAATGGGGCTCTGAGCATATCGAGGGCAAAGATCTATCCAGCCTTCGATTGCTCGGCACGGTCGGAGAGGGCATTAATCCTGAAGCATGGATGTGGTACCACGAGACAATCGGTGGCGAGCGTTGCCCTATTGTTGATACGTGGTGGCAAACAGAGACGGGTGGAATCATGATGAGCCCCCTTCCTGGTTGTATTCCCACGAAACCAGGTAGCTGTACGCTGCCGTTGCCGGGAGTTTGTCCAGAGATTGTTGATGCTTCTGGTGAGCCAGTTGAACCGGGTGAAGGTGGCTGGCTTGTTATCACAAAGCCGTGGCCTGGAATGCTCCGTGGAATCTGGGGAGATGAAGAACGTTTTGTAGAAACGTATTGGGAACGGATTCCAGGGAAGTACCTTGCTGGTGATAACGCAAGACAGGATCAGGATGGCTACTATTGGATTATGGGCCGTATAGACGACGTACTCAACGTTGCTGGCCATCGACTTTCGACGATTGAAATTGAAAGTGCGTTGGTAAGCCATTCGTGTGTTGCAGAGGCAGCAGCGGTTGGACGTCCGCATGACATTAAAGGTGAGGCCATTTCAGTTTTTGTCACATTGAAGTCTGGTGAGCCAGATGAAGCATTGAAAAAAGAGTTGCGGCAGCACGTTCGTCAGCAGATCGGTGCGATTGCATCACCGGATGACGTTCACTTTACGGCAACCCTTCCAAAGACACGTAGCGGCAAAATTATGCGACGCCTTCTGCGGGATATAGCTGCAGGGCGGGAGACAGTGGGTGATACGACAACGCTCGAGGATTACACTGTGCTAGCAAACCTTCGTAGCAGTGATGAATGAACGCCGACCAGATAAGTCTCTGGTTTTTGTGTTGGAAACACTGCGTGAATCCTCTTTCAATACGATGTATCTGTGCTACACCGTACAAAAGCGTCCTATAATTCATGGTTATAAGATGTTTTCGGCTTTATACATTGTTCTGTAGTGGTTCGTAGTCACCTCAGCAAATATGTCTCTATAAATATGTCTCTATGCTCGAATCGATTTCATGAAAACGAAGATGAATGTGTTCTCTCTTTCATTTATAAAATTTTTCTGGTGTGCCTTCGTTGGGATACTTGGGGGAATTTTTTTCACGTCGCCCACACACGCAGAGACAGTGGGTGTTCAAAGCTCAATTATTACTCCTGCTCATCTTCAGGGTTTTTTGAAGGCGAGTTGTATTGATTGTCATGACGGGCCAGACGGCGAGGCGGGATTCGATATCAGCAGAACTATTGTCGCTGGGATTGATTCTAAAGACATTCAGTATGACCAGGCATGGGTGAGAATTATTGATCGTGTCACTGCGGGTGAAATGCCACCACCAGAGGCAGAGCAGCCTACATTGAAAAATCAGAAGAAATTTATTGCTCAAGCGGGTCAATGGCTTGAGACAACGCAGAAAAAACGGGATCGCACCTACGGCCGTGTGCGTGCTCGTCGATTGACACGCTTGCATGTCGAGCGATCGTTGCACGATGTTTTAGGCGTCGATATTCCCCTCATCGAAAAATTACCAGATGAAGGCCGTCCTCGCGGTTTTACAACCGTCGCGGAACACCAAACGATGTCTCACTACTATCTCGCCCGGCATCTCACGGTAGTGGATGATGCGCTCGATGAAGCATTTCATAGAGCACTCAGTCCATCTCCGCTATGTCACAGGGACCTTGGATCGAAAGCAATTGCCAGATCAAATCCGAAAAGACGTTGTCGAGAACCTGAAATGCGGAAGGGGCAGGCTGTTGTATGGTCATCAACAATGGCGTACTACGGAAGGATTCCTGCCACAACTGCACCAGTTGATGGCTGGTATCAATTTCATATTTTCTGCTCAGGAATCAATGTGCCTAAAGGAGCTGGTATCTGGACGGCGGTCCACTCGGGACCTTGTGTTTCAACAGCGCCTATTCTGACTGCAGTAAATGCTTTTCAAGTCGGTGAAACTCCAACAATGGTGGAATTCGAGACATGGTTGCCGAGAGGGCATATGCTTGAAATCAGGCCGCGAGATAGCATGATTAAACGGGCGAGGTTTGAAGGTGGCCAAGTTGGTGCAGGCGAGGGAGAGCCCCAAAAAGTTCCGGGTGTGGGCATCGACAGAATTGAGATGCAGCAGGTGCATCGTTATTCAGCGACGGATGTCCAGCGAAAGTTATTCGGTTCCATGCAGCTTGAGGCTGATGACAAAACCCCTGACCAATTGAACCCACTGCCCCAGAAACCAAGGAAAGAACTTGCTGATCTCATTCATACTTTTGCTTGTAGAGCTTTTCGTCGAAGTGTGAAAAAGGAAGCGGTTGTCAATGCTGTAACCCTTGCCTCCAACCTGCTTTCAGAAGGTCACTCATTCTCTGAGTCATTGCGTGCCGGGTATCGGACCGTTCTCTGTAGTCCAGAATTCTTGTATTTTGCGGAGCATCCAGGGCTGCTTCATGATGATGAGATTGCTAGCCGTCTGAGCTACTTTCTGACAGGAGGACCGCCCGATAAGACACTTCTGAATCTTGCCAGGAAAAAGAAATTATCCGATGCACGCGTGCGTCGGCAGCAGGTTGATCGTTTACTTGGAATTGAACCAAAAAAAGGTGTGCATGAAGTTGGACGAGATGCCCCCTCAACGCAGTTCATTAAAGACTTTTCAGCAGAATGGCTTGATCTTGATCAAGTTGATTTCACACAACCGGATCGAAAGTTATATCGCCAATACGATCCTATCGTTCGAATGGCAATGCTTGATGAGACACATCAATTTCTTGAGGATATGGTGTTGGAAGATCGGCCGGTCAAGAATCTGGTAGCAGCAAACTATAGCTACCTCAATAGTAGACTCTGTCGATACTACAAGATTGAGCCGGGGGTAGAGCAAGGAATGCAAAGGGTCAATTTCTCAGAAGACTCACATCGTGGTGGCTTATTAACCCAAGGGGCAATCCTCAAAGTGACAGCGAATGGAAGCACAACATCACCAGTTGTTCGAGGTGCCTGGGTGGCCGAGCGTCTTTTAGGTCTTAAGATTCCGCCACCACCGGCTGGCGTGTCTGCTATTGAACCCGATATTCGAGGAGCTACTACTATTCGGGAACAACTTGCGAAGCATCGTGATGATGAGTCATGTGCCAGTTGTCATCGCCAGATGGATCCATTTGGTTTTGCTCTTGAATCATTTGATCCAGCAGGACAATGGAGAAGTCACTACCTGGCGGTTAAAAAAGGTAAGACCAAACTTGGATCCAAGATCGAATCGGAGGGTCAGTTGCCGAATGGGCAGCATTTTTCAGATGTCGATGAATTGAAGCAACTGCTTGCGTCACAGCCCGAAAAAATCGCGAAAGGCCTGGTATCGCATCTTCTTGTCTACGGCACGGGTGGGGAATTATCGTTCTCAGATCGCCGGATAGTCGATCAAATCGTTGCCAATGCCAAAAATTCAGAGTACGGATTTCGATCCCTTTTAAAATCTGTCGTCGCGAGCCCTCTTTTTGTTGAAAAATAAGGATAAAAGGACACTCTGTCCGACTAGGTGCATAACATGTCATAAGTTGATGACATTAAATTGCACAGACTTTACAGGAGTAAAAAGGTGACTTCACGGGTTCATTGTGATTTTCAGCAGCGTCTTAACCGGCGTACCATTCTTCAAGGCGCCGGCGTCTCTATGGCGATGCCGTGGCTTTCGGCCATGGAGTCAGCATTTGGTGCTTCAAAAAAGAGCGTCCCGAAACGGTTCGTTGCAATGACTCTGGGACTGGGTCTACTCGCTGATAATTTGAATCCAACCAAAGCTGGTAACGCCTACGCTCCCTCAGCATATTTGAAAGATTTCCAGGATTTGAAAGATTCCTTTTCGATTGTCTCTGGAACTTCTCATCCCGGTGTGCAGGGTGGTCATCGTGCAGAATCAAGTCTGTTGTCAGCAGCGCCGATGTCAGGAGGAATACCCTCTGGGAACACGATCTCAGTTGACCAATTATTGGCAAAACATTTAGGGCACGAAACAAGGTTCCCTTCGCTAGTCTTATCATTGTCCGGAAGTAACAGCCCTTCGTATACCGAGAATGGGTCAATGATTCCGGCAGAGTCGTCGCCTTCAAAGCTGTTTTCAAAACTTTTTATTGCAGATTCGCCGGCTGACCGCCGCCGCCAGATGCATCGAGCTCGTGAGGGACGAAGCATTATGGACGTTGTTGCTGACGATACACGGTCATTAAAAAGACGTGTCGGTGCCGGTGACAGAGATCGGCTTGATGCTTACTTTACAAGTGTTCGTAATCTTGAAAAAAGACTCGCATCAAACGAGGCATGGGTTCATCGCCCGAAGCCAATGGTGAAAGAATCAAAGCCCATAGACATTAGCAACCCGCATGACTTTATTGCTCGCCAGCGGCTCATGAGTGACATGATTCGTTTAGCACTTGCAACAGATTCTTCACGATATGTGGTGTGTCACTTCGGAAGTGGATCAGGTGTTGTTCCAATCGATGGTGTGGAAGAGGGGTATCACACGCTGAGTCATCATGGACTTGATGAAGAGAAAATGGCCCAATTGGCGATCGTAGAGAAGGCAATTGTTGACGCTTGGGGAGATTTCCTTCGCTCGTTGCGAGAGACTGATGAGCAAGGAGAAAGCATTCTAGATACGACAAGTGTCCTTTTGACAAGCAACCTTGGCAATGCTTCGAGCCACTCCAACAGGAATATGCCAGTGCTTTTTGCAGGCGGTGGTTTTCGCCATGGACAACATATTGCTTTTGATCAAAACGAGAACCATCCGCTTCCGAACCTGTATCTTTCCGTCCTTCAGCAAAGTGGTCTCTCCGTAGACCGGTTTGCTACGTCAACTGGAACGATGCCAGGCCTGGAGCCAACCCAAACATAATAGAATTTTTCTTGACGGTTTTTTTGACTTTCTGGGAGACATGTGTCTCCGAAACCAGTGTTAAGACAGTGCTACATAGAATGATGATCACCAGAGTAGGAGTTTTAAAGTGGCAGATATAAGAACTATATTGAAGAAATCACGTGCTTTCACATTGATTGAACTTCTTGTTGTCATTGCAATTATTGGGGTACTCGTTGGTCTTCTTCTACCTGCTGTGCAGCAGGCACGAGAAGCAGCAAGAAGGAACGCCTGCGGAAACAACCTTAAGCAGCTTGGGCAAGCTTTTCACAACTACGCTGATACAAGACAGAGAAAAGGTGATAACTATTTTCCGGCAGC
>JABAAH010000053.1 GCA_014238855.1 Planctomycetota bacterium
CCTGAGGCCTTTCATCCAGAGCGTGAGTTTCTTCGCAATGAAAAACAGTGGTCTCGTGAAGGCATGCCACTCTTCGTGATGCAGTCCACACTGTGCACGATTGCAATCAAAGAATGGGAACATGTTGTGGCGACCGAGCCTGGCGAAGATGGCAGAAGCCACCAGTTTTCACATGAAGAGAAAACAAACTACGTCAAAGCTCTTACTGAAGAGATTGATGAACTCACTTGTACCCGTCGTGCCGCCTGTGAAGCAGTAATTTTACCATGTCGTCCCGCACCAGCGGGCTGGGAAGGTTTGAATAAAACTTCTATCAAGTGAGTCGTAATAGCACGGAATCCAACGAGTAATCATCTGCTCCTCCATCAGCTTATGATCAAAGTGCGTTCTGAAAAGATATATGTGCAAAAGAAAATCAATGAAACCTGGCAGAATCTTTGGTGACTTACTGTCCAGACTCCCGGTACTCGGCCGATTCTTTAGGAACATACAATCCAGGTACCGACAATTTCGCTTACATAATCAGGAGCAAAAAGATCATCACTGCCGTGACACAACCGCACGGCACAAGCGACCATTTTCTCTTTTTTTCTACTACGATCTACTTCCGCAATCTCCAGTCACAATGGTGACAGGGTCTTCAGCCGAAACGCGATCTGACAGGAAGCTCGTAGAACGAATTATTGCGGCTTATGCTCTTAGCTCTGCTGAGACAAAAGATCTTGGAGGGCCTATCTGGTCAAGTATCACTACAAAGTCCAAGGACGTGCATGACGCCTTGATTTCTGGTGATGTCCTCACCGTGACTGATTTACTTCGCTATCCGGCCCGGTCAAATATCCTTTATGGCTTTGACATGGTATTCAAAGAGAATGTTCATAGGAAACGCGTTGACCCACAAGCTGGAAAGATTTCTGCTCAACTAGCTCATGACAATTTAGTACGTCTTGCAGAGACCATTGGTGCCATCCGCACGTACTTACCAGAAGTAGACTTCCAGGAACGAGCCTGGAATCCAGAGCAACTCATTACAAGCATTGAGGAAACTGTTGGCTTCACGCTTCAATTTCCCAACACTATCCCTGAGGAATACGGCATTGGATCAAGCCGTGGCGTAGTTTGCACACGAGCCGTTCAGGCTCTGTATCAAGCGTGGAAGCTTACCCAACTGAAACCATTTGTTCAGGGTGAGAAAACACTGGAAATCGGTGCCGGCTTAGGGCGGACTGCTTTTTTTGCAAACCTTTTTGGGCTTACTGACTACACGATTATCGACCTGCCATTAGCAAATGTAGCTCAGGCATACTTTCTTGGCACCTCGCTGGGCGAAGAACAGATTGTTCTTCACGGAGAACCCGATGATGGACACTCCCGAATACGAGTCGAGAATCCAACGTGGTTTCATTCAACAAAAAACCACTTTAACATCGCTCTAAATTGTGACTCCATGGTAGAGATTGGCATCGAAGATGTTGAGAACTATTGGCGAAAACTTATCCAGCAGGCCGATCTCTTCATTTCCATGAACCACGAAGCCCAATCGTTTCGTGTTACTGACCTTCCTAAAAGACTGAAAGTTGCACCCCGGTCCTTTCGGTCCCTTCATCCATTACGGAAAGGATATGTCGAAGAACTTTTTTTCTTGGCTGACATTCCTGCAGTCCGGACAGAGTCCTTTCAAGGATAAGAGCTACCACCATGCTTCACGCCAGGTTTTAGGAAGCAAAAACTAACCTTGGACACGACCGTCGCGTCACACACGCAGACACACCCTCGCCATGCGGACCGGGTCCTTTTTTCTTGCCGGGCCCTTTTTCTTGATGGAGCGAATACATGGCACGCATCACCGAAGCATTTTTATACCAAATAACTTTGATGGCTTTATCAATTGTGCCGGCACATGAGTCGTTCTTTACAAACAATCAAAACCATTTTTCTCAAGGCTTCATTCTAGACAGATATCCAAGGACAAAACAAACTATCAGGCAAAGTTTTTTAACATCTTTAACTGAATTACATGGATTACTAGGAGCTGCATTGCGATACGATAAAGAGATTGATTCATTAGCTCATACCGTTTACCAACAGAGACTCAGTCTTCCTCTTGTGATTTCTTTTCTGACACAAGAATTGTTTCCAACTGTTCAGCCATTTCTACTGCAAGTTGTATCAGTAGTTCTTTGCGCCGCTGCTGTAGCGCAGCGTGTGAAGAGAAGCTCGCAACACCTGGTCGCAACCGGCCGAGAAATTCGACAGCTGCTTGTGGCTTCAGCCAATCAACATGCCAATCACAGGCACCTACTTGAGATAGATCAAGGATCAGTAATTCAAACGACGCCGGTGTAAACTGCCAGGCATGCGCATCTCGATACGTTTGATCACCGCCAGCAATCTGTTCAAAAACAAGTTGAGCTACTCCTGGCTCATGGGCAAATGCAAGTTCAGTAGCTACTTCACCAGCTGCCCACCCCGGCCTGCCGGCTAACGTCATCGAATACGAAATTTCATTAAAAAGAACTGCAGCGGAATGTATTTTCCGACTTTCGTGATGTGCAAGTAAAACATCACCGGCAAGCGAAGCTGGCCGAAAGAAGTCAAAGCACCATCGCTTATCAGGAAGCGCAAAAATAAGCATGCCGTCGTCACGAAGAAGCCGCCGACAACTGTCAAGAAAGGCTAAAAGGTCGGGCATATGTTCAAGCACATGGGAAGCAACAATAGCATCAAAACTTCCTCGCTCTTCAACTGGAAAAGCCTCATGAAGATTTCCCTCCTGCCAGATGACGTCCACTTCCTCGATTTCATTGGCATCAATGACTGCCTTATTATATTTATGAAGCAAGCCTTCACGTGTGTCGTGATCAACAACGCAGGTATTCCAGCCGTCTCGCTTCGGAACAAGTGGCCGAAATGATGCTCCGACTTCAATAATGCGTGACTCTCGAGGAATTCCTGCCAGCAATGTGTCACTGCGTAAGTTGTCTGTTTCACTCATAGGGCAGCGTTGCCTCAACGATGGCATTCGCAAAGCAGTCCCAGCCATATTGACGTCGGACAAAATCAGCATTTGCTTCAGCCACACTGGCATATTGCGATCTATCTCGTACAAGACGGATCGCCTCATCAAGCCCGGTATCCCAATCGTGTGCTGCACAAAGTCGCCCAGCGTACTTACCAGCCATTGCTTTCGAAAACGGCATGGTCGGTGTTGCTACAGTCCAGGTTCCAACTGCTGCTGCCTCGAAAAACTTGAGTTCGCTCTTACAGTTCGTAAAAACATTTTCTTGAAGTGGCGCAATGTTTACTTCCACTTCGGCGATCAATCGCTGTAGATTCACCCAATCATGCAACGGAAGACGATCAACCCGATCACTGTATTGTGCTAGCTCACCAATATCATCCATAAAGCCAACAATCCGGAAGCGAACATCCGGATAGCGATCGAGGATGCGGCAAACAGCCTTTATAACAATTTCAAAATCCTGCTTATGACTTGGAGTACCACTAAAATAACCAATAGTGAGAGGACCATCGCCTGCGTATTGTCGCATTCGTTTGGCTGCTATGAGATGATCTGAAACCTCTTGTTGGAGACGGTTCAGAAAATTGGGCACAATGCGAACCGGCCCCTGGACGACTTCTTCCATCCGCTCGGCTAAGCATTCATTCGTGGTAATACCACCATCACAAAGTCTGGCAGTAGCTTCGATACGGCCAATATACGCAAACCACCAGTTCAAGTCTTCATGTGAATTCCCTTGCGCAAGGGTATCAAGAATGAGGTGAACGTAGCGAGTATCAAACACAAGATCATCGCAATCGAATAAAATCCGAACGCCATGCGAACGAGCTGTAGCGATAAGTTGTGCTACCTCTGCGTCATACCGCACCCGGGCGATAACCAGGGTGTCGATCTCCGCAAGCTGCGGCAAGAGTGCAGGAATATCTTTCAATTGAAACCAGGTAGCCGAAGCACGCCCATGCCTGTCTGCACGAAGACTCTCGACCATGTTAAAGACACGATACCGATATGTACTAGTGTCTGGTTTTTCGTACAGCCAGGCAACACGAGGTCTTTCACCCTGAATCGAAGAGAGTCGAAAATCAAGAGTTTCTCGTTCCCACGGCGGGTTATATACAAGTTCGGTGTTCACTAAAGCAGAAAACATACGTGGTTATATACCTACGGTGTGAGTTAGGCAGCGGTATCGCTGCCGTGGTCAAGTTTGCGACTAGACACAGGTTGAATGTGTTGAGCAGAAGATTGCACTGCTACGCCACCAATGTAATGTGCTGCCATACGTTCAACGATGTCTTCGAGCGACACCGTCCAGTCACGGCAGATACCGTCTGCTGCCATAGCTGCCGACCGAGCATCATTGTCACATGCCTTTTCGGCAAGTTCTTTAAGCCCGTCTACAAGCGACTGGTGATCGGTATCAGCCATAATAATATTCGCTGAGTAGTTACCAAGATCTTGTTTACTACCGTGCCTATTGGTAAGCACAGCAGCTCCCGCAGCAGCAAGATCGAGTGGTGGGTAGGAAGGATGTGGTGTATCCATCAGCACAAATCCTGCATCTATCGTTCTTACAAAGGCGTTGTACTCATTCCATGAGAGTCCCTCGACTCGCTTCGGCTCCATTGCACAAGGAAACTCGAGGTCGGGCATGTGGCTCCCAACGAGTTGGACTTCCCAATCACGCGGCGTAAACACGCCCTGTAAAATTGCAGCAGAAAGCGCATCAAGCCCAGCACAAAAAAGATTCCGTGGATGATTCGGGCGAGCATAAAAAAACAACTGCCGCCGGCCAGTCGGTGAGGCCTGCCGAGGCATACTGTCTTTCTGATGACCTGGGAAGGCCGGCTCGAAGGGGCATGAACGCTCGGCTAACCCAGGAATTGAATATGGTCCAGACGTCAGATGGTGATACAGAAGGTGTGTATTCATTGCTACAAAGACCCCTGGCTCCTGCAGCGTGTGTTGGCAACGCAGTCGCTCATCATTGAAGGGGTAAAACATTCGCTCATCTTCTTGCAGGATGTAGCACAGCCGTTCTCTATTGATGCTCGACAACAGTGCGCGAGTGGTCCACCATGACGTTGAGAGGAAACAGTCTTGTTCAGAAACAGAAAGGCTTCGTTTCCCTGATGGTGGAGTAAAAACCGCCTCAAACGGTTGCTGAAGTTCGATATTAGCCGCTGACAAGACCTGCCCCAGAGCCCCTGCGTCAGGCGGCTCATTCAGGGTCGCTAATCGAAGTGTTGCACCAAGCCGATTGGCAAGTAACGTGCCAAGAATAAGTGCCGTGCCAACACCACCAAACAGCGATGATTTGCCAACACTATCTGTAACAATAGTGAGCCGAAGGCGATCGTCTGGTATCGGGAAGATATTGACTGGCTGGTGACCACTACGTTGTTGGTCAAGCCACGCAGCCACGGTTTGTCGTTTTGTCCATACTTTCTGAATCTCTTTTGTCAGGAATGGTTTTGCACCAAAAGTAGTTGTATTTGATTTCTTCTCCCGCAATCGCAGCCGAAACCGTCGGTATCTTTCCTGTACAGCTTTTAAAAAAGAACCGAACACAGGGACCCGTGACAGTGTGTCGCCAAAGATACGTCCAACTTTCATCGATTCTCTATCTAACTGAGGACAGGGGGAAACAGCCATTGGTTGGACTGCGAAATAATCACAATCGATCAGATCATAAGCGTAGGACTCCCAAATCGGCAACATTACTACCGGCATGAAATTCGTAGGGTAGTGCAACAGCCGACGAGGCAGCAGCAACAGACGTTCTCGTCAAGTAATCGGCTACCTCCCTGATACTGAGACTGGTGTCTTCGAACAAGGGATCACGACCACCCCAAACCAACTTGAAACAGACTATTTAAGGCTGAATACTACACTCTTTATTACACCAATCACTGGCTTTCTTTTCATATTTCCTCAATGACGATTCATTGAACCAGATCAGAAAAAATCTGTAATTCTTGGGGTTCACAAAGAGACCGGCCCCTTGCTAGTTTCTGGCATACGACCTTACAAAAAAATTTGGACACACGGACATCGTTTCCGTAAAGTCACTGGATGGCCACGACACACAGCACACGATCACCTTCTTCTTGTCTGATTGTTGCAGGCATGCATCGATCTGGCACATCTCTTATGGGGTCAATGCTTGCTGATGCAGGCATTGAGTTTGGTGATCAACTAACAGATGCAGGACATGGCAATTCAAACGGCTTTTTCGAAGACTCTATTATCTGTAGGATCCACGAACAATCACTTGAAGCGAATGGTATCAACTCCCAAGGTTTTACAAACTGCAGCGAGCTCACATTCCCCCTAACTGCCCGGAAACAAGCCGAGGCAGATTCAGCAAGTCGTCGGAGATCAAGTACTCACTGGGGGTGGAAGCAGCCACGAGCAACTCTTTTTCTTGATGAATGGGCATCAATCGTACCAGAAGCCAAGTTCCTGTTCGTATTCCGACAGCCGTGGGACGTTATGGATTCTCTCTACCGACGCGGCGACCATACCTTTTTCCTACGACCCACGTTCGCCCTCAGAGTTTGGGAAACCTACAACACTGCTCTCCTCCATTTTGCAACACGGCATAAACACAGAAGCTACATAGTAGACGCCTCCCAACTCATTACTTCCCCCACAGACGTTTTTAGATCTCTCCAAGAGTGGCTTCATGTTGACTTAAAGACCTCATCAGAAAAACTTAAAAAAGAACAGTTTTCTTCTCTCACTACAGGGAGTTGTATTGAATTCATCAGGAAATTCGAACCGGAGGCCATGAGTGTTTACCTGAGACTCTGTGAGTTATCTGGCTCTCACCCAACTGTTGAACCTTGGAGAGACTCGGTTTCACTCTCAAATGAAAGCCGGGATTTATTCTTTCGTGAATGGCAGCATTCGTCATCTGAGAAGCACAACCCGTGGCATCACTTGCAGAATGACACGCCGTAATTTGCCGCAAGAATAATGAAATCACTGCTGACACAGTGCCTTGCGGCATGCGTCATATGCAGGCATCGCCGTCTGAATCCTTGGTACTTCGGCTGCACCGAATATCGAAAAGATTTTGTCCCGGTTTAAGAACAACCGCGAGCCACTCTCATCAAATGTGCGTCGATTAACGAAAGGTCGTAGTCAATTTCCTGACGATGTCCCATTCGCTCGAGTTCTTGCCGGATGAAATCCAAGTCCAATCCATAATGATTGACTACAAACGCATTGACCTTCAAGAATGGGACCCCTAATTGAACCAGCCGTATCGGAGCCAACTCGCTGGGATTATTGATACGTCGCCTGGTCTTTTTTATAACTCGATAGGAATGCCTGATATTCCTCCAGTTGAGATGTGGGGCAATTTCAAGAAATGAGAGATTCGGCTTGATGCTGCAATCTGCAGAATCATAGATGGCACCGATACGAAAACCTGCCTCTCGAAATTTTTCCGTCATTCCTATTTCGTAAGCATTGATAACATCATCTTTTTTATCGAGTGGCGTGATGCTCTTCCAAAAAGAATCGAACACAGGAGAATGAATCAGATTTCGACGCATACCAAAAAACCAACTCTGCAGATGATTCGACGACTCACGAGCCTTACGCTGTTTGGTTCCTTGTACGGAATGGACCATCCCCCAAAGATCAACTCCAGCCAGACATGAACTTTCCAAGACTGGGGCGAGATCAAAGAGCGGGCCGTACACACTATCGTTACAACAAATAATCTCATCAAATTGTTGACTGTCTCCTAGTAACTCTATACCTTCCTTCCAGCTACAAAAGTCGTACCCTTTGTTCGGACGGCTGATAAAATGATCTACGTATTGAGCAATGCTCTCAGGCAATGCCGTGGCTGATGTCGACACTACAACGAGACGCTTCACAACTTCCCGATAACATTTAATCGCGTACTGCACATGCGGATCGATAACACCGTCTCTATCGTAATGTGCAAAGATAAGTGCTCGATTGATTTGCTGCATCGCTACCGCCTCTGGACCAGTCCTTATGAAGCTCGATGTCTTTGTATTCGTCTACGCAAGCCGTCTGCTCTACGATCCAGCCGATTCTTTATCCTCATCTCAGCAACTAGATTAACAATCTTCGGGAATTGAAAGAGTGTCCGCTCAGCAGCTTGATAATTCTTTAAGCGTATATTGTTTTTCACATTCCGAAGACATGATTTCGCATGCCAACGAGCACTCCGAGACGTCATGGTGCTCCGCAATTGAGCTGGGAAAGACTCTGAATTAATCGATATCGCTCGCACAAGATCTGGCCACACCATGTCACTGGCAAGAAGGCGTGACGATTCACTTTGTTCATGCCTTCGATACACAGCGAGAGACCTCGGCTCATACCACACCGGGAACTTGCTCGCTATTCTCACCCACATCTCCCAATCTAAGGCCTGTATCAGATCGGAACGGAACCCTCCTAGTGCTGTATACGTTGTCTTCTTCACAACAACTGATGGGCACTGAATTCTTTGACGTTCACCTATTCGCCACAGCCACGTATCCAGCACCCCTCGCTGCCATCGTAATCGCGATGTTTTCTTTATCATGTGGCCCTTATCATCGACTATCTTCGAACGACAGCAGGCCATCCCCAACTCTGGATGCTCTTGAAACGCCCGCCACATTCGTTGATAGAACCCTGGTTCTACATAGTCATCCTGGTGCAACAGGTGAACTAACTCTGCTCTCGCGAGAGAGACTGCATAATTCCAATTCCCTGCAAGACCGAGATGCTGATCCAACTTCACGAATTCCACGTGATCGTCAAGACCGTATTCTTTAAGTAGTGCCGACACGTCGACCGTGCTCGATGCATCATCAACGACCCTTATCTGCAGAGAGTCTTTTGAAAGATTGTCTCCATGCGCAGCACCTTCATCAAATTGTTTCAAGACTGATTGAATCGCATCTAGTAGTGACCGGGAGGGCTCAAATGTCGGAATCATTACGGAAAATTTCTCCTGTTTTCTGACTCCCTCCTCTCTCTTCATTATTTCTCCAAGTAAATCAAACCGTAATGAACACAATCACACGACTGTGATTCTCATCGAACAACCTTGGCCGTCTATAACTACTTCTACGCTCTTCTTGCACTCACACCAAAATCATAATAACTACGTACAACAATAACTACGCACAACAATAACTACGCACAACAATAACTACGCACAACAATAACTACGCACAACGAGAAAGCACACGTGTCATCGAGCGAAGCTTCTCACCGCAACCCGCCGAGAAATTACCAGCATCATATGATGCACGTCGTATATCGAAATAATCACTTCGAAAACAACACCGATACTGACTTTGTACAAATAGCTTCTCTGGCTGATGAACCGATGCCCAGACTAGACTAGCAAATTTTGACTACCCGACCCTTCTGGCAGGCGTTTTCATCCACGATTTTCAAAGTATTCCTTTGTGCCGAAACACCTATTGAGCTGGGTTCACTTCACTACTTAAATTCTTGAAAAGCATGGCTCACCAATTAATAGATGAACCACCACATCTCCTCCTACGAATCAAGCTAAATCGATCGAGTCGCCTCACCCATGAAATACTACAACCAGAACGCGACTATTGACTGGGGCGATCTTACTGACGTGGTTTGTGGTGACTACGAGCAGCCTACACAACGGCCTCCCGACTTCATCGGTATCGGCGCACAGAAATCTGCAACGACGTGGTTATGGACACAGCTCCAACGAAGCCCTTCAGTAGCAATGCCGCCCATCAAAGAACTTCATTATTTCGATCGTCATCTTTCGGCAAGTCCTTTTCCGTCTGCAGATGCTTTGCTACGACTTTCAGACAACACCTGGAAAAATCAAATATGTGACACCTTACGACATGCCGTCGACTCTGACGACAAACTTCGCATACACCAACTGATGCATTACTACTTTTCAGACTGGAATGACACTTGGTACCGAGAGCTTTTTGGGCTTACTCCTCCTGATCAAATCACTGGTGAAATTACACCTCGGTATGCAATTTGTGATGACAAAGGTGTTCAGCACATGGCCTCTATTGCTCCTCATACAAAAATCATTTTTTGCATCCGAAATCCGATTGATCGATTCTGGTCGCAGTGTCTCATGAAATATCGCTTTGGAACACTAGCACCTGGAGCACCAGCTGCCATGGCGTTTTTCAATACACTCAATGGAAAACCCCGCGGACACTACTCAGAGACACTCCTCCGTTTCTCAAAGTGGTTTGATCCCAAACAAATACTGATCGTATTTTATGATGCCATTACCCGCTATCCCCAGCAAACACTCGATGAAATCCATGACTTCCTTGGCATTCCTCGGCACGAATATCAAGACTCGTGCAAGCTTTTAGTCAACACCGCAACAAATGATGAGGACATATCAAGTGAACTTCGCACACGAGTAGCGGCTTCATACAGGCAGGAGTTGCATTGTCTCAGTGATACCTTCGGTGGGTACACTTCCTCATGGCGTGAAACAACACCTCCACCAAACATTTTTCCAGAGAGAACGAGCACGCCCCCGTGTACGTTACGACTTAAAGAAAAACATATAGCAGCCTTCGACAAACTTCTCCAACCTCGGCGTGAGCGGAAAAGGAATCAATTCAAACTATTTTGCCTTTCTATGCAGCGAAGCGGGACGACATCGACTGGTGACTGGCTTGAGTCTCACGGCCTCATAAGAGCCGGGTCACCGACCTCGACGAGGTTGGGGTGGAGCCGTTCATGGTTCGATGGAGACATGGATGTCGTTTTCGACAATGAAGAGTTCAAGGATGCTGAAATTCTTGAAGACGACCCATGGTGGTTTCCTGCAATGTATGCCCAGCTTGCCAAGCGTTTCCCTGAATCTCGATTTATTCTTCTTGATCGCGAACCAGACGCTTGGTTCGATTCGTTGTGCCGGCACAGCGGTGGCCAAAATCCGGGCTGGAGTGATATTCACGCGAAGGTCTATAATCGAGAACAAGAACTCAAAGAGATCGAACTTGAGGCTATCGAAGCAGCACAACATATTTCTCAAACAAGCCCAAACCTGCTTTCTATCGTGTACCACCGAAAACATTACACGGACATTTACCGCAACCACACAGCAGAAATTCTTAAATATTTTTCTGTAGCACCGACCCGTTTGTTCCACGGCAAACTTGAAGATGCAAAGACGTTCCCGAACATGATAAAATTCTTAGGACTCAAGCAAGATCCTTATGTAGAAATCCCGCATTCGAACAAACGAACGGCGGCCATGGAAAAACAGTTTGGGGATGCCGTAAAGCAATTGAAGCCGTCATGAATTCCTCACAAGAATTAAACGAACCGATTACGATTTTTATTGCATCATGGGGCAGACCTATCTACCTTTGGTCGTGCCTTGATTCTCTTTACAGAACCATTGAGTCTCCTGCTCGGATAGTCTTACTTGATAATGCTCATCCAGACCCACTCATACGTCAGGTCATTGCTGGATTTAAAAGACGAAATCTTTTTGCCGAGGTGGTGCGGTTTTCTACTAACCGCTTTGAGAACATAACGAAGGCATATGAAGAACGACTCGTAGACGTTGGCCCATGGCATGTCTATATGGAGAGCGATGTCGTCGCATCCTGCTCCCACGGCTGCTGGCTTTCGGAGATGTCTCGAATTGTCCAAGCAGATCCTTCCATTGGTATGCTTGGAAGTCTTATCGACACGCGTGACTTTCTTAATGCTGAAAAGGCACGCCAACTTATGAGTGGCGACACACATTCAGCAGAATTCCTGGCCAAACTGAATAGTCCTGAGCGGGCATTTACTGGGGCTCCCCAATGGGCTGATGAATCCCGCGATTCATTTCCGACTGAACCACCCTGCCCAATTGGCAATCCACCAGGGCGACTCATGATGCTTCGAACAGACATCATTCGTGAGCATGGATTTCAGCTGGACACCCCACTCGCCGAATGCTTTCGCAAGCAAGGTTTTCGACCAGCTGTCACTGCCAGAGTTCGCCACCGTCACTTAAGCCTGCTGAATGTATTCGATCATACAGACTATTCTCAAACAAATCGTGACCAGTTCTTTACATCAAGTTCGTAATGAAGATCATGATTCACAACGATCAAGATACGAATATGTACTTTTCAAAGCCCAGCTATTCACTTCGTGAAGCTGTCGAAGATGACCAGGAAACTCTTCGCACATGGAAGAATGCTCATTCTCAGCGTTTTTTCTATCGTGAAAAAATTAGCCCTGCACAGCAACGACAGTGGTTCACCAACTACCTTACTCGGGCCGAAGATCATCTTTTCATGGTTCTTGTTGAAACACTACCCATAGGGTGTATTGGCATTCGACTTCTTGACGACCATTGGGATATTTACAACGTGATACGAGGGGTGAATAAGCCCCGATCGCGCGGGTGTATGGGGGCTGCCTTGCATCAAATCGTTGAGTTCGCATTACAACGAAAAACTGTACCTGTACAATTGAAAGTTCTCGCAAACAATCCTGCACATGACTGGTATAAAGAGAATCTGTTCTCTGTTATCGAAACGGGACAAGACCACGTTATCATGCAGTATCAAACTCTTTAATTTGCATCTACAAACCTCATAACACACTCATGATTTCAGTCTTTGGCTCGGACATTGGTGATCAAGAAATTGAAGCTGCCGTTGAATGCCTTCAGTCTCAGTGGGTGGGCTTTGGAAAAAAAGTAGATGACTTTGAAAAAGCATTCACTTCGTATTTCAATCTTGCCAACTGCTTGATGGTCGACAGCGGATCAAATGCTCTGTACATGGCTGTCCGACTGCTCAACCTGGCACCTGATGATGAAATTATCATCCCCTCTTTCACTTGGGTCTCATGCGCTCAGGCAGTCTTACTTGCAGGGCATCGGCCTATTTTCTGTGACGTTGATCCGACAACAATGAATGTCCGTCGTGAAGATATTGAACCGTGCATCAGCCCCCGAACCAAAGCAATCATGGTCGTTCATTATGCAGGGCTCCCGGTTAATATGCAGCCCATCCTTGACCTTGGATATCCCGTTATTGAAGACGCTGCCCATGCAGTCTCTGCCACACATAACGGAAAATCATGCGGTGGTATTGGAGACGTTGGGATTTATAGTTTTGATGCAATTAAGAATCTCACAGCTGGTGAGGCTGGGGCGGTCACGGCTCAGCGTGAAGAACATATCGAGCGTGCACGCTGGCTTCGATATTGCGGAATTGGCAAGTCAGGATTTGAAACCGCAACAGGCACTGAGGGCCAGAATACCTGGTGGGAATACGAGATACGTGAGGCGTTTATTAAAATGCTGCCAACAAATCTCGCAGCAGCAATCGCAACCGTCCAGCTACGACGACTCGCAGAACTGCAGGACCGACGGCAACAAATTTGGACTGCCTACGACGAAGGGCTTGCGGACATCCCTCAGATTTGTCTACCAAAGAAATCTTTACCAGGTGACACGCATGGGCTCTTTACATATTGCATCCAGACTCCCAAACGTAATTCCCTTGCAAAAGCACTTTTTGATGCAGATATCTACACGACCCTTCGATATCACCCACTTCACATGAATCCACTTTACGGCCAGACTTCCAAGCGATTACCACACAGCGAAAAACTGAATCAAGATGCACTGTCCATTCCGTTACATCCCAGATTAAGCGATGATGATGTGGACTATGTCATTCAAGCTATCCACAAATTTGCTGACCGCTATTTCTAGAACTGACTGCCACTTTCAAGACCATGCACCATCGCTAATTTTTGAAACACTTTCCTGAATTACACAACACACACCATCATCATGTCGTAGAGGATGATGGGGAAAGCACATGCATCAGGCAGATTTTCGTGGCTTGCTCTGGCCGGTGGTGACATCCGCAATTCAACCAGCGGCAGAGGAGTCATCTGAGAATTTCCTGATATCTGCACGACGCATTGCCCACCTGTACGAACTCACAAAACTTGGCCACAGGGCAAAGACTTTATCATCTTTTGTCTTATACCAACTCTTACAGGGCAACTGATAAACACTTCCATCCGACCGCCAGACGCTTTTATCAAACCGCTGCTGCAAACGATCGTTATAGGTTTTCTGCACATCTTCTCGTACTTCAATTGCATCCATCAGAGGACGACCCCGATGCGGGGCGAGCCACTTGAGGCACTGAAGAATATACTTCACCTGTGTCTCAATCATGAGAAGAACCGAGTTGTGACCAAGCCCTGTATTCGGTCCCATCAGCATGAAAAAATTTGGGTACCCCGCGACACACACTCCCTTAAAGGCTACTGGTTTATCACTCCATTCCTCAGCAAGAACACGCCCTCCTCGCCCCTGAATGTGAATTGTGTGCGTTGGATTGAATGGCTTGAATCCTGTAGCAAAGATAATAACATCCGCCGGCCAATGATTGTTCGTAGCGTCACGAAGACCATTTTGTGTAATTTCCTTAATAGTGTCATTTACTAACGTGACATTCGGCTGATTCAACGTGGCATAGAAATCATCAGACAACAGTATTCGATTACAGCCCATCGTGTACTGCGGAGTAAGTTTCTTGCGAAGGCTTTCATTATGCACCTGGTCACAAAGAAAATTATTGGATTGCTTCTGACCCCGGCCCATAAGCTTCGGCTTTACTGTAAGACCAATCGCAACCGCCTCGGCAGACAGATAATGCCTCAAGCGACACGCCTGCTGGAACCACGGAAGCCAATACATAGCCAGACGTTCGAAGGCTGAAGTATCTCGATTGTTTCTTGGTAAAACCCATGGCGGAGTACGTTGGAATATTGTCAAGTCTGCAACGCGAGATGCAATTTCCGGTATGAACTGGATTGCACTCGCTCCAGTACCGATAACGGCCACTCGCTTATCTTTGAGATCCACATCATGCCGCCACTGAGACGAGTGAAAAGAAGAGCCTGAGAAATCTTTGTGTCCAGAGATATTGGCAGTGGAAGGCACGTGTAGCCCTCCCATTGCAGAAATAACGACCGTTGCTGTATGTCGCTTTCCGGCCGCAGTCGTCAAATGCCAGCGGCTACTCGTAGCGTCCCAAATCATCGCAGTGATTTCCGTACGAAACTTTATTTTTTGCTCCACTCGATATTTTTCAGTCAGTCGATAGAGATACTGCAGTATTTCGCTCTGACTGGCGAATTTTGTGGACCAGTTTGGATTACGTTCGAATGAAAGTGAATACAGGTGAGAAGGAACGTCACACCCGCATCCCGGGTACGTATTATCTCGCCATGTTCCACCAAGAGTCTCAGCTTTCTCATACAGAACGAAATCCTCTTCGCCCTGTTGCTTTAAACGAATAGCCATACAAAGACCGGCAAAGCCCGTACCAATAATTGCCACCTTATGGTGTGATGCATTCACTTGATTTGTATCTTCATAAACCTGTTGCATGACAATATCCAAGGCAACACTGTGGGGTTTTTAAACCTAGTTATTCAGCCTCCTCGTGTTCCTGTCTTTTCAAAAGTGGAATAGTGTCGAAAAGAGTCCTCACCGGCAAGGTGAATTATTCATTGCCTCATACCTTTTCTACGATTTCTATTGCCATTCAAGACCATTTCGCAAAGCCTCAGCCGCTCACTAGAGCTAGCTGGGTTTTCCACCCAAAAAACGTATTTGGATTATCAAGGATTCAGTCACATCCTTTTCATACGTTGGCTCACCATTTTTTTCAAAAAACCCGAAAATCTGCCGAACTCACTAAAGACCGGAGTCATGGCATTCATGGAAGAAATACGCCGTCACTCATTGCTAACGGAAGATTCTATTGGTTTACTGAGCATGAAATACAATTCCTTGCAGAATAATATTTATTCCTGATGGTCGCACACTCATGCTCGTGACTGCATAGAGATTCAACGCATCACTATCGACGCCTTTCATTCAAATGAAAGTAGGCTGCCAGCCTGCTTCCCTGCACACGCCTGCACACGCCACCACACGCGAAAAACAATTGATTGTGAACGCGGCAGAATCAATTATTTCACCACTTCGACATAGACAGAATCCTGCCCTATAAAAACGATTCCCTGTACCATCCGTGCTACGAAGAACGCGTAAAACCGAAGGGAACAAGTTGCTTCACTATTGCTCTGAATTTCAATCTCCTGGCACGTGTCCATATATGCAGAGCACACCATGAGTCTTTTATCTATTGTCTATTGTTGCCCCTGAAATTTTCTGAAGAAAATGATCCTGATCGCAGCCTCTAACATCTCACAGCATATTGAAAAAAAAGATTTCCTCGACATAGCCTTTACGAAGCGGATGCAGTGACCGAAGCATCGGCACATCATGCCCGAGGCGGTTTGAGATGTCGGCAATACGAAACGACTGCGCTTCATGGTTCATCGAAATAAAAACCCCGCTTCGGTTAGCCAGTTGTTGCCAATAAGCCTCAACTGCTTCAACACCAATCTCTACCATTGAGTCATTATTTATCGCTATATCATACCGGTCTTTTGAAGCATGGAACCACACGGGGTTTTCAATTCGTATCTGTGGGCCGTTGCCATCAGACTCTCCGTGAAGCACGACTCGATCCTCACCTAATGCACGGCCAAGAAAGTATGCCTGGGCAACATTAGCCATTGGCAGGTCAACAATCGTATAGTCATTGAGCCCAAAGAGGCTGGAAAACAAAGCCGTACGACCAAGGCCAGCACCAATTTCAACAGTCTTCTCTCCTCCAGTAAAAGCTCGCAACTGAGACAATCGCCAGGCTTGATACAGCGCCTGAACTGCACGGTGACTAATCACACCTCGGCTCGTTGGAATACCGTATTCGTTAGGGATGGTGTTTGGGAATTGAAGTGCAAAGCCAACCGTTTGCTCTATTGCCGAGAGCAGTTGTTCAGGCTCCCACATCCGTTCCTGAAAATCGACCTCTGGAAGATATGTGGGGATCGCTCCCATTGTTTCCGCTAATCGAACGAAATTGTCGTGAGCCCACTGAGCTTGTAAGGCAGAGATTCCTGGGTTACCAGC
>JABAAH010000054.1:0-13729 GCA_014238855.1 Planctomycetota bacterium
ACACAAGAAGTCAAATTGTTGATGCAGTAAAGGGTGAGGATTATCCTGTCACGGAACGATCGGTTGATGTCCAAGTAGCGGGTTTGCGTAAGAAACTTGGTGTGTTTGGTAGTAATATTGAAACTGTCCGGGGCGTAGGGTATCGGTTCCGAGCATAAATTTTTAAACCCATTGTAATGTTATGCCCAAACCTCGGCTCGCAAGACATTTTTTTGTAACGTACGCGGTGGCATTAGTCACGGTGTTAGTCGGATGCTATTGGTTGGCGACTGTACGCATGGCCTCGGTGACAGACGAAGCCGAGTTTGAGAGAATGACGGCAACTGCCATCGGGTTGGCAGACGTTCTTGAAAATGTTACTGATTTCGCAGGACAAGATCTTTATGCTCAACTGGCTCATAAAACCCTGCTTTCAAAAGAACAGAAATTTGAGATCGTCGATTTCCAAGGGAGTCGTATAGATACAAAATTCTTTACAAAGCCACCGACGGATGAATCCATAGACAGTTTTCCTGGTCTGTCCCAGCTTCTGAGTGCGACAAAATCTGGGAGAATTGCAAAGACAAGTAGCTTTAATATTGATAGCAACAGCCGTCTCTTCGTAGTAGCGGTCCCGTTTTCTCCCAGGGATATTCCTTTAGGAGCTCTTTGTCTCTCAGTGGAAATGCAAAAAACGGATCAGATACTGTCAGATTCATTAAAGCAACTGTTCATTGGCTATTGCTCTCTTGGTGGTTTTGCGTTGATCATAGGATGGTTCATTGCTCTTTGGGTTGCAAAACCAGTCCACGATCTTGCCCGTGCGGTTCAGCGTGTTGCAAGTGGTGATGGAACAGAGCGAATATTAAAGCCGGAGGTAGTAGAATTAGCGGCAATTGCTGAAGCAACGAGCAGATTGAAAGAAAAACTTGTAGAGCGTGGTTTGACTCTTGGGCGACGAGATACTGAACAAGAGGCAGTACTCGATAGCATGATGGAAGGCGTGCTTGCAGTTGATATTCGGCAGCGGATCGTCGGTCTCAATCAAGCAGCAGCGAGGCTCTTAAATATCGATATTGAAGTTGCTCTTCGGCAACCTCTTCAGACTGTGGTGCGAAACCCAGCGATTCGGCACTTTGTTTTACGAGCAATTGATTGTCGTGAGCCGATTGAGGATGACTTTGACTTACCGGGTCCTCCGAAAAGAACAATGCGTGCTCATGGAACAGCACTTCGAGATCCTTCTGGAGAGGGTGGAGCTGTAATTGTTTTAAATGATGTTACTGAATTAGAGCGTTTAGAAATTGTTCGGCAAGATTTTGTGGCAAATGTATCTCATGAGTTAAAGACACCCATTGCAACAATAAAGGGATTTGTAGAGACGCTTCTCGATGGAGCAATAAATGAGCCAGATGACAACATACGATTCTTATCTATCGTTGCGAAACAAGCCGACCGACTTGAAGCAATCATCGAGGATTTGCTTACTCTATCACGAATCGAACAAAGTGAAGGTTCTGGTGCGCTCCCTTTAAAGCCGACACGAATAGCAGATCTTTTGGCAACCGCTTGTTCAGACTGTCTGCCTCGCGCAGCGGAGCAGGAAATTGAGATGAATATCGATTGCGATAGGAATCTGATTGCCGATGTCAATGCGCCTCTTATGGAACAAGCAGTTGTCAACTTAATTGAAAATGCAATTAAGTACAGCGGCACACATGAACCAATATTAATTTGTGCAAGTCTAAAAAGAATTCCTGCTGGAAATAAAGAAGAACTGATAATTAGTGTTGCTGATCGTGGTTGTGGTATCCATCCGGAGCACTTGTCTCGACTCTTTGAACGGTTTTATCGGGTCGATAAAGGTCGAAGTAGGCAGGCAGGTGGTACCGGACTTGGCTTGTCAATCGTGAAGCATATTGTCCAGGCTCATGGAGGAACTATTTCAGTTGATAGTCAGTTGAACGAGGGAAGTTTGTTTTGCCTTCGAATCCCACGTATTTGATTTCTTTATCGTCCTGCTGTTTATGAGGGGAGGATTATCAGTTAGGCATGGCTGTTCGTAGGAGACGATGAGTCTGCCAAATTTTGATTGAACTGAAGTATTTTCTCCCACGCACTTTCTGGCGTGTCCGCATATTGAAAAAGATCAAGGTGTTCGTGAGAGATGACGCCAGAGTCAGCGAGAAAGTCAAAATCGATAACTTTAGACCAGTAATCACGCCCGAATAAAATTATTGGGATAGGTTGCATTCTGTGCGTTTGTCTCAGTGTGAGGGTTTGAAACATCTCATCGAGTGTTCCGAATCCACCTGGAAAGAGCACAGCACCTATGGACCGAAGAATAAAATGAAATTTTCGTAGAGCAAAATATTTAAATTGAAAGCAAAGTTCTGGTGTTATAAACGGATTTGGTTGTTGTTCTCCTGGCAATTTGATGTTCAACCCTATTGATTTGCATCCAACATCAAAAGCACCTCGGTTTGCGGCCTCCATAATGCCGGGGCCTCCCCCAGTGACAACGACATATGATCGCTTTTCATCACATTGATTGTCGATGGAAACAAGTCGAGCAAACTGCCTTGCATCATCATAAAAATGAGATAATTCGACTAATCGTTCATTGCGTTGAACCTCACGGATAAGCCTTGGATTTTCAGCATCTATCGTTTGATTACGACGAGCTTCAGAGAGTCGTCGTTCCGATGCATTTCTTTCGATAATTTGTGTGCCTCCGAACACAATGACAGTTGACTCAATATTATCTTCTTGAAAAGCAAGCTCTGGTTTTCCAAGTTCCAGTAACATCCGGACGCCACGCATTTCAGTTCGCTCAAGTAGTGCATGGTCATCTTGCGCTAGTCTGTAGCTGGGTGAACGAAGGATTGCCTCCATGTTTTCAGTGACGAGTGCGATATCATCTCCAAGAATGGTGTTCGGTAGGTTATCGCACACGTTGCCATGAGTCTCACTCCAAGGAGTATGCTCATTAGGTGTATTATGAAGGACCGGGTTTTTCTTTTTTTTACTCATTTTTTCTGGCGAGAATGTAGTGTGATGACTTCGAATAATTGTCACAATGGACCATTCATTGATTAAAACGAAGAATGAAGTATGAAGACGCTTTACTCATCAATGAAGGGAACATATGGTGTTAGTTGTAAAGAGATGTTGAGAATATTGCACAGCCTGATTTCTTTGTAAGGACCCTAAGCAGGCATTTATGGAAGTATGTCAGAAAATTCATAAGACTTTTTAGTCGTGTGACTTCTTCCGGCAACCGTGACAGATCCACGGTCAATTCTTAGAGAATCAACTTGCCAATGACGTGATTCGGGGTCCTTTGGATTAAGTGAATCCGAATGAGCAAGCCGCTCAGGAACTGTTGCTAAGAGAAGAGTACGGTCACGAAATCTTTGCATTTCCGTGTGCAATCCTGCTGTCTTTAGAGTCTTGCTACACTCTTCGAGAATGGCATTCCGAGGAAGTGGAAGTTGGCCTACGCCAGCCCGGCGAACGGTTAGCGTAAACTGATTAGATGACTTCAGCTTTACTTCAACGTCAGCCCATGCTATGGCTGTCACTCCCCATGTAGAAACTTCTATTCCAATACGAACCAACTGGGGCTCGAGTTTGATACGCGGACGCGATAGTCGGCCCCATAGGTTGGTTTGTAGTAGTTCTGGGTGATTGCGAGGCAGATCGTGCCCCAACCATGCATTGATTTCATCTTCACGCACGCTGATACCCCATTTCTTTTCTTGCCTCAACTGATTTGTGACAGAAGCTACCTGTGTTACAAAACGTCCGGCGACTGATTGATCGTTTGATTCAATATTCACAATCGACTGATAAAATTGAGGTGGCACAAAGGCCATGCTTATAACGAAAACAATTATGACGCAGCCGAACATGCTTACAAAAAGTATCAGGCGATATGCCTGAAAGTACCTCATGACGACGTGAGAAGACGTATTTGCTTTTTTATCTTCTGGTAGTCCCAAATTTTTTTTCGTTACAGCATCTTCCAAAACGGCTACCCCAACTGCTTACCCGGCAAGTTTGCATAATCTTGAGATTGGTAGAACACCATCATCTTCAAGAACGACTTCCCCAAGTGCATCAATTTCCAGTTCGTCTCGTAGAACCCGCATTTCTGAAGGAGCTTCAATACCTATCCGGACTTTACCACCGTTTACTCGTACTACTGTTACAACAACCGATTCTCCAACTCGAATGCGCTCATTTTGCTTTCGGGACAATACCAGCATAAAAGCCTCCATTTTTGTGAGATAAATTTGTGAAATGAATAGAGCTAGTGACTATGCAGACTTCATATGATCTTAGCGGGTAGACGGCACCACGACTTGGATCATTCAAAGATCTGGGAAAGATAGGAGCCAAAGGGAATATCGGCCGGATACTTAAGATTTCTTGGCCTTAACGATTTATCATGCAGTCATACGGATCATTCCGGCTGCACCGAGAGTGCAACAAAAGCACAAAATCTTTTTAAGAAATTTGTTTGTGAGTTGTTGGCTTACGCAATGAGATAAAAACTATTTTTTTTCAGTTTCCGTATATTCAGTTTCCGTATATGCAGCGAGACTCACTTCTTCAGCGATTGCCATACAGGCTTCAGCATTGGCGATACGTTGGATATCATCAGCCCGAAGGCCCGGATGAATTCGATGAGTCGAATGTAAATGACGTTGCATTACTGAAGAAAGTCCAGACGTAATAAGACTGCTTCGAGAGTCGATCTGAAGAGTTACAGATGTTGGAAGTTTCGCTTCGGATGCAATCCGCTTATTAAGTTCCAGTCTTGGAAAAGGTGGGATACCACCAGGATGGAGAAGCGCACGAACAAGAATTGCTGTGTCTGCAAATTGCCGGTATTGATCAGCAATTTTTTGTGTAGGAGCATCTGTGACTTCAATACGATACTGTACTCTCGGTCCCACGAGTTCAATCGTATCGACAGACTCATGGACACTATTCTCAAAATGCGGTCCGCCAGCCCAGCAAATCAATTTATCGTCTGAGGTGCGAGCCCATTTCGAAAGTGAAATACGTAAACGCTCGAGTTGAATTGTATCTACAGATGTCTTTACCTTCCGAAGTGGATCAATCAATAATACTCTTTCACGAGTTGGGTCATGAAGGATTATCTCACCATCAAAAGCCTCTGAATGAATTGATTTGGAGTCTGAACCATCTTTTTCCAAAACTGCAGTGTCAAGAAAATCCCATGCAACTTTAGATGAAAAAAGTGTCAGGCTACGAGCAATCGGTTCGTCTTTACGATCTGCAAAGACTTCTGTTTCGACTCTCAATGTCTCAGCGTCATTTGCACAAGCACAAACTGCTTGCCCAAAGGGAAATAGGACTGTAATGACAAAACAAAATCTTCGGATGAGAG
This sequence comes from Planctomycetota bacterium, assembly GCA_014238855.1. Lineage (GTDB taxonomy): Bacteria > Planctomycetota > Planctomycetia > Pirellulales > UBA1268 > UBA1268. The sequence goes on from JABAAH010000054.1 coordinate 5,402, forward strand.
GCTGCGCCCAATGACATTGTGTGGTAGCCACATGTACCATGCTTTCGGTGTAAACTATCAAATTTTTCGGTACCGTTCAGACTTTACCAGAAGATAACGTGCTCGCCCTAGTGTGATTTCCTTGCGTAGCAGCATAAGGATTTTGGGTCATTTTTCGGCATTTTCTGGTAAGACTAAAATTGCCCCCGCTACCCTCCTCTCCTAGTTGCATAATGTTTCTCTCTGATCTCCTTGTTGTTTTTGCTGTAACAGCAGTCGTGGTTTTTCTTTTTGGGCGAGCCCAAATACCGAGTGTCATTGGTCTTCTTGTTTCAGGATTGGTAGTCGGTCCATACGGATTATCTCTCATTGATGATTTGGAGAGTGTTGAACTCCTTGCAGAAATTGGTGTTGTTGTACTTCTGTTTTCTGTTGGACTAGAAATATCTATTTCACGACTCCTTGCGATGCTGCCACTCATGATACGTGTTGGGCTTCCGCAGATTGCGGGCACAACGCTCTTAATTGCAGCAGCCTGTCGTTGGCATGTGGGGACTCTGCCGCAAGCCATTTTTGCAGGACTCCTCATTGCTATGTCGAGTACCGCAATAGTACTCAAACTCTTAGCGGATCGAAGCCAATCTGGTACTCAGGCAGGACGTATCTCGATGTCAGTCCTGTTGTTTCAGGATTTATTTGTAATCGTTGCAATGCTGGCGGTTCCTTTGTTAGCTGCTTCGGCTGGTGTCAGTGCAGAAGCAAATAGTCATGCTTCGTCACACCCGAGTCCTCCACCACTTTTTGAGAATCCATTCGTAGCAGTTCTTGCTGGATTCTCAATCGTGGCTGGTGTGCTAATCGCTGGTCGAAAGATCATTCCAAAAGTCTTGCACGAAGTCGTGCGGCTACGGAACCGAGAACTATTTCTTATAACTCTTGTACTGATTTGTTTAGGCACAGCCGCGATTACCGCAGCGGCGGGCCTATCACTTGCCATTGGCGCTTTTATTGCAGGATTAGCACTTTCGGAGAGTGAGTACGGCCATCAAGCTTTTGCAGAAGTACTTCCCTTTCGCGATACCCTTGCCAGTCTATTTTTCGTTTCTGTGGGAATGCTGCTGGATATATCGTTCGTTTTTTCTCACCTTGGACTTGTATCTCTTGTGGTACTTGTGATTGTACTACTCAAGATTTTTGCCACTGCGATACCATCAATAATTTCTGGATTTCCTGTAAGAACGAGCCTCATTGCGGGTGGTATTATAGCGCAAGTAGGAGAATTTTCCTTCGTGCTTGGGTCGCGGGGAGCCGACGTCGGTTTGTTAACAGGGGAGGACTACCAGACGTTTCTTGCAGCTGCTGTCATAACGATGGCTGCTACGCCACTTCTTACAACCTTGATGCCGAACCTGTGTGACTTGCTTGGTCAGAGTCCATGGTTTGGCGGAATGTTTCATGCTTCACCACCAGAAGATGACATAAGTCTGTCAGATCACGTAATCATCGCAGGATTTGGTATCAATGGTCGTAGTTTAGCAACTGCTTTAGCAGAGTTTGGCGTCCCGCATGTCATACTGGAACTCAATCCGGAAACCGTGCGCAAAGAGGCAGCGCTGGGTATAGATATTCGCTACGGTGACTGTACCCGACAACCTATTTTAGAGCATGCAGGAATTTTTCGGGCAAGAGCTTTGGTAGTAGCAATATCTGATCCAGCAAGCGCACGCCGCAGCGTACGAGTTGCACGGGATCTTGTTCCAGCGCTTGAAATATTCGTTCGGACAGAATATCTCTCAGAAGTTGATGAATTACGACTTTTGGGAGCCGATGTTGTTGTACCTGCAGAGTTTGAAACGGCACTGTCACTCTTCGAGCGGGTACTGAGTATTTACGATGTTCCAGAAGAGAAAATTGATGACCTTGTTGACCAGCTTCGCCTTGAAAACTATGGATTTTTGCGAAATGGTGTGCGAAGACGGACAATTCAGCCAGTCGAGGGACCTGACCTCCATGATCAATTAGGACGTTGCCGAATATCACAACGTAGCGTCGTCGTGGGACGAACAATTGGTGCATTGGATGTTCGAGCGACTACGGGTGTAACAATTATTGCCATTCAGCGCAATAATCAGCAAATACGAAATCCTGGCCCAGATTTAAAACTACAAATTGGCGATGAAGTTTCGTTTGTAGGGAGTCGCTCGGAGCGAGTTGCAGCACACAAGTTCTTTCTATCGACTACTACAACTACTGATTGAATACGGTTTATTTAAACGAGTGTTGTTGGAGTAGTTCAAACGGGATTACTTCCAGTGCTTTTTCACTCGTTGCCTCAAGAACAACCGGTGGCCCGTATCCGGCTCTCATAGCCTCAAGCCACCGAGCTGCACAAATGCACCACCGATCTCCTGGTACAAGTCCCGGGAAATTAAATTCGGGTCGTGGTGTTACGAGGTCGTTTCCGGCTGTCACAGTGAATTGTAAAAAGGCTTCAGTCATTACAGCACACACTGTATGGGAACCGGTATCATCAGAACATGTGCGACAAAGGCCATCTCGGAAAAATCCTGTGAGTGGTTCAGTCGAGCACGGAATAAGTGATTCACCGAGAAGATTGCGGTCTTGTTGCACCCGCGAAGAATTATGTGGTCCATCAAAACTAATCATTTTGTATTTCAATCATTTGGAGCATGGAAAGTGATCAAGTGAGGTCCACGCCAGCGAATTCTTTTTTCTAATATATATTATTACATCTGATACGTGCTAAAGGTGTCGACATATGGTTATGCTCAACTTACAAATGGCGACTCCTAGTCGCTGGTTTTTGCAGGTCGATGAAAATCTGAATGAGATTCTGATCGACCACGCGCATTGCGAAAAGAAGGCTGCGGGTGTCGCAATGAATCTTCTCTTTGCATACGTCGATAGTACAAAAATCTCTCGAGCCATGGCCGAAATAGTAAATGAGGAGCTTGAGCATTTTCAGATGGTACTTGATTTATTGGATCATCGGGGAATTCAATTTCGAAAGCTATCACCAAGTCATTATGGCCCACGACTCCACAAACTTATTCGCAAGAATGAACCAGAGAGAGCAGTTGATCGCCTGCTTGTTGCCGGGTTGATCGAAGCCCGTAGTTGTGAGCGATTCTCATTGCTCAGGGACTATGTCAAGGACGAGGAGCTTCAAAGGTTTTATGGCGGGCTGTTCGAGTCTGAAGCGAGACATCATGCAACATATGTTCGGCTTGCATGTGATTTAGCTACTGAGTCAACTGTTCATGAAAGACTCCATTGGCTTGCCTTGCAAGAGGCAGAGATTATTTCTGAGGGTGACGAACTGCCACGAATGCATAGTTAGTGACCCGGAACAACGAACGTCTTTGGTCACAAGAAGTGTCACCTTTTCAATGCAAGCCAAGGGAATCACGAATGCTGCTGACAATATCCCCTGGTAATCGATCGATGGCGAGCACAAGAACATTCTCATCAGCACCGGGTTCTTCTAGTATGTGAAGCTGACTCGTAAGAAGATCTGGTGGCATGAAATGATCTGTTCGCTGAGTCAATCGTTTCAGCAGGAGTTCTTTGGTGCCCCGCAAGTAGACGAGATGTATATTGTCTTTGTTCGTGGTTATTTTAAGACGGTATGATTTTTTTAATGCAGAGCAGCTGATGACACCGTTTGTGTCAGATCGACAATGAGAATCAATCCATTGAGAAATACTATGTAGCCACGGTTTACGATCGATATCACTTAGTGGTGTCCCACTTGACATTTTCTCAATATTTTTTTCGGAATGAAGAGCATCCCCTTCTTGAAATATCCAGCCAAGTTGCCCAGCCAGTTTCTTACCCACTGTCGTCTTGCCGCATCCTGAAACACCCATCAAGATAATAATCATAAAAGCTTTTAGTCAACGGTTGTGTGCTACCAATTTTTTTCTGTTATAGCAGTGCGTATACATTTTGTAAGATAGTACTTTATGCGTTGCAAAATTTAAACAAAAGTATAGGGAGCATCACTTTTATTTAGTGAGGCAACTGTTTTTTGTGGCGTGAGATCAGAAGTGTCTTCTTGGAATAAAAAGAAATGTCGAAAGCAATGATGGATGTACGTGGTCCTGGTGAAGTGGCTGATACGCAGATGCCTTCCGTTGGGCTTGGTCTGTGGAAGGTGGGCTCCGAAAATCTTGGTGAACTTGTTCATGAGGCGATTCGGGTAGGGTACCGCCACCTTGACAGTGCATGTGATTATGGAAATGAATGCGAGGTAGGGGAAGGTCTTCAGCATGCCCTTGCAACAAGTTCTTGTCACCGCAAAGATTTATGGGTTACTTCAAAACTCTGGAATACGTTTCATGAGCCTCGATATGTACGTCCGGCACTCGAGAGAACGTTGAGAGATCTTCGACTGGATTATCTCGATAGTTATCTCATTCATTTCCCGATTGCTTTAGAATACGTTGCACCAGAAAAGCGATACCCTCCAGGATGGTTTTTTGAGCCTGATGCACAAAGCCCTTCTATGCATTCGATCAAGGTACCAATAGCCGAGACGTGGGGTGCAATGGAAGAACTTGTTGATGCCGGGCTTGTGCGGACTATCGGCGTCTGCAACTTTGGAACCTCGCTGCTCCGTAACTTGCAGGCTGGAGCAAGAATTCAGCCCTCAAGTTTACAAATTGAGTTGCACCCAATGCTCACTCAAGAAAAACTTGTTCGGTTTTGTCATGAAGAAGGTATTGCTGTGACAGCGTTTTCCCCACTTGGAGCACCTTCGTATGTTCCGCTTGCCATGGCAACAGAAAAAGAAAGTCTATTAAAGCACCAAGTGATTCTCGATATTGCTGCAGCAGTAACACGAACGCCAGCACAAGTATTGCTTCGCTGGGGAGTCCAACGAGGAACAGCTGTTATTCCCAAAACATCCCAACCGAATCGACTGTTAGAAAATATTTCGGTTTTTGATTTTTCGCTTTCTGCTGATCAGATGCTGGCAGTCAGCAAACTTGATGAAGGTCGAAGATTTAATGATCCTGGTGATTTTTGTGAACAGGCGTTCAATACATTTTGCCCAATTTATGAGTAGAATAGAAACTTCTTATGGAAGCCGCTTGAAGCGGAGATCTTTATAAAAGACTACGCTTTCTGGATCGTGAGCTTGTATTGCAAAAGTTCCTTGTGAAAGCTTTCTGCCCTCCATGTTTTTTGGTGGTTGCCAATCGTCTGGCTCCGTCCAGTCGGTTGTAATTTCACCATTAATTTTGAGAACGATATGTTTTCCTTCAACGATAATATCGTAGTCGTACCACTCGCCATCTTTCACTGATGATGTATCGAGAACATCGACAACAGCGTAGAGTCCACCTGTTTTTTTTCTATCTTTATGGGTCTGGTTGACTTGGCACTCATAGCCAGCAGAAGGCCAACCAGAGTCCTCATATTGTGTATGAAAGTAGAGTCCGCCATTTGCTTTTGGCATTGTTTTGACCTTCGCATGCCAGTGAAAATTTGTGAGTTGCTCATCCTTGGAGTTTTCTGGATCACCAACCCAGAAAAGATGACAGCGCGGCCCGTCGACAACAAGGGCTCCATTCATGACATGAAATGAATTTGGATTTTCAGGATTTGCTTTCCAGCCGGAAAGATCCTGCCCATTAAACATGGTGACCCATGCGTCACTTGAAGATTCTGCAGGCAATGCAAGTGGCATAGACATAATAAGAAAAATGACGGATAGAAGAAGTCTATTTCTGAGTGGCATTGGGAGGGCTCCAGGATTGAATTCACTAGAAAAATAAACTGAGCAGTTAATTTTTAAATCGTATCACGAAGGTCAGTGTCGTACGATCTGAAAATAAAGATTTCACAACCAGAACAGTGCTTCTCACTGGGTGCAATCATTGTTTTTGAAATGATTGCACCTCATCAGATGAGAGAAAACCATCACGATTAGAATCAGAGTCTTCAAAGCGGCTTTGTAGTCGCACTGGCAGCTCTTCTTTATGCAAGGCATGATCACCATCTTGATCAAGTCGTAAGAAGATAGCCTTAAAATTCTTTTTATCCCGTAGTGGCAGATTTTCTTTGCGTTTCTGTGAACGTGCCGTGCCTGTCAAAGGTGTTCCAGGTGGAACCCCGGGAAGATAATATTCAACATATCCAAGCAACATTTCATCAAATGTCTGCTGTCCCCACTGAACAGTTTGTGTTGGATCCGGGTTGGCGGGATTTTCTGCCGAGTTATCAAACCATGCCGTAAAATTAATGGTATCGCCTTTATCGAATGTCCTTGGTTCGGCGTACCTGTAAAGCAGTTGCCAATTAAAATCATAGTTAGGTATGTCTAAAAGCACCTCTCGATTACCTGCGGTATCGATCACTTCATACCGACAAGCGCTTCCACGTAAATGCATGTGAGGAAGAAATCCAAGCAATGTTGCATCGACGGGCAGCCGCAATGAGGCCTCTTCTCGATGGTGATTGGCACCAGGAGGGATACGTATACGATGATTTGAAAGGCCTTTGACGCGTACTTCGTGCTCAGGAACTTCATCAGCATAGACAACTCCGATTCGTGTCTGGTCAGTCGTCGCGATACCATTTGGCGTGTAGTGCATCTGGAAAATCAGACGAGATCCTTTTGGAAGGTGACGGGCGAAGCCCTGAGGATATTCCCAGACAGACTGACCAGGTACATAACCAGCCCAAAGGCCATCTTCTTCTCGCTCATCCGGACTTTGGTTTTGTTGGCCGGGTGTCTGAAGAGTGATGATGACATGATGCACGACTTCAGGACTACCGGGTTGGATTTCAATCCCTTGTACCCATTTTGATTCATCCAGGTGTGTATCAATAGTTATGTATTGATAAGGCATGACCCCTGTTGCTTGAACGGGTATTGGCTTGGAAAATTCCCAGACTCTATCGGGTTTTCCAATCTGCCAATTCTCTGAAAACACAATATGCTTCGGAGCATCTGCTAGATTTCCCCGTGGATGATCACTCTGAACCCACGCAAGAAGGTCATTCCGATCATCTGCGCTAAGCGATCGATCATTTTTCCAAATGAGTCGGTGGTTGGCAGCTTGTGTCTTGCTCGATTTTGACTCTTTGGCAAACCAAGGAGGCATGGTTTTGTTGGTCACTACAGTTTGAATCATGCCAGCGTGTGCGACAACGTCTTCATAGGTGTCTAACGAAAATGGTCCAATGCCACCGTTTCGATGGCACTCAATACAATTTCTCTGCAAGATTCTGGAGATTTCTCCGTAATAGGTAGTTAATCCTTCTGGATGCATTACGACTTCATAATTGAGATCACATCCCGGTGCATCTGTCGCTGCGATTGAGGGCTGCTGCCCCTCGAGTAAAGACTGTATGGCATTTTGTAGAAAGTCTTGTTTTGGTTGTGCCCGGGAGTATCCAAAGCCGTACTGGTCATCAATGGCACCGTGGTAGACAACAGTTCGATGGGCATCAACGACAATAACATCAGTTGTTGTTTGAGCATGAAGATACTGCGATAGTTTTCCGTCAGTATCATGAACATAGATTGCATTGCGTGCTTGTTGAGCAGCGGTTCGCATGTTCTCTTTATTGTCAGATTGAATCGGATTTATGAGTACATACCGAACACCTGCAGGAGCTTCCTGGGAAAGTTTGGCTAGGGTTGGTAAATATTTTCGACTCAAGGGACAGGACGTACTTGTAAAGCAAAAAGCGGTGAATTGCTCGTTTTGTTGAGAATGAAGGGCATACTGTTTGCCATTGATATCTGAAAATGAAAACGCTCTGACCAATTGCCCAATGCCATGTGCAGCAGGCTTGAGCGGTTTGGGTCCTCTCCGAATAGGATCGGCTCGTAGTGAACCTGAAGAAAGAACAAAGAATGCAACGCCGAGTAGACAAAAGACTCGAAGCTTTCGGAACTGGAGTGTTAAAGTCATGAACAGGAACTCTTATGTCAGGAAGGCAATGGGCATCGACTTAAGAATACATGTTTGTATCGATAAGAAAAATAACAAAGATGCCTACCGTTTTTAACGGTAAAGGACTCCTCAGGTTTCATTCCAAGTCGTCAATGCAGAAAAACATGCTTTCCTCAAGCTCCCTGTTTCAGCTTCTTTATATTCTGTGGTTACACAACAAGAGTGAGCCTATGAAGAGTTCACCTATGTTCTGGCACATGGTTCACCCTGAAGATAGAAGGATGTACTGTGATTCATCGATCACAAAAGGTTTGAAATTTGCGAATGGAACCTCATCCACAGTATTCTCTATTGAGTATGATCACGGCATTTCTATGGGGTAAAAATGAAAAGTTTTTTCAGCATTGGTATTCTT
>JABAAH010000054.1:13829-16688 GCA_014238855.1 Planctomycetota bacterium
TTTTGGGTGTATCTTTTCAGCAAGTTCCAGCAAGAGCTGAAGGCGTTTTTACTCGTCCAAATATTGTCTGGATTGTTGGTGAAAATCTAAAGCTTGATTTGGGATGTTACGGGGCTAAGCACGTGGAGACACCATGCCTTGATGGCCTGGCGAAAGAGGGGATGCGGTACACCAAGGTCTTTGCAACCTCACCAGTGTGCGCGCCAAGTCGAAGTGCATTTTTTGTCGGTATGTATCAGACTTCTTCTGACACACATAACATGCGGTCGCATCGAGAAGATGACTATCGTCTTCCCGAAGGAGTCAAGCCAATTACACAGAGGCTTAAGGCTGCTGGCTACACGACGGGAAATATTAAGACCATCGGTGGTGAGGTTGTCGGTTCAGGAAAGCTTGACTTGAATTTTGTAAATGAAGGAAAGCTTTACGATACCGATAGATGGGAAGAATTATCGAAGAATCAACCATTCTTTGCACAGATAAATACACTTGAGGCCGAGTACGATATTTATGATCGTCAGACGTGGCGTGTTCCACGTGTCAAGTGGAAGGGAGAAGACCATCACGAGAAGATTGCTGATCCAGAAAAAGTTCAGCCGCCACCATATTATCCGGATCACCCTTTGGTGCGACTTGAGTGGGCACGTTACCTCAATTCAATCTCAGGACTGGATAAAACGGTAGGAAAGATTCTGAAACGTCTCGAAACGGAAGGATTAGCCGAAAATACGATCGTCATGTTTTTTGGAGATAATGGACGGATTGAACCCCGAGGTATCCACTGGTGTTATGACACTGGGCTACACGTCCCACTTATTATTCGATGGCCTCGTGATCGTAAGCCGCCACCAGGCTTTCAATCAGGTCAGGTTGACGACCAGGTTGTCAGCTTAATTGACATGACACCCACCACGCTATGGTGTGCTGGTCTTGCTCGACCACTTGGGATGCACGGACGTATTTTTCTCGGTGATTCGGGTGGGCAAGAGCGTCGCTATGCATTTTCAGCGAGAGATCGAATTGATGAGACAGTCAATCGCGTCCGAAGTGTTCGTGGTACTCGCTACCACTATATTCGCAACTATTTTCCAGATCGACATTTTGCGTCACTGAATAGATATAAGGAAAAGTGTTTTCCAATAAAGCCCTTAATGCGTGTGATGTATGCAAAAGGGGAACTCACAGGTCCAGCACATGACTTAATGAATCCACATGTTTCTGAGGAACAGTTATTCGATACCGAAGAAGATCCTCATGAGATTCATAATCTTGTTGATTCGGAACAGCACGAACATCGTGAAGCACTTATTGGCATGCGATCAGCCCTGGATACGTGGATCGTAGAAACAAATGATCAGGGCGAATTTCCGGAAGATGAAGCAATTGTGAAGCCATTTGAAAAAGAAATGCATGACTGGTTTGGTACTCCTCCATGGCATCCTTATAAGCCAGAGGAAAATCCATGAGCAATTATGAGTTTCGGCAGATGCGGCCGAATGAGCAACATGATGTTGCCAGTCTGATCCGTGAGTCAACAAATTGTTGGTATGAAGCCAATGGGAGAGCACCAATATTTACTGGTGATCCAAGCTCAACCATGTTGTTCTGCGATGTCTATGAAGCACTTGATCCAGGCTGTTGTCTTGTTGCCGTTGTCAAAGAGACAGAGCAGATTGCAGCGTCATGTTTTTACCATCCTCGCTCCACGCATGTTTCACTTGGAATCATGAATGTTCACCCCGATCATTTTGGGAAAGGTCTGGCGAGGCAGCTTCTTGACCGTATTGTTCACTTGTCTGAAGAACACAATAAGCCGACGCGGCTTGTGTCGAGTGCTATGAACCTTGACTCATTTTCACTCTACACACGTGGCGGGTTTGTACCCCAACAGATTTTTCAGGATATGACCCTGGCGGTACCCGATGAAGGCCTTCCGGAACGCGACATTCCCGGCTTGCACAGAGTGAGGAAAGCATGTCTTGATGACCTACAGGATATTGTCCAATTGGAACACGAACTCTGTTTTATTGACCGTGAGAAAGACCACCGGTTTTTTCTCGAGAATGCAAAGAACATATGGAATGTTTGCGTTATTGAATCTGAAGATACAAAGCAGATTGATGGCGTGCTTGTGTCTGTGAGGCATCCTGGAAGTACGATGCTCGGACCTGGCTTCATGCGCTCAGAAGAAGATGCCTTGGCTTTGATTCGATATCAGCTCGATCAATACCATCGAGGCGGTCAGCCTGTATGGCTTGTGCCGTCATCGAGCCATTCTTTAGTATCGAAACTCTATTCTTGGGGTGCAAAGAATTGTGAATTGCATTTTGGACAAATCAGAGGTCAGTGGCAGGAGCCTGTTGGTGTTATCATGCCAACATTTATGCCTGAGACCGGTTGATTTTGATTTGCAGGATACATCAAGCAAACAATCATTTCGCTTTAATCCATGAGGGAAAAGACAGGAAATATTCTTGAAAATACACAACGTGCACGAAAAGAGCGGTACACACTCTACGTGGCGTGATTTTTGTTGGGCGGCTTTTTTGGCTGGTGTCATCTTTTTTATAATTGGTCTTGTATATGGTGTCATGTCAGGTGTGGCCGTGCCCTTGCAAGATCCAACACCTGCGGAACGAGCTTTTGAAAAATTTCATGTGCAGGTTTCACAATGGCTCATGATGGCTGGTGCATGTTTATCAGCTGGTGTTTTTTGTGTATTTCTTGGCAAAGAAATCATTCGTCAACTCCTTAGAAGCTAACTATCTTATTAGCAGTATCTTTATTTTGATGATTATTTCCTCCGGACATTCAGTCTTTTGTTAAAAAAATTGGATTTCAATTATGGCTGAGATTGTT
>JABAAH010000055.1 GCA_014238855.1 Planctomycetota bacterium
TGTACTCTTCATCGAGATGTGTAATGACGTCTCCTGGCTGTAAGCCCGCAAGAGCTGCCGGTGATTGTTTAGCCACCGCAGTAATTAAAACACCTCCAGCAGGCCTTTCGTGAAGACGAAGACCAACATGACCTCGCTCAACATGTCCGTGCTGACGAATTTCTTCACAAATACGACGAGCAGTCGTACTCGGAATTGCAAAGCCTATCCCCCGGAAACTTTTGCCAACGATCGCGGTTGTAATGCCCATAACTCGGCCATGTACATCAACTAATGGGCCACCAGAATTCCCTGGATTGATTGACGCGTCCGTTTGTAGAAATTCTTCATACGGGTTTCCGACAACGCCACGCCGTCCCATGCCACTGACTATTCCGTAGGTAAGCGTACGCTCCAAACCATACGGATTGCCAATCGCCCATACCATTTCACCAACTTCTAACGTCTCGCTGTCGCCCCAATCTGCAACCGGTAGATTATCAGCTGAGATTTTCAATACGGCGAGATCAGTTGCAGCATCAGCACCAACGAGTTGTGCTGGGAAAACTCGTTTATCGGCTAAGCGAACTTCAATCACCTGACTCTGAGACACAACATGGTAATTGGTTGCGAGATAACCATCTGCAGAAATAATTAACCCTGACCCAACGGATTCATCAACAAGTCCACCTGGAAGACCACCTCTCAGTGCGGCAATTTCATCGACTAATGTTTCAACACGTCGCACCCCCGTCACATTGACAACTGACGGACCAATCACACGAGCCAATGTCGTGAAAAGTTTTCCAACTGAAGACAATTCTGCAACCATTGCCGCATCACGGATAGCCCGCAACTCGCCTCGAGTTTGGGCGTACCGAATTCGTCCAAGAAACGCAGGCCACACAATGAGTGCAACAAGCACTACCAAGCCACAAAAAATAACAACTGTTCTTCGACTCATACCAGCCGTCACGGTCTTTCCTGTCATTGCGTAGCGTACTTCCTTCCCACCTAGACTTGCTTTCCACCTAGACTTGCTTTCCACCTAGACTTCCTTTCCACCTAGACTTCCTTTCCACCTAGACTTCCTTTCCACCTAGACTTTCCCCTTAAGCAGCGTCTGCCGTACCTGGTCAATTGCGGACTTTGCAGCCCGTGACATGGCGATACCGCCACCGCCTAAGATATGCTCCATGGCAATTGCAGAGCCATCTTTCACAACAATAACATCAATCGCCTGACGTGCTCCTATTGATCGCACGGAGCCTACTGCCATTCCAACAGACGCATTATGGCTTTTTGCGACATCTTTTGCCGCCTGAATAAGCTGAGCCTTTTCGTGCGGCAACTCGGGGAGCACTAATCCTCCTCGGAAAAATGCCTGACCGCCATCCTGCCGCCTATCAGCCGCCTGTGCAAAGAGTGCTGCGACCCTACCTGCAGTGCCAGCTTCAATGGTCGCAAGACTTGTTGAGGCTGCGGCGAGTGCTGCCACTGCCGCGTCTTCAACTTCATCATCTTCTTCACCGTACACCAGTTGGCCAAGCTTCTCACGAATCATATTTTCAGTTGCTATGATTTTGTCTGTACAAGCCTCCTGGTCATCTGCCCAAGCTGAAATGCGCAACGTAATGGTGGCCTCGTGCGCAGTGATTCCAACCGTCGGATCATGTCCTCGTTCAATGAGTCCAGGCAACATCTCCTCAATTGCGCTTTCTCCTGCACCAAAGCATTTGAGCCGCCGATGGCGAAGCACTTTCTTGCTGCCTTTTCCTTCCTTCAGCTCAATCGATACTGTTTCATTCCACATACGCCGCATTTCTGCCGGCACTCCCGGAAGGACGTAGACAACACACCCGTGACCATCGCCCCATCCGTCCGATGCAGGCAATGAAACAACTATTCCGGGAGCCGTTCCGTCAGGATTCTCTATTGGACAACTTCCGGCAGGAAACAAGGCTTGCCGCCGATTACTTTCCGGCATAACAGCATGCCGCACCGAAAACCGAGAAGCTATCACTTCCAGCGCCTGCTCTGACAAGACGAGCTGCTTCCCAGATAATTCTGCCAATACATCTCTTGTCAAATCATCAGCAGTCGGGCCCAGCCCTCCTGTTGCCACTACCACCTGTGCTCGACGAGCAGCGATCTGAAATGCGTGCACCCCAGCCTCAACTGTGTCACACGTAGTCGTATGATACCTCACAGGAATACCGAGGAGCCCAAGTTCACGAGAAAGCCATTGACTATTTGTATCTAGACGTTGGCCGCTCGTTAATTCATCCCCAATTGCGATAATTTCAGCCAACATTCGGCATCCTCTTCTCATCTGTCTACGATATGATTTTTAAAGTGATTCTTTCGATCAGTCGTGATATCTTAATCATTCTTTTTGGACCGACGAAAATACTGCCCTCTACGTAACTATATTGTAAAGCCTAAGCCGCAGATGAAAATTGGACTCCTCGGATGTGACGAACAGATTCTAGCAATCGCTACCGCCGCGGTAGAAGCTGGCCACACCCTCAGCCCTGCATACGACGTCCCTAGTGATCTGCCGCCAGCACTTTCGGGTATTGATCGACAACCACGCGAACAATGGCAGGGTCTTCTGGAAGAAGATCTCTGTGATGCTGTCCTGGTTGGGGTCGAAGGGTGGACCGAACAACGAGCTGAGCAAGTGAGAACACTTGTGCAGGCAGGCAGGCTACTTCTTATCGGCCACCCCGCGTCACTATCAATGCTCTGGGCATATGAACTCGACATGATTCTTGCAGACTCCACGGCAAAAGTCATACCAGCACTTGCAGCACGACAGCATCCGATTATTCAATCACTCAAAACACTCATCGAGCAATCACTTGCCGGAAATGGTCCACTTGGTTCCATTGAGTCCCTTCAGTTTGAACGTCGGCAACCTACTCGTGACGAGGACAGCGTCCTTGCGAGCTTTGCTCGTGATGCCGACATTATTCGAGTACTCGTTGGTGATCCATCGCGTCTTATGGCGCTTGGTGGTGGCGACTCTGGCTGGGCTACTCTTGCTGTAGGACTAAGTGGGCCTGATCAGGTTTCAGTTCGTTGGCATGTTGCCAAAGGAAACACAAGTGAGCTATCAATCCGACTCCTCTGCGAGCATGGACGCGTTTGTATTGACATCCCACCTGAGGATCGTGGTACGTGGAAGGTTACCCATCAGTCTGATACAGAGGTCACAGACTCTCTCCTAAACTTCTCGTCAGAAACTACTGATTTCCAACCAGCTGATGTACTTCTTGCACATCTTCTTCAAACTGCTGGTGGTAAAAACGAAAACACCTCTGAAAAGTCAATTCCTCCAGCGATGTGGCCTGATGCTGCCCGCACTATTGAACTGGCAGAGACTATCCCACGAAGTGTCAAACGAGGGAGAGGAATTGACCTTCATCAAGAAGAATTCAGTGAGCTGGGAACTTTCCGTGGCACAATGGCATCTCTCGGCTGCGGAATCATTATGGTTGGGCTCTTTGTCGTTTTTATAGCAACACTTGTTGGTGGGGTCGCTCGTGCTGCTAGATGGGAATTCGGCGAAAGGCTTGCTTCGATCTGGCCATACGTAATCCTAGCAACACTGCTGCTCTTCCTTGTTCTGCAATTTCTACCGTTCCTCCTCCCAAAAAAAACCGAAAAAAACGTTACCTCAGACAGTTCCTCTCCGCACGACTCTTGAGGATTTTTGGGTCACCGTTACATTCCGCCCAGCCGGCACGGCATTCTCACGAACGACGCTCCATTGGCAAGGTATAGGGGTCCGGAAGATACAGCCAAACCCAATTCACGTGAATCGTCGAGTAAGGACGTGAAGGGCGGTCGGACACGTAGCCGCCGTTGGCCACTTTTGTCCGGGATCTTCTCATGGTGTACACGCGGGGCTACCTGCTCCTAGCGACGCTCGTTGCCCTAATAGCTTTTCCTAGCTCTGCGTGCGCGGAAGATCTCCGAAGGACTGCGATTGTGCGGGCCATCGAAACGAGCAGAGATAGCGTTGTCAACATTCATGGTGAGAAATTCGTTTCCGATTCCGGAGACGAAACTGAGGACCGTAGAGTCAACGGAATGGGTACCGGCGTAGTCATTGACACTCGCGGCTACGCCGTTACGAATTTCCACGTCGTGGATGGTGTCCGTGAGATTGAGGTCACACTCGCATCAGGACGTACAGTCGCAGCCCGCCTTATTTCACACGACCGAAGGACCGATCTTGCCATTATAAAAATTGATACTGTGGATCCACTCCCGGTCATTCAATTAGGGACTTCAGACGACCTCCTCACCGGGGAGACTGTGCTCGCACTTGGTAACGCTTTTGGCTACGAGCACACCGTCACCCGTGGAATCATTTCTGCTCTTCATCGAAATGTCGATGTAAGCCCCACGCAGCGTTACGAAGACCTCATCCAGACAGATGCAAGCATTAACCCGGGTAATTCTGGTGGACCACTTCTTAACATCAAGGGAGAAATGATTGGGATTAACGTGGCAGTACGTGCTGGTGCACAAGGCATCGGCTTCGCAATCCCGGTTGATAGCGTGCTCCGTATCGTTACTGGACTTTTATCTGTTGAGCGAATTGATCACACCTGGCACGGCATCGTATGCCGAACCTGCGGAACCAGTGCAATTATTGAATCTGTTCACAGGCAAAGTCCTGCTGAGACGATTGGCATGCGGGCCGGCGATGTCATTCTTCGGGTAGGTGACAGGACCGTGACGAGCCAACTCGATATCGAAAGAGCACTATTGGGCCGGAAGGCTGGAGAAATTGTTGCAGTGACTGTCACGCGAGAAGGTAATGAAGAAAACTATTCTCTAGCGCTTGCAAAAGCAAAGCAACAAAAAGTCAGTGCGGCAGAACGCTCCTGGGAGCAGCTTGGGCTCCGGCTTGCCCCCGCTGTTTCCTCCACTGTCCAACAACTCCAACCACGCTACCACGGCGGATTGCTCGTACAGGAAGTTCGTTTTGGAAGCCCTGCCAGTGACAAAGGAATTCGGCCAGGAGATATTCTCGTTGGCCTACACATTTGGGAAACTGTGAAGCCTGACAACGTCAGCTACATTCTCGATCAGATCAAATCTGACCAGCTAGAGACCGTGAAGTTCTATATCCTCCGCGGACGTGATACCCTTTTCGGTCATCTCACCTCTGATACGATCTTGAGGTAGGCGCTCTCGGAGTTGTCTGACTTCGTTCTCAGCAGAGGAAACTAGCGTGGAAAATCAATTCCTCAAGTGGCTCCTGCCACAAATAAAAAAAGAATACCGGCTTGAAGTCCCGCCGGGTGACGATGCTGCAGTCCTTCGCCCACCAGGAGGCAGCCGCACCGTGGTCACAACAGACCTTTTAACAGAATCCGTTGACTTCCGATTTCCCAGATCGAAGGACGACCAAGAATTTCCTCCGGTTGCTACGGCGTATCAAGTTGGTCGGAAAGCTATTGCTGTAAACCTTAGTGACCTCGCCGCAATGGCAGCGAAGCCAGAGGCCGTGGTTGTTTCAGTTGCACTTCCGCGCACAGATGGCCGAACAATGGCTAACGAACTCTTTCAGGGAATTATTGAAGAACTGGAGCGTTTCGATACAGCCCTCGCAGGTGGCGACACCAACGCATGGGACGGCCCACTTGTCATTAGCGTGACGGCTATCGGAAGCGTTTCCCCTGGCCGGTGTTGGCGCAGGAATACAGCCAAACCTGGAGACTTGCTTGTTGTGACAGGCCCACTCGGGGGTAGCCTACTCGGCAGACATCTCAATGTGACACCACGTTGTCGTGAGGCACTCGCAATCGCATCCATGTTCCCCATCCATGCTGCCATAGATATTAGTGACGGCCTTGCCATTGACTGTTCTCGACTTATGAGTGCGAGCCAAACAGGTGCAATCATTGATCTTAAAACTGTACCCATACATGCTGACGCTATCAGCCTTTCCGAGTTAAAATGCGATGGTAATCTCACTCCAATTCAACATGCGCTACAGGATGGCGAAGACTTCGAACTCCTTCTGGCCATCCCTCCAGATGCCGCTCACGCCTTGGTCCAGAGTGATCCACAGACACTTATTCCACAAACAACAATGCGGCCGTACATAATTGGTGCCGTTACTGAAAACCCCGAACTCTTGAGCAGAACGGCAGATGGGCAGACAACCCGCCTCGAACCAAAAGGTTTTGAGCATGTCTTTGAATAAGAAAATAAACTCTCACAACAGCATGACTCTAGATATCAACTGCCTGAACGACCTTGACTGCTTTGCAACACAATTAGCTGAGCACCTCCCACCGTCTGCTCTGGTGACCCTTGAAGGGGAACTGGGCGCAGGCAAAACAACATTTGTGAAATCTGTAGCCAAAGCAGTAGGCATCGATCCATCGACAGTAACAAGCCCCACATTCAATCTCATCACAATACACGAATCACCCAACACAAGGCTCCGTCTCGTCCATGCAGACATGTACCGCATAACTGACCCGAGTGAACTCATTGAGACCGGATGGGACAGTGCGCTGGCAACCACTCGAGGGCACCGCTGTTGGGCATTCGTCGAATGGCCCCAGCGAATAGCCCCGGCGCTGCCCACAGAACGGCTTCGGATCACGCTGGAGATCACAGGAGAGTCCAGCCGCCGTTTTCACCTGGAGGTCTCTGGTAGTGAGTATAAGTCAGTCGAAATGCACATGATTCATGCCGAAAAACAACCTCGTCTTTGAAAGCCCCTATGATGCGACTCACCTCAGCGCGCTCAACGCTTTGTGTCATTGATGTACAGGAAAAAATCATACCGACTATCCCAGCCGGTCACCAAGTCACCACTGAATGCTGCCGGATGGTAGAGGCCGCCACCCTTTTTGACATACACGTCATGTTCACCGAACAATACCGCAAAGGCCTTGGAGCCACAGTTGAGCCACTCGCTACAAGGCTTCAACACCAAAAGCCTATTGAGAAAATGGCTTTCAGCTGTTGTGGAAGCACGTCTTTCTTGAACCAAATACCCACGAATACTGAGACGCTTGTTGTATGCGGCATTGAAACCCATATCTGTGTTGCACAAACAGTACTCGACTTACTGCAACTTGGGTATCGTGTCTGCATTGCTGCCGACGCGGTTGGAAGCAGGCGTGAACACGACCACCACGTTGCACTTCGTCGCCTTGAAGGATCTGGTGCTGTGATATCAACAACAGAAGCCATTCTTTTTGAATGGTGCAACACAGCGAAAAATCCGGCATTCAAAAAGATGCGAGAACTGATAGCCAAAGAATAACATCTCCAAGCACTCATTCCTGCCTGCATGAACAGTCATAAAGGCCAGTTCTGAACACGCACACGATCTGCAGCGTGACCCACAAAAAAATAACTACCATTCCTCGTGGGAGCAGTATGCCAATAGTTTAAGCGGACTAGCCTTTCGTATCTTCAAGAATGACGATGCCACCTGTCTTTGGATCATACCCATAGAGTCTTTTCGGTGGCAGGACATTCAACTCGACATTATGATCTTTCATCATTTTCTCAAACTCTTTAAACGTTGGGGGCTTTCCATTCATTGCCTTAAACATTTTCATAGAGTTTTGAAGATTCAACATTGCCACTCGACCTCGCTGCGTAACATATGCACTCGCCGCAACCGAGAGTGGGTCATTTCCTGTAATCTTATTTTCGACAACCAGTAGATTCGGCTGATTTGCTGCAACACTCATGTCAACGACTTTTGCTGGAGCCGCAACACTATCTGAGACGCACAGCGCCAACACAGACACAAACAATATTATTCTCAGGTAACACATACAATGTTTCTCCAAAGACGAAGTGACTGATCACATTCCCACAAAACGATTTACTATCCTCACGGATTTTTATGTATCAAACGTAATTTTATACTACGACATCGACTGCCCTGGAACCAACTTACTTCGGAGACTTTGTCAGGTCTGTATTCTCCACAACATCACCGCTGGCGTGACGATTCACCAGTTCTCCGAGACGAATTATTTTTTTCGCTGCTGATGGCTCACCGGAAACAGACTTCCCCGGCGCTGACCCAAACAAGACAATAAATTCATCACTACCAACCAACTCCCACCAATTGCCTTCTATTGAATCCCTCGATATACGACGACATTCGACAAGCCCAAATTTCGCTGTTTCGGGAGATAGTGTTTCAATTAAGCCCACAGCCTCCTCCACCGCAACGTCCCCCCACGGAGAACCCACCGGCCCACGAGGGCTCGTCAGCACTCCATCTATAACTGTGTATTGTGATGCTGAATCGGGCGTGAAATCATCACTTGGTAGAAGAATGGTATCTCGATCAACAGGGAGAAGACCGCCTTGAACACGAACCATCGCAATGGGCTCACGGCATGTAAGCGTGACAACTGCAGCGGCAGGATGACTTGTTTCAACACGATTCACATGCTTGACCCACGGATGCATATCAAATGCCCGAGCGAGCCTTCTCTCGAGATCTGGTGCATCGAGGGGCAGCGGCATGTCGAGACTCGCATTACGAAGAGCCTGCCATTTGAGATCTGTTGTGACCCAGTCAGGAATACCCTCGACCGTAATACGCTCAGACGTTAACAATGAATCTGCATCACGAGAGACTTGTTTACCTTGCTGCTCCCAGGCAAGGCGTCCGCCTACAATTGCAGCCGCAAGAATAACACCTGTTCCGAGAATCGATCTCCATCTCCAGACAAGGCCAACAATGCTGCCCGAGGGCTCGATGGGGCTGTTCGTATCGTGCTTACTCACAACTTGCCTCACCAGACACATATTCTTGGAGCTAACTCGACACCCAACTTTTCGCGCACCACACCACGCACCTTTTCGACAAGCTGCTGTACGTCACTGCTTGGACAACCCGCCTCAGCAACAACGTAATTGGTACAGCTCGGATAAATTGATGCCCCGCCTATGCACAGATCACGGCAACCGGCTTGCACAATAAGTGACTCTGCTGTCGTGCCGACTGGATCCTTGAACATCATCGCCACCGAACGCGTACCACTGGGCTGTTCTGACCGTTCAACAATCCATTGCCTTTGCATTCGCTTTGTTAAGGGTTCTGGATCATCCTCATCAAGGTCAAATCTCGCAGCCAGAACAATGACGCCGTCGAGGCTACTCCAGCCTGACGCAAAGGCAATATCATCACGAACTCGATCTTCAGTACTTCCGTCTGGAAGCATCACTGTAACACTGTGTACTCGTTGGCCTAAGTTACAACCGTGCGCTGCTGCATTACCAACCAGACCGCCACCAACGGTGCCAGGAACTCCTACAAGGTCTTCGAGGCCTGAGAGACCGGCTTGAACAGCAGCCGAAACAAGATGCACGAGTTTTGCACCAGCGCCAACGCTCACGCTCTGGCCGTCTACTTCAACGCCACAGAACGGTGGCGCTGATAGCCGAATCACCATCGATTCAATTCCTTCACTTGGAACAAGCACATTTGAACCCCCTCCAATAACACGAAGCTTCACGCCCGTCTGGCTACATCTTGAAACAACTGTTGAGAGAGCATCAACACTGCCGGGTTCACAAAAATATCGTGACACTCCTCCAACACCAAGCCACGTATGCTTGGCAAGCGGCTCAGCCAACTGCACAGTTACGGGAAGATCATCAAAAGGACTGCCCGCAGGCGATGTTGTTGGCTGATCTGTCATGAGTCTCTTGTTATGTTGAAAAAATCTACGCTCACGCGAATCCAACAAAATGCTGTGAGCTTTGTTGTATTGTGCCGCGCGAAGGCTCTCGCCGTCTACTCAGACCTCCGTAATGCATAGCACATCAAGAATCTGATTAGGCAGCCCGTCGATATCCTCCCCACTCTGCCACTGGTTCATGTGCTAATTCCAGCCACCCATTCACCACAGCTTCCAGCGGCATGAAATCGTGCTCAGGATCAAATGGCCCGGAATCAATCTGCGGCACGGCACCAAGCACCAAGAGACAATCACCGGCATGTAACTGAGAAAGTTCTTTATCGAGACGGGCATACGCCTGCAAATCCTGAACTGTCGCGTTTTCCGAGGCGATACCCGGAGGCACAATCAGTGTTTGTTCACTCCACCTGGATGCTCGGGACGCAAAATGTTCTTTCCCGCCGAGTTGGTCAGCGAGCCCTTCCTCAACAAGCACAAGGAGGCGGCCATGACTGAGCCGCCCTAAACTTGATAGGGTGCTAGCAAGCGAGTGCCCATTTGATGGCCGGTCAACAAAAACTGTGAAATCTTGTCCACGATCGCATCGCGTAATTCGTCCAGCAACGCTGCCTATTGACTCAAGCCCCCGAGCAATTTTCTCAGCAGGCACTCGGTACCGTGTTGCGATCGCAGCAGCTAACACTGCATTCCGAGCGGTGGATGTTACCGGAACATCGAGACTGACTGGCATCATAACACCGTTACACCTCAGGAGAAGTGTCTGGCCAGCTAGAGTTCGTTCGACGGCAGTTGCTGAAACAGTTCCTGTAGATTGGAGGCCAGCGGTAAAGACACTCCCTGTGCATTCAGCTTTGTATCGCTCGACAAGCCGTTGAGAGCGCGGGTCATCACTGTTGACAACAAGTGCGCCATCGTTCGATGCAGCCTGAAGAATTCGTTCCTTCACGGCATGATACGCCGTGGACGTGCCGTGAAGATCAAGATGGGCACGCCCCAGATTCGTAACAGCAACCGTGTCACAGGCAACACCCGCAAGCGCATGCTTGGCAAGGAGCTTGCTTGACACTTCCACGACGGCGTGAGAACACCCACTTGTCTCGAGACGTCGTAACCAGGACGCCAGTTGCCTTGGGTCAGTAATCGAATCACGTTCAGGCATTGACGACGAAGCATCAACACACCCAGCATCCGAAAGAACACCAACGCGAAGGCCAGCCTCTGCGAGTATCGATGCGGTAAGCCAAACTGTTGAAGTTTTTCCACTGGTGCCAGTAACAGCAATGACTCGCAGGTCTCCCCCACGAAGCCCTTCCA
This sequence comes from Planctomycetota bacterium, assembly GCA_014238855.1. Taxonomy (GTDB): domain Bacteria; phylum Planctomycetota; class Planctomycetia; order Pirellulales; family UBA1268; genus UBA1268. The sequence continues at coordinate 11,010 of JABAAH010000055.1, forward strand.
TGGCATGCGCTAGTCGCGCCCAGGCCCAAGACGTATCAGAGACTACGCAAAGCGGGACACCATGTGTCGGCACCATACGTTCGGCAACAACACCAGCCGCTCCCATTGCGACGGCCGTCGCAATATGTTCGTGGCCATCATCGTGGTCACTACAGCGGGCAACAAAGACATCACCTGCGCGACACTCTTTTGCCTGGTCAGTAAAACCTTGACACTCGATATCCGAACAGGCGAAGAAAGAAGCCTCAGGAAAAAGTTCCGACAACTTCTGCAGATTTTTCTCTGATGGAACTCCTGATGCACTATCACGGGGTTGGGTCATCTATCTTTGGCCTCCTGCCAATTCGCCGTACCGACTTTATCTGCCACATCCTTGTGACAAACACTGAAAAAAGCCGGACCATGTATTTTGTTGCACAACTCATCATGAGTCACGCAACGGGGTGGAATTGTCAGCAACTGGCAAAGACCGTCAAGGTGAGTTTCTAAGAAACCCAAGGAGCCAGTAAAACAGGCAGAAAAAAAAATTTGAGCTTCCCCAGACTGCCAAATCTCTTCGGATACATTCCTGAAATGGGCTTGAGGTTTTCTTGTCGTCCTGATAGTGGATTATACGGAAGGTGCTTATTCTTCCGACACGAAGAGTAGGCAAACGGTTGCGGCCTCCGTAGGAACACAGCCTCCGTAGGAACAGAATAGCTCTCATGACCTCGGCAAAGCGAACACTACTCTGGATAGGAGATCTGGGAAACACAGCAGAATTCCGTCATGTAGCAACAGTCATTCAGAAAGATATTGAATTATGTCATTTACCAACTGTTGATGCTGCCTTTCATGCTGCCACGAGTGGCGATCCTGAGCCTCTCATCATCTGCCTTTCGGAAACCCACCCCGGACAAATTCACGACGCCGAGGTCCTTCGCGTGACGAGACGCTGGCCACTCTCAAAAATAGTCGTTGTTGGATCGTGTTTAGCTGATGGCCAAAGGCGCAGCGGCCCCTCATTAAGCGGTGTTCTTCAGGTTCCATGGCACGACCTTCCTTCTCGAATGATCGTCTGGCTTCATGGATTAGAGTCCGATCAGCCAAGCAGCCTTGCCGATGCACCAAGCTTTCGCCGTGATGAAAGATGGTTGCTTGATGCCACAACAACGAAAACACCACACACTGTTCTTGATCAGTCCACTCAAGTGAAGGTAACAGTCGCAGCCTCAACAGACACAGCTGCAGAAGCTGTACATGAGCTCGTTACAGCAGCGGGCGGGATTGTTGAACAGGCTGTCACTGGGAAACCACCGATTCAAGATACCGCAGATGTCGTCATCTGGGATCTCCATGACTCACCTGAGCTCCAGCTCGAGTGGATTCGTCTCCTTACTTGCCAAAACCCTCACCGCATCATCGCATTGCTCTGCTCATTTCCACGAAGTGAGACCGTACAGGCCGCCATAGACGCTGGTGCAACTGTTGTACTTGGTCGACCAACAGACGGTGAGGCCCTTCGCGGCGTGCTGCTTTTAGCTAAAACCGCTCTGTCGGCTTCTCATTAAAAAAGCTACAGTCCTCGGAGTTTGGTCCCTTTTTGCCAGGACTCTCAATGACTTTCTTTTCGCCGTGGTATTGTTTTGCTGTTTTCGCAAGCATCATTTTCGGAGTTTCATTTCTCCCTGGCTGCGCTCACACAATGCTTGCAACAGGCTGGCCAAATGAGACCGGAATCAAAGAGATCTTCGCAACGACTGAACGGATACGCTTGGCGGCTGGCCTGTCAGCGCTCTCCATGGCGGATGACCTACCGGATGACACTGAGCGAAGTATTGGCCAATTACGAATCCATTCTGATTTTCCACTCGCTGGTCAACATCGTCTGATTCGTGAACTCGATACCATGCGAATAACTATCAGTCAGGAACTTGATATACCTGTTTCCGATGAGCCAATACATCTTTATCTCTTCAATGATCCCGCTGACTATCAGGCTTTTGTGCAACGGCATTTCCCGAGATTTCCAGGTCGCAGGGCCTGTTTCATTGAGACCGACACAACGCTTGCTATCTTTGCCCCATGGCAAGGACGAATTGCCGAAGACCTTCGGCACGAAACGACACATGGATATCTTCATGCTGTACTGCCTGGAATCCCTCTCTGGCTTGATGAAGGACTCGCTGAATTTTTCGAAGTACCACAGCCAGCAAATGGCTTTCACCAGGAGCACACCGATCATCTCACAGGCCGTCTTCTCGCAGGCACATGGCAGCCTCGTATAGAACGACTTGAAGAACTTGAGGATGCAGCAGCAATGTCACAAGATCATTACGCTGAAGCCTGGTGCTGGGTCCATTGGCTCCTTCGTACAACCCCACAGCGACGTCAATTAATCGAAGACTATCTTCACGATCTTCGCCGAGACACAGTCACATTACCACTCTCTGCACGTCTCCGCGAACTTGAAGGGCCACCAGCGGCAACGACGCGTGCTGTACGAAAACACCTCGAAAGCCTCTGAGTATTTTCACCGGCGATGATTGACCTCTGCTGGTTTACGGGAGAACTTTCTCAAAAAGTGTCCCCTGCCCCGATTGGGAAAAATCCAGTTTCTCGAAGAGCTTTGCGGCAGCTACGTTTGCGTCTGTAGTGTGTGCCTCAATAAGTGCAACGCCCTCCTCGGACAGGTCATGCATCGCCTCTGCAATCAGATATTGCGCGAGTCCTTGGCGTCTTCGTGGACCCTCGATGTCGACATGCAAAAGACCCGCTGCAACAACACCCCACCCCTGTGAGAGTGGCTGCATATCCCAGAAGGTTGCACTTCCAAGTACATCGTCTGTTTTATTGCAAAGTTCATAGCGACGGAGTGCTACACCGGTTGTCGTCGCCGCCTCCCACCATGTTCGTCGCTCAGGTTCATCGATCACGTGCATTACCGTTCGCCGTCTGATGGCAATATGAAGTCTATTTACTGGAACGCGAAAACCCTCAAGCGGCCGGCGATGAACGGTGATCCGCTGCTGCTGCCGATACCCTGCCCGCTCGAACATCTGCTGCATTTTTGGTGAAGAGTCGAGAATTCCTGGTAGATCAGAGCCACCGTAAAGACCGAGATAGAAACCACGGTACACATCATTTCCACCACCGAGCAGACACGTGGACCCGCATTCTTGGAGATAGCTTTCACACCGCATCAACAGCTGATCACTAATCTCGTTTTCAAGGGCGTGCGGTGGCACAACCGCGAGAAGCGTTGAGCCAACCTGTGTATCGATACCTTGCTGATCAGCCGTCGGTCCGAATCCAGCATGGGCAAAGCCAACGATCTGGTCATTTTCAATAGCCACAATAAGTCCACGTCGATCGAAATAAGGCTTTGAAAAAACGCCTGCCTCGAGTTCTGCAGTGGTCATCGGCTGCATGGCGAGCGGCCCAAGATCAGCAGTCCGCCAGACCTCAGCGAGGCGAGGCGGGTCATCATTGCGAAAGTGGCGATACGTAATCACGCTGAAGGGCCTCCTTGTGTCGCAGCGTCGCTATTAACTTTTCGCACGAACACACGGCCACTTTCAACTTTTACTTCGTAGGTTTGTTGACGCACATTTGCAGCATAACGATGTTGTCCTGTGGTGACATCAAACTGCCATCCATGCCAAGGGCAGGTAAGCACAATACCACAAAGATCACCTGTGCCGAGTGGCCCCCCCTGATGTGGACAAAGCCCATCGATGGCATAGAAGTGCCCATCAACATTGGCGAGTGCCACCATTGCGTTCGCGGCAACCCGCTCAATACTTTTGCCGGGAGGACACTCAGTTGTAGCTGCGATATCAATCCAGTCCGCCATGCACACTCGCCTGCTTGTTTCTACGGGCTTTTCGTTTCATTCTCACGAAGAATCCACATCAACATGGTGCACAAAGCAGCACCAAACACCTTGTGGTCTGTACGCCTTGTGGTCTGTGACGCGTCCCAAAGGTTTTCCTCAAATTCGTCACCAAATGGAAGACTTCGTCAGGCTACCGCTTGTTCCTCTGAATTCCTTGGTTTTTTTGGTGGTTGTCCAAAACACCGCCAGCGACGGTGCACCCACCAATATTGGTCGGGTCGCCGACGTACGGCTCCTTCAAGCAAGGTCGTATACCACTGTGAGAGGTCTGTGAGACTCTCTACCTCCGGTCGGTCATCACGAGGGTCCATGACGCCTTCAACTCGAAGGTCGAAACTAAAGAGACCATCTCGCCGGGTCGCAGTACACACTATAACTGGAGCCTCTGACGACAAGGCAAACACCCCGATAGCCTTATGCACGCTCGCAGGTCGTCCGAAGAAATCAACCTGGCACCCTTTTCTGCCAGCAGCCTGATCACCGAGTAACCCGATTGCTCCATTCTCCTCGAGAACGGCTGCAACATCCGGCGCACTTCCCTTTTTCGGAAGAATCTTCTGTCCTCTCGATTCTCGAAATTCCGTGACAAACTGATCAAGAAACGGATTATCGAGTTCACGTGCAACTGAAAATAATTTGAGCCCAAAAACACCAAAGAGAAATGCCGCAAGTTCAAAGTTTCCATAATGCCCAGAGAGAACCACCTTTGGGCGATCGAGCCACAGCGTTCTGATCAGTAGTTCAAGGCCTTCAATCCGCAAGTATCGTCGCCAGGTTGTTTTTCTGATCACCCGTGGAGCGTGTGCTATCTCAATCACCATTAACAAGAGATGCTCCCACATTGCACGGCCAGCCTCATGGCACTCGTCTTTAGTCCAGTCAGGAAAGGAACGCTCAATGTTGTCGAGTACCACGTCCCGGCGAATATTGACTTTGTATGCGAGAAAATATGACCACTGCCGCGCCTGCCGCTCAAGAAAACGACGGGGTAATGCCTGCACGATACAAATAGCCACTCTGACAGCGACATAGACAGCCCAGTCAACGACTGTGGTTTTCATGCTTCTTTTCATGCCGTGCAGCAATGCCTCTTTCACTATCAACTAACACACCGACGTTTCAACGCATTTCAGATTGTCGTCGTTTTATGACCTTTTCCACCAGATCGATTTTCTAAAAACAAGCTCTTTGTGTTAATTCAAGTCGGAGATCAACAAGAGCACCACACTGAGTCCATTGAAGAGGGCGTGCAGGACAATACTCGGCAGAATAGTCCCTCGACGGCGGACAAGATACCCAGCCGCCAGACCAAAGCCAATCAGTGGAATCCACCCCAGACCATGACCCAAGTGCGCTACACCGAAGCAGACTGCTGAGACCACAACTGCCCAGTCTCCTAATTTAACTTCAAGCCACCCTTGAAGAATTCGACGAAAAAAGAATTCTTCAGCGATTGGGGCCGCCACAACCGCTGTGACGATGACGAGCCCAACTGCCCATGCAGTACGGTCTGCCTGAAGAAAATCAACAACCGGGTGACTGTATGGTTTTACAAAGCGATCGAGAAATGCAGCGAGTGTCAGGAGTGGCGGCACAATGATGACCCATGTCAGCC
>JABAAH010000056.1 GCA_014238855.1 Planctomycetota bacterium
AGCGCCAAACCATGTTGCAATGAGTGTGCCCCATGCCAAGAACAACGGTAGTTTTCGGCCTGCGATGAGATAGTCAGATTCCGTTTTTACGCGGCGGCTGGCGATAAGACTGATTGCAAAAAGAAAGAGCACATAGGCACAAATCGCGAGTGCTAAGACACTTTTTAGGGAGGGTGATACCTCGATGGAATAGGTGGCGAAAAGCGGTGACATTTCAGGAATCTGTGGCTTCGTAAAGTTTTTCTGGTGATGTCTGAAGTTTGATGTGTAAAGGACGTCTTCAAGATCCAATCATGATGCCACAACGGTACCTGTCATAGGGTAAAGAAATACGAACACCGTCAGGAAGTTCATGAAGGCGATATGCAATAAAAAAAGTGGTGGGAGGTCTCAAAGATGTCAAACTGCCGTAGTCTGCGGGTAGGTGAGGGGGTGGTTGAGCCAGTCGGCTTGTCTCCTACATTGGTGTTTATGGTGTTCGTGTATTTGGGTGGTCATCGCTGAACAAAGGAAGACTTGATGAATTGGAACGACTTTAAGAACCGTTCGGACAATGGATATATTTACCAAACCGTGGATCGTTTGGTCATCATTTTACTTGCTATTTGTTTAGCAGTGTTGGGTAGTCATCAACGATACAGCGCTGCGCAGGCGGAACCAGTCTCGGAAATCACGTATGAAGCAACCTGGGAGTCTCTCGATTCACGGCAGACACCATCGTGGTTTCAGGATTCAAAATTTGGAATTTTCATCCACTGGGGTCTTTACTCCGTGCCAGCATGGTCACCCCGAGGAACCTATGCAGAATGGTATTGGCATGCAAAGGATGGACTTCCTCGAAAGCACGCCGCTGCTGTAGCTCGGTCGGAGGCCGTCATAGAATTTCACCAACGCGTATACGGCGAAGAATTTGATTACAGGGATTTCCGACCGCTATTTACCTGCGAGCTTTTTCAGCCAGAGCAGTGGGCAAAAATTTTCAAAAGAAGTGGTGCCCGTTATGTTGTGCTCACGTCGAAGCATCACGACGGCTATTGTCTCTGGCCAAGTAAAGAGGCTACGAAGAGTTTTGGAACCGCGTGGAATAGTGTCGAATCAGGCCCACACCGTGACCTTGTTGGGGATCTCACTCAGGCGGTGAGAGCCGAAGGGCTCAAGATGGGTCTGTACTACTCGATCTGGGATTGGTTTAACCCATACTGGCCGGAAATAGAGCATCCATATGCTGGAAAGAAAGATGAGAGCCCTGAAGGTTCTGCAGCACGAAAGAAATATATCCACGAAGTGATGTACCCACAGTTCAAGGAACTCGTCGAGAAGTATCAGCCAGCCTTAATTTTCTCAGACGGTGATTGGTGGATGGATGACGATAAATGGGAGACGCGCCCGCTACTTGCCTGGCTGTATAACAATGCACCAAATAAAGATGAGGTGGTGATCAATGATCGGTGGGGAAAGGTGCGAGGCAAACATGGTGGGTACTTCACAACCGAATACGGTGCAGGATTTGATGACCCTGAAATTCTGTGGGAAGAAAATCGTGGCATTGGGATGTCATTCGGTTTTAATCGAGAAGAATCTTTTGACGACTATAACTCAGCTGAACAGTTGATTCTCATGCTCGTCGACACGGTCTCACGCGGTGGGAACCTGCTTCTCGATGTGGGCCCAACGTATGACGGGAGAATCCCAGTGATTATGGAAGAGAGGCTTGCCCAAATCGGAGCATGGCTCAATGTCAACGGTGAGGCAATCTATGGAAGCCGTCGCTGGGTAAAAGATGCACAGTGGAGTCCTGGCACGATGCCAGAATTTTCGAAAGAAGACCACCACTCAGGAGGTGCACTGAGGGAGTCGACGATTCTCCCGAAGCCAGGGAATGCATCACGTGAGATTTTGTTTACGAGCAATGGACGTACGGTCTATGCAATGAGTCCGGGCTGGCCAGAGGGTGAGTCGATGGTTGTACGAGATGTCGTATCAGCGAATAACACCGAGGTTTCACTTCTCGGCGTAGATAAAAGTCTTGCGTGGCAACAGGTGGGCAAGACAATCACAATCGATCTCACCGAAATAGGAATTAATGATCTACCATGCGACCACGTCTACACCTTTAAACTGACAAACATTACTCCATCAGGCGGGCAACAATAGGAGATATCATGATTGCACAAAATAGAATCATCTGGATTGCTTTTCTCGTTGGGGCAATGTGCTCTGCGCCGCCTACTCCCGGGTATACGGCGGAAGAGTATGAGCCGACTGTCAAATCGCTGCAGCAGTATCAGTGCCCAGAATGGTTTCGTGATGCAAAATTTGGCATCTATCTTCATTGGGGTGCCTATTCGGTCGTCGAGCGTGGTGAGTGGTATGCACGAAAACTGTATGAAGAAGGTGGTGATGACTATGCGTATCACCTTGAGAAGTACGGGCATCCATCAGAATTCGGGTACAAGGATTTCATTCCACTGTGGAAGGCAGAAAAGTTTGACCCGGATGCCCTCCTCGCACTGTTTAAGCGGGCCGGTGCAAAGTACTTCTCACCGTGTGCAGTGCATCACGACAACTTTGATCTCTGGGATTCAAAGCACCATGAATGGAATGCAGTCAGGATGGGCCCAAAGAAAGATATTATTGGTGCCTGGCGTGACGCGACACGTAAAGCTGGCTTGCGATTTGGAGTCACAACGCATCTGTCGCGAAGTTACAGCTGGCTGAATGTTGCCAATCAGGCAGATGAAACTGGTCCAAAGGTAGGTATTCCCTATGACGGCGGACAAGGTGCTGGGAAAGGCCTGTATCCACCAAACGATGGGCAGAGCACGCACCCTCGGGCACCGCTGAATGCACCGAAGGCATGGCGAGACCACTGGAAGAAACGGCTTGAGCAACTGATCGATGATTATCAACCTGATCATCTGTATTTTGATTGTGCGGTGCCTTTCCGGGGCGACGACCATGGACAGACCGGAATGGATGTCATTGCGCATTTCTACAACGCTCGTCCGGAAGGTGTGATGTGTGTCAAAGAGCGACCGTGGCAAGGGCTCTATGCTGATGGTATGACAACGCTTGACTACGAGCGAGGCAAGGCGAGTCACATTCTTTCCGAGCCATGGCAGACAGATGATTCAATTGGATCGTGGGGCTATGACGTCAACAAGCCCTACACCACATCAGATCTACAGATTGATAAATTTATCGATATCGTGAGCAAAAACGGAAACCTGCTGCTCAATGTGCCTATTCGGGCGGACGGCACTCTCGACGCAACCGCAACAAAAATTCTTGGAGATATCGGTGGGTGGTTAGCGATAAATGGAGCGGGTATCTACGAGACTCGTCCATGGCATTATTTCGGTGAGGGGAAGGTCAATGAAATTCCCCACTTTGTTGAAGAATCGCCGTACACGTTCCGTGATGTGCGGTACACCGCAAAGGGCGAAGACCTCTATGCGTTCATTTTGAAGTGGCCACCGAAAAACAAAGAGTACGTTGAACTTGCCTTACTCGCACCGGGGAATATCCGCATCGGGAATATTGTTTCTGTTGAGATGCTTGGGCATGAAGGAGATCTTGTCTGGGAGCAGCATCCTGATGGTCTACGGGTGACGTTTCCAGAGAAAAGACCAACTGAGTTTGCACACTGCCTGAAGATTGCTTTTTCAAAACAATAGCGATGTGATATGCCAGAAGGATTACCCTGATGAGAATACTTTGCCACGTGGCAAAGAAAAGATATGTTGTGCGACTGTGCTCAGTGTATGTGTGTGTCACAGTGCTGATTGCTGCATCGGCATCGACACTTCTAGCTGGCGAGACATATAAGCCAGAATGGAAATCACTTGCTCGTCATAAGCAGGCGCCCGAATGGTTTCTTGACGCAAAGTTTGGCATCTACTTTCATTGGGGCCCCTATGCAGTCCCATCCTTTGGAAATGAGCATTACCCGCGGACGATGTATGGCCATGTCAGTGGGAAGGCCCCAAAGCCCAAGAGGCCGATCACGCAGGGCATTGGGTTTCAGTCGTATCGAGAACATGATTTTCATATTAGAAATTATGGGCTTCCGAAAGATTTTGAATATCACGATTTCTTTCCACTGTTTACCGCAAAGAGATTCAACGCTGAGGAGTGGGCAGACATTTTTTTCTTGGCAGGTGCAAAGTTCGCTGGTCCTGTCGCAATGCATCATGACGGCTTTGCCATGTGGGACTCGACGGTAACTCCGTGGAACAGCCAGTTGCTTGGCCCAAAGAAAGACATTGTTGGTGAAGTTGCCCGCGCAATACGCAAGCGGGGTATGAAATTGATCGCAACGTTTCACCACGCAAAGGTTGGTCGTGCCGCCGAAGAGGATTCAGAGAAACATCGATGGCACTATCTTGGCAGAGAGAAATATTTTGAACGCGAATCGCAAGAGAATATTGGCCATGACGATGGGGAGTTGCAAAAGCTGTACGGAACGCTGCCATGGCCTGAATTTTTGAATCTGTGGAGGGCACTTCTTTCGGAAGTCATCCTTCAATATGAGCCGGACATTATCTGGTTTGACTCGTGGCTCGATAGAATTCCTGCACGCACGCAAAGAGAATTCCTTGCTGAATATTTCAATGCCGCGGAGCGTTGGGGTAAAGACGTGGTGGTAACGTATAAGCAGGAAGACCTTCCGGGTGATGTAGGTGTCGTCGATTTCGAGAAGGGTCGCCTTGATACGGTCACTGAACATGCCTGGCTGACTGACGACACGATCAGCGCGGGGTCGTGGACTACAACGGGGAGTTGGTCCTACACAGAAGAACTTGATATCAAATCGGCAAAGGAATTACTGCATACGCTGATTGACATTGTCAGTAAAAATGGAAATTTGTTGCTCAATATTTCACCGACGCCTGAGGGTGTTATTCCAGATGCGCAGCGGGACAGTCTGCTGAGAATGGGTGCGTGGCTGCGGGCGAATGGGGAAGCAATTTACGGCACACGCCCTTTTACTATCTACGGTGAAGGACCGAAGCGCCTCACCTCGAGTGGGCACTTTGTGGAGATGAGTGGAGCGTACACGAGTGAGAATATTCGCTTTACTAAAAAAGGTCATGCAATTTTCGCGATTCAGTTGGGCTGGCCGGGGTCACAAAAGCGTGTTGCAATAAAAAGCCTTGGAAGAAAGCAGCTTGGGACACGAGGAATCAAGAGTATTTCGGTACTTGATTCGCCAGAAGAGATCAGCTGGAGCCTTGAAGAAGATGTGCTCTATGTGACATCACCTTTGATCGCTCCAAATGAAACCGCAATTTGTTACCGGATTGAGACGACAGGATTATAGAAAATCAAAGAGAGTATCGTCACTGGCGTACATATGTTTGACGGTGAGCATGCGACGGAGAAAGACACGATGGAAGTCCATGTGCTCTGTGCCGACATCGGGGAGATCTTGCTCGCTCACGGAGAACTCAAGAAAAAACTTTTCTAAATCACACGAAAGATTCAGGGAGCCATTTTGGAAGTGTCATGGATGCAGTGGTACGAAAGCCTTCAGAAGCCTGGCTGGACACCGGAGCCGGCGATGATCGGTTTTATCTGGCAGATCCTCTATCCGCTGATTTTTTTCAGCTGCAGCTTTGTGTTTCTCAAAGCCTACCGAAAGAAACTTCCTTGGCGTGTCGCCCTCCCCTTTGCGCTCAATATTCTTGCAAATCTCGTGTTTACACCGATTCAGTTCGGGTTACGTAATTTGTTACTCGCCTCTTTTGATATCTCTATCGTCCTTGTGACAATTGTGTGGGGCATGATTGTGATCTGGCGGTATCATCGCTGGGTTGCCGTCTTGCAGGTTCCGTACTTGATCTGGGTTGCAATTGCAACAGTCTTACAGGTTATGATTACTTGGCTTAATGTGATCTCCCCTTCCATGTTGTGAAAGTTGGTTCAATGAATATTGCATTTGTGACTACTGTTCTTGTTACTCTCTTTGCTAGTCAATTGGTTGGTACTACAGAACAAGATGCACTGGTAAATTTTCAGAACCAGAATGAGGCTTCCACATGGAATGCTGTGAATGATGGCGTTATGGGTGGCCGCTCAGTCGGTAAGCTAAAAACTACAACAGACGGCGCGATGCGATTCTCTGGCACGTTGTCACTTGAGAATAACGGTGGCTTTGCCTCAATTCGCTCAGGCCGCTTGCAAGTCGAGATGGACCCAAAAGAAGCGTTTCGTGTTCGCGTAAAGGGTGATGGCCGGACATACATATTTAATCTGTATCCCAAAACACGGAGAATGGCTTTCTCGTATCGAGCATCTCTTCCAACCGTAGCGGGAGAGTGGACTGAAGTGACGGTTCCCCTTGAAGACTTTACGCCGACATCTTTCGGACGACGTGTGCAAAATAAGGGACCGTTATCTTCTGATCAGATCAGTGGAATTGGTTTCATGTTAAGTGACAAAAAAGCCGGTCCATTTGAACTTGAAATTGAATGGGTCCGCATAGAAACACCATCTACTGAAGACCGTCCGTGAACTTGTGTGGTCACTCGTTATTCAAGAGAGAGACTTGCCAGTGCACCAACAGAAACCCCCGCCACCAGTGCGAAGAAAAGCTTACTTCTAGTTGCTGTGAATAGATTGCATCGATAGGCTGCGATCGCAACAAGTGCCCCAGCTCCAAGAATGAGAAGAGAGGTGGCTTGCGCCTGCTGGCGAATCGGAAGGCTGGTCACCAAAGGCGAAAAGAGAAGAACGAGTGAGGTGGCCACAGGGAGGGTGATCAGAATGAAGATCGCTGCGTTTTGTCGTGAGTCGAGTGTGAGTGGGCTAGGTGTCCAGCGTATGATGGCGGAGAGGAGTGCAGCCATTGCAAAGCTGAGAACAGCCGGAGGAAGTGCACGTGCAAAAAATACTTCAATTGGGAGGCCCGACGCGTAAAGAGTCAGACTGTCCGTAATGGCAATCGCAGGAATAATCCAAGCGGTTGCGAGACGACTCTGTCTTGGAATGTCAAATGCTGCTGCAAACCAGAACAGGCCGATGGCGACAGCAGTATCGAGAACACATTGGAATGTGAAAAAACATTGGAATGATGGTGTGCCACTACCATTCACCCAGTCGGTGAGAGGGCTCACAAAATCGTGGACTGGGTCACCGGGTGGTACATCGGTGAAAAAGCCGGCGAAGACACGAAGTCCAAAAGCTACAAACGGAATTAAACCAATGATGAGTTCGGTTGGACGGGAAACGTGCCTAGCTGGCAGAGTCCAAATAAATGTCCAAAGGACAGTGAAAATAACGAGTTGAGCTGTCTCCATACTGGCTCATGACTTGTGTTTATGGTGATGTAGGACGACTTGATGCGTGCGACGTTGTACCCGTATTTTGAACGAGCGCTATCATTGGGGTATTAAGGAGTTTAACCATGTCTGAAGCTGATTGGCACCTTGTTCGAGCCGGATGCCCACAATTAATTGGCTCCCATCGTCGAGCCACCGGTGAGTCCTTCCAATTCCTACCACTATTTCGCACACATCGTGAAGCAGTGCACTACTGCAGGCAGTCTGGGCTATGGCACCAGAACATTCGTCCACGTCAAAACTGTGTTGCGAGTCGGCAAACGACTAACCAGCTTGAGGGGCTTCGTAGCCTGTTATCTCACGCCACCGCCGAGGGTGTCTCTGTTGTTGGTGTTTTTGTTGGCTTCAATACCGCACACGAGAGTCGTTGGGAATATTTGCGTTCACCAGCAGTAGGCGTGCCTACTCCCCTGCGACTTTCAGCCTTTGAACTGCTTCCTGAAGATGAGCGGCCACTCGATGGTGTGTGATGAATAGGCTCATGGCTTGAGGTTTCATGACCACAGCCATGCCAAAAATTCATAGACAAATCTCCCCGGGCCAACAAGGAGAAGCACTATAGCCACTCCACAGGTACTCCAAAGCGCGATCTGAGTGACACCCCGGGTGAAGCGGCGACGCGTCTTAGGGGATGGCGTCTTCATAGTCCGTACTATTTCAGGGGGTTTGTGACCAAGAGGGCGAACAACTCACGGCCTCAAAATAGTATCAGTTTTTTCTTGGGGATCGCAACGGGTACAGTTCAAGGTGCTACTGTGATTTGGTCAGCAATATGAAAAAGAGCAGCCGGTTCGGAGACGATAAACTCTCTCTCTCCGTTTTCATTTTTGAAGAGTGCAATTTCGTGAGGATCAAATTCACATGTCACAATGCCTGCAGATTCAGACGCATGTGGGGAACTATGACTCAGGAATTGATAGGCGAAAAATTCAGCAACTGAAAGATCATCAGTCCAGGAAATTCCAATGGCATATTTACGCAACGCATACCCTCGGTAAAGGGTGATTGGCTCATTGATGGATGCGTAGACTGCGCGTTCAGCTGGTGTCATTGCGGCGGAACGATGGGGCCGATTACACCAGAGATGGTCATGCCACCATGTGCGGTCGTGCGCGAGATAGTCGGTGACCCAAAGGGTTGCAAGGCATGACCAGTAATCACGATCACTTAAAGCAGCGGCGTGATCTTCAAACCAGACCTTCCGTCGAGTTGGTGGAGTGGATCGCATCTGGTCTGAGGGACGGATCTGGGTTTCAATACTTTGGGTTTCAATACTTTGGATAGAACGAACCATCGTGTCTGCTTTTTCTGATGCCTAGTGTTGTTTGAACTGCCATGAAAAGGCACTGCTCTACATGCTCTACGCAAGAACCATCAGAATTGCTCGTTTTTTTGTCACCCCTTGGCCAAAAGTGCAACAAACAAAGGGTTTTTCTTGCAGTTTTGGGCGTATTCAGTCCTCCTTGTTGCTTTGGTCTTTTCGGAAAAGAATTTTCGGATTGAGAAAAACACAGGGTAGACTTGCTTTTAAGGGGAACGTCGCCACATCAGTTGTGCACATTCCAAGGGCCTTTTTGTGTTTCCGGTGCATGTAAGTAAGGAGAGTAAAGGAATGGGGATTCTAACGTGGGTCGTATTCGGGCTTGTGACCGGGGCGATTGCTAGATTTTTTGTGCCAGGGAGTGGAGCCTATGGACTCGTCGTAACAGCAGTGATTGGTGTTGTTGGCGCGTTGCTTGGGGGCTTTATTGGAACGCAACTCGGCATTGGTGCAATTGATGGATTTGATCTACAGAGTATCGCCGTCGCCGTCGGCGGAAGCGTGGTTCTTTTGCTCGGATATCGTGCTATGAATCGGCGATAGTCAACTCACTTGTGGTTCCGGCTGCCTGCAGGCGGGTGGCCGTTCCTGCATATCTGGGTTCCGTGCCGCGTCGGTTATATCTTTTTGCTAATAACTCATTTTCTGTGGAATTGTGTTCCCGTGTTGAAATAGGGGCTTTCATGCCTTCTTTGATATGTATGCAACTCCAATGCTTTGGAAGCGTTAAAGTATTTTGAGGGTCACTGAGTCGCTGCCAACGTGTTGACTGGCAGGCCTGAATTTTTCACTCTTCTTTTTCATTCTTCTTGATGACGAGGCAACTATGATGCGGTGTTTGTGGGGTACGGCTATCCTTGTAGTTTGTGTGTGTGGAGTTGCACACCTCTCGGCTGAAGAAGCATCTGATGGAGATAAGAAGGCAGTAGATACGCCACGAAGCGAGCGAGTTCGTCCGAATGGTGGCCCCGGTGGTGAACGAAGGCCTGGCCAGCAGCGACCGGGACAGGTTCCCGGTGGATTCTCTCCAGCGCAGATGGTGGAACGAATGATTGCAGAGTTCGATACAGATGGTGATGAAAAGCTGGATGCAGATGAGCTGGAACAGTTGTTTGTGAAGATGCGAGAACGACGCGGAGCCGGAATACAAAGACGGCCGGGCCAGCAGGGCCGACCGTCTTCTGGTGGCGAAAATTCAACACCGGGTGGGGAATCACCACAACGTCCTTCAGCAGCTGACTGAGCTGCGATGAGACAAAGCTGTGTATGTTCTTCTCCGGTAGGAAACAAGACTCGAGCAGGTCAAACCATTGCCATGAAACTTTTTTCTACCTTCGTTGGTGTGGTATTCGTTCTGACATGCTCAGTTGCCCTGGCAGAGGAGTCACTATCGACAGAAGAAGTGCAGTTTTTTGAAACAAAAATTCGGCCAGTACTCGTACGAGAATGCTACGGCTGTCATTCAAGCAAAGCAGGCAATGTGCGCGGTGGTTTGCGTCTTGATACAAAAGAGCGAATGTTGTTGGGAGGTGCTACAGGCCCAGCTATAGTGCCGGGTGATCTTGAAGAGAGCTGGTTATATAACGCAATGACGCATCAAGATTTCGTGATGCCTCCCAAGCGTAAACTTCCGCAGGCGGTGCTCGATGATTTCAAGGTTTGGATTGAAATGGGTGCACCTGATCCGCGGGTATTTCTTCAGAAAGATGTACAGGCGTCAATCACAGCTGATGATATTGAAAAAGCGAAGTCAGAATTCTGGGCCTACCAGCAGCCTAAGAGGACGGTTGTTCCGGCTGTGAAGAATGACGCGTGGTGTCAAAATGAAATTGATTATCACATTCTTTCAGGTCTTGAAGCCGTGGATCTCTCCCCTGCGGAGGATGCTGGACCGAAGGCGGTTGCCCGCCGGTTGCACTTTGATCTTGTTGGATTACCACCAACACCAGATGAGGTCGTTGCTTTTGAAAATGCCTGGTTAGAGGGTAATGAATCTGCGGTACGAGACCTTACCAATAATCTCTTGGCACGGGACCAGTTCGGGGAACGCTGGGGCCGACATTGGCTGGATGTCGTGCGATATGCAGAGTCCACAGGCCGATCTGTGAATATGACATTTCCGCATGCATGGCGGTACCGGGACTATGTCATTGATTCATTCAATGCAGACAAACCATTTGACCACTTTATACAAGAACAGATTGCCGGTGATCTCCTGCCGGTAGAGACAGATGAAGAGTGGTCTGAGCACCTGATTGCTACGACATTTCTGGCCATTGGCTCAAAAAACGTGAATGAGCAGAATCGTATTCAATTTCGTGCTGATCTTATTGATGAACAGATCGATACGACAACGCGTGTTTTCCTTGGTACGTCAGTTGCGTGTGCACGATGTCATGACCACAAATTTGATGCAATACCGCAGAGTGACTATTACGCGCTTGCGGGCGTATTCGGAAACACCGAAACCTATTTTGGTAATGCGCAGTCGTCCTATGGGACATTTTCAGGCGCACAGACCAAGCAAAATAGTAACTTGCTTCGTCTTCCGGTGCATGATCCAAATCCTTTTGATAAGAGTCTGTCAAAGGAAGATGTTGAGAGTCTACGTCGCGAGCTTGAAGACAAGGTTTCTAACCTGTCGAGTTTGCGACGGACGTCCGGGCAAGGAACTCCTGTAACAGCACAGCAGCAACGCATTCGCACACTGAATGAATTGGAACAATTGTCTGGTCGGCTCGGTAATGTCGACGAGAATGGGAACCCACGCAGTTTTACGATGGGGGTGCAGGAGCGTGGTACACCAAAGGATATCCCGATACTTGTCAGAGGCGAAATAGATCAGCCGGCCCAGATCATTTCCCGGGGGTTTCCGCAGGTTCTTTGTGAAGAGCCGGCGTCTATTTCCGAAGATAAAAGTGGGCGGCTCGAGTTTGCACAATGGGTCGGAAGTGAACAAAATGCTTTAGTCGCGCGAGTGATGGTGAACCGAATCTGGAAGTCATTAGTTGGCACTGGTATCGTACGATCGATGCAAAACTTCGGTGTGACGGGGCAGGCTCCAAGTCATCCGGACTTGCTCGATCATCTTGCAGTAACGTTTATCGAATCTGGATGGTCAGTGAAGACTGTTATTCGTGAGATAGTGAATTCACGCAGTTATCGAATCGGTACGACATACAGTACGAGTAGTCATACAGAAGATCCGGAGAATGCGCTTCTCTGGCGGGCAAATCAGCGGAGACTCGATGCAGAAGTGTTGCGTGATTCGATGTTGGCAATGAGTGGTGAGCTTGATCTAAACCGACCGAGAGGATCTGAAGTGGCGAAGGCGGGATACACGAGGATTCGAGGCGGTATGGTTGGTGATCCTCGGCAGATGGGACGAGAAATGTTTGCCGCAATGAGATCGAAGCAGGAGTCGGGGCCAGGGCAGCCGGGCGGCCGCCCACGGTTTCGTCAGCAAAAAAATTATGAGGGAGGGAGAGAGAATGGTGCGGCGGGTGGTATGGGCTATCGTGGACGTAACGCCAGAGGATTAAATCCGGAGATGTCCCAAGCTGTCATGCGAAAGATGACGCATCAACTTGATATGGAGGATGCCACGTTTCGCAGTGTGTACCTTCCAATTGTTCGAGGTGAAGAACCACGTGCACTTGCGGTCTTTGATTTCGCTGATTCAAGTGCGATTATCGGCCAACGTGAATCGTCTCATACGGCAGATCAGGCCTTGTACATGCTGAACAATCCTTTTGTTATTCAGCAGAGCCGTGGCATGGCGAAACGAATCAACCGAGCGTGTACCGACGAAAAGGACCAGGTGACAATGGCATTTAATCTGGCCTATTCGAGGAGTCCCTCGAGTGATGAACTGTTGGAAACAGAAAAGTTTCTTGCAGACTTTAGCAACTCTTCAGCGGCAGACGAGGGGCTTGCAGTAGTCTGCCAGAGCCTTTTTGCATCTGCTGAATTTCGGTTTGTTGACTAAATGCGATGGTCAGGGGTTCGTGGAAGAAACGACGAAAAAAAACAGGGCGCGGAGTAGGCACTATGTTCTCACGAAGACAAGCATTAAAAACCGTATCTGCTGGGTTTGGATATCTGGCTTTTGCTGATCTGTTGCATAAGTCAATGGCTGCGGAATTACCGAAGACATCGCCTTTGGCTCCAAAACCACCTCACTTTCCAGCCAAGGCCAAGAGAATCATTTTTCTGTGCATGCAGGGTGGTCCGTCGCATGTCGATTCATTTGACTACAAGCCGCAGCTTCAGGCTGACCATGGAAAGCAGGGTCGATATGGGGGCTCATTATTGCAGTCCCCGTGGGAGTTTCGCCAACGTGGCGAGAGTGGTCTTTGGATTTCGGACTTGTTTCCAGAAGTCGCTTCGATGGCAGACGATTTGACGCTTATTCGGTCAATGCAATGTGATCAACCGGTGCATCCCGGTGCCATGACTCAGATGCATACCGGAACAGCTCAATTTATACGCCCTTCACTTGGAGCATGGACGCTGTACGGTCTTGGGACAGAGAATGCGAGCCTGCCGGGATTTATATCATTGAGTCCGCCATCTGGAAGTGCCAATAATTATGGTACTGCATTTCTACCAGCCATTTACGGTGGCGCAAAAGTCGGTCGTGGTGGCCGTTCATCTCGAGTCGCTCGGCTTGGAAGTGTCGAAAGTGTGCCAGATATCAAACCATCGTCCGACAAGCAGAAGCAGCGGGCACAGCTGGATTACATTCAGAAGCTGAATCAAGGTGTTCTGGCCAAAGAGGGACATCAGCCAGCCGTAGAAGGAATTATCGAATCGTATGAACTTGCTTTTCGTATGCAGGATGTCATGCCAGAAATGATGGACGTTTCAAAGGAAACCCCTGCTACCCTTGCGATGTATGGAGCAGATGCCGGCCCTACTCAGACGTTTGGACAGCAATGTCTGCTTGCTCGACGTTTCGCCGAGGCTGGCGTTCGATTTATCGAGGTCACCCACGGCAATTGGGACCAGCACACAAATCTGACGGCCGACCATAAAGCACGCGCTGAGGGCTGCGATAAGCCGATAGCTGGTCTCCTTCAAGATTTGAAACAGCGTGACATGCTGAAAGACACGCTTGTTATCTGGGGTGGGGAATTTGGTCGAACACCAGCGGCTCAGGGTGCAGATGGACGTAATCATAATAACAAAGGCTATACCACCTGGATGGCCGGTGGTGGAGTTAAAGGTGGCTTCAGCTACGGAGCAACTGATGAGCATGGGTATGAGGCGACTGAAAATCCGTGCCACATCCATGATTGGCATGCAACGATTTTGCATCTGCTTGGGCTGGACCATGAGCAGCTGACATATCAATACGCTGGAAGAGATTTTCGCTTAACCGACGTGCACGGTGTCGTGGCGCAAGATATCATTGCCTGATATGGAATGCTTTATTTGACCGAAAGGTCGAATTTCTGTGCCCCGGCTTCATGGTGGTAGAAACCGTCACGGCTGCGAGTGCTGTTTGATTGTCGTTGGGGTGTTGCGAGATCGAATACAGCGCCGAGCTTATAGTTTGTTTTGCTAGTACTGCTGTAAAAATAGGGGGTGCCCGTGACAGCATCTGTGGTTTCGTAGTTATAGGTGTCAGGAAAAGTCTTTAACTCTCCAAGATCCTTAGGGAGACGTTTTTCTTTTTTGTAGAAACGTTCAACAGCGTCCTGCAGGCTTCGGAGGTTGCCAACACGTTGACTGTCGAGGCGAATGAGTCGCTGACTGATTGGATTTCCTGCTATCCAAAGAGCGAGAGCAAGGCAAACTGAAGCAGTGAAAAACCCTGCAAGGGCTAGCCTTGGCCGCCATAGGGACTCCTGCATGAGAGCATCTTGTTGCTTATCTTCACCGAGTTTCTCCTCAAAATTGAGACCACTGATGTACCAGAGGAAGATTCCCCCAGCGAGAAGGAGGACCACACCACTTTTCAGAATAAAGGTCAGAGTCAGGTCACCATTGAGGAATCCCAGAAGGACTGCCACCATATCGCAGACCAGGATTAGACTTGTGATAAGAAGCGTGATGTATGACAGCGTGCGCACCACCGGTGCGATGCGTATTGCTGGATTCCGTATGATGTCGCGCTTGATAGCCCAGCGAACAAGGGCGAGAACTGGGAGGCTCGCCAGCAGTATGGCGGCGTGAAATCGTGCCATACTCTCAGCACCAGAAATTCCACGGTTTGTTGGATCGCTGAGAAAAACATCGATCGCAAGAAAGAGGACAGCTCCTGTTGCAAAAGCAGTCATATAAAGAAGAAGCATCGCAAGAAGGTGAAGAAATGCTTCACGCGGTCCACTGCTTACTCGTTTCTTTGGAACTGGTACTGGGAGAGGCGATTCTGCAAAACTTTGAATCGCTGCGGTGGCCTCACGGTCTGACCAGCCAGCATCGGTAAGGGCCTTGTGGATATCAGTTCGAGAAATGCTGTTGGCAAGACACTCACGCGTAAATTCAAGGAGAGACGGTGGTACTGATGCCATACGAAGTTCTTTCCCCGGGGAGGTTCTTTAGACAACATTTTATACATCAAATATGCATTTTTCGAAAATATCTCCTTCGGAAAAAGAGGTTTTGCTTTTTGAAGGGGAAAGTGGACGTTGCAGTGGAGCTTTCTCGAGCAGTACGATGTGAGTCTGCAAGGATTCAGGGGGTGCATCGCGGTGAGGTTTTTTAGTTTTGTAATGT
>JABAAH010000057.1 GCA_014238855.1 Planctomycetota bacterium
GTGGCTTGAAAAGTCAGCGCATCGCCCATACCTACTACCCCACCAGCATTGTTCGTGACGGTAAGGAACATAAGCTTGATCCTGGTACGTATGTTCATGATGTGATTATGCAAGATGCTTTTGCTTTTATTCGTCATGAAGCAGAAGCCGGAATTCCTTTTTTCTGTTATATCCCAACAGCAATCCCGCATGCAGCAATGCATGCACCAAAGAAGCTTCACCAAAAGTGGAGGAAGAAATTTCCAGAGTTCGATGACAACGTTGGGACATATAAAGCAGGCGATGACGATCTCTGTCCAGATGTAAGGAATCCAATTGCTGGATTTGCAGCAATGATTGAACATCTTGATGAACAGGTTGGCGAGCTTCTTGAGGTGTTACGCCGGGAGAATATCGAAGACAATACACTTGTGCTTTTCTGTAGTGATAACGGTGCCCATCGTGAAGGTGGTCATTCGCCTGAGTTCTGGAATTCCACAGGACCGCTCAGGGGAATCAAACGAGACCTCTACGAAGGCGGGATTCGTTCGCCACTGCTTGCTCGCTGGGTTGGCACTGTTGCTCCAGGTTCACAAAGCAACCACATCAGCGCTTTCTGGGACATCGTCCCGACGATGGCTGAACTGGCAGGGCAACCAAGCCCTGCCCAGTCGAACGGTGTGTCGTTGCTGCCGACGCTTGTTGGAAACAAGAGTGATCAAAAAGAACATGAGTATCTCTACTGGGAACACCCTCAGGCGGTTAAGCGGGATGAGGCCATCCGAGTTGGGCCTTGGAAAGGGGTTGTTCGCAATTGGAAGAAAGGCTCAACCGGTGCCTTTGAACTCTATAATCTGGAAGATGACCTTAGCGAGCAACATGATGTCGCGTCACAGCATCCTGAGATTGTGCAAAACATGCAGCGACTGATGGTCGAAGCACATCATGATATTCCGTAACCAAGACCGCAGGTCGATGCTGTCGTGTGGTATCAGTCACCAGCAGCGGCATCTCGTTCGTTCATTGCTTCACGCTGGTCGCGTGAATTTGTTGATTCTGCATCGAGCATCTCGTTTTGCATTTCAATCTGGTCGCGTTGCGTACTACTGCCGGTAGGTTTTTCTGGAGCAAAGTTAAATGGGTCATCAGAATCTGATGCAGACATCGTCTCAGTATCCACGTCAATTTTGGTGTCTGTGGGTAAGGGATCTGTTCTCCGTGGCTTGTCTGCAAACGGGTCATCACCGAATGGGTCGTTAAGAAGACTTTTGGTCTTTTGGCTCTCTGTTGGAGATGCCATTGCTGACCCTTTGTTCTGCTGTTGAGAGGATTCAATTCCTACACCTTCGGGCGGAGCCTGCGTGAGCGAGTCTGCAGCCGATGGTGTCACAGGTTCTGGCTCTGCCATGGCTGCTGGCGGCACCTGTTTTGGGGCTTGTGAACTCGGCTGTGGGGCTGTTCCACCAATCCCTGAGTATCGACGGCCGCGAGAGAGCACGCTGCTCCCAGGTCTGCCGCTGGCTGTGCCTTGTCGTTTGGCAATGAGAAGTCTGGCCTTTGTTCGAGACTCTTCGAGGAGCATCCGGGTTGGCCCCTGAATTCGCTCAAGTGCACGAGAGACAGTCCGAGAATCGCCACGTTCAGCTTCAAGGCCGGCGCCTTTTTCAAAATCATCGGCTGCATTTTTTTGATTTCCAAGTCGCAGTGCACTCAGACCACGGAAGTAGTACACGCGTGGATCATCTGTACCGAATTCAACAACCCGACTCAGGAAGTTGTAGCTCTGTTGGAAATTGCCAGCGTAATACGAGTGGACTCCATCTCCGTAAACGGCACGTATGGCTGGGTCTGAAGCATCGGTGTGATTGATAAAGAAAAATATGAATGCAAGAGTCAGGGTTGTTCTGTATCGCATATCAAGACCTAATTCTTTCCACGAAAATGCTGCCAATTCATTGATAAGCAGTGTTCGGCTGTTTCACTGTGAAGAACTTGTATCTTACCACGAATTATTTTCGTGTGTGTTGTTATCTATTCTGTTCAGTTGAGCTTATAGAGGGCGAGAAATAGAAAAATGCCTGCAGCATAACCAAGCGGAAAGGCCCAACGGCAAATCCTATCGAGTCGTTGAGCCATCAGTTTTTTGCCACGGTCAGTGAGACTCTTGACATAGAGACTGTGTGGGATAGTAAGAGACGTAATGAAAAATGAAATAAGAAGTAGGATGTCGGTAAAGGTTAGGTATGAATTACGAGGCATGTTGTCAATCACTACGAATTGATAGGCGACAATTGTTAAGATACCAACGAACGAAACATTGAGGCGATCAGAGATTGCATCTGGATCAAGCCAGAAAGTTGACCAGGCCATCGAAACCAGCATGACGAGCGGAAAGAGTAGTACCCAGACGATCTGCCAACTTTGACGCTTCAGGACAATCGTGGTTACCAATCGAGAAAATGTCGGAGCTGTTTCGTGCAGTTGGATTTGTGTTGAATCTACGTTCATGTTGAGGTTGAGGAAGTCCCAGCCAGCAACGTTCACAGTCGATTCTCGTCGACTATAACTCTCCGTTGTTTCTGTGTAACGGTCATCAACTTCAATGACCACTTCTTCGGACATGTTGCCGAATGGAATCATAAATGCGCGCAGATTCTGGGTATCGAATGGATAGTCATACAATGCCATTGGTGTTTCTAAACGAACATTGCGTTGCTCGAGATATGTGACTTCCCAGTCGGGAAGTACTGAAATTTTAATTGCGTTGGTATCGCCCCTGCCGATTTGGTTAATTATTACAAGTTGTGGCCACCAACCGGTGAATAGTTCATTGAACTGAAATTCACCCTGAAAAATCTTTTTTTCAGTGCCCTCGACCTCTGGATCAAAGGCGAGTCTGGGGTCTTTCCAAGTGGCCACAATTGCGATTTCCGCTTCGAATGTTTCATTCACATCATCGATATCAACGATATCAAGAATGAATAGGCCGCACTTCACTGTTGTTGGCTTTGAGGGCGGGTTCGGCATCCCTGATTCAATTGCACGAGCCGATGGTAGAGAAAAAATCAAAGCAATGACTGCGAAGCACCATTTCACGTGTTGCATGTTCGTACACCTGTCGCTGCGAAAGAAGAATGATGTATGTGATTGAGTTTTTAGTGATGGGCACGAAAACAGTGTATTCGTTCTCTACCTTGCAATTCGGACGGGTGTACCAATGCGTGCGTTGAGGCACTTGTCAGCTCTGCCCTCAACAACTGCTATCTCTACAAATCCTTGAGAGCCTGCTAAGCCGACGATGCTGCCTTTTTTTGCTTCTCCGTATGTTGAGACTATGTGATTGATGGGTGTTCCATCGCAGCTTAACTGACCCTTGTTTTGAAGCACCTGAGTGAGGCTGTCTGGCAGGTTCGTAATGAGGTTGCCGAAGTGGTCAATATGAACAATCTCTCCATCGACGGACTCTTGATGTTCTTTTGTTTCTGGCCAGGAAAGTGAAAGTAACTCTGGGATAACGGGGCCGAGGCATGATGTCCGGCCAAGCACGATCTCTGCTGCTGTTGGGGCAAAAATGTCCCGACCATGGAATGTTTTTGACGCAGGAAGTGTCGACTGCACCGGATGGATAGTTGTGGGTGTGTGCTGTCTGGCTGAGAGAGACAGAAGCCCGTTGTTGGGTACGAGGAAACGTTGGCCGCCCATTTCTACATAGATAATCTGCCGTGAGGTTCCGACCCCTGGGTCAACGACCATGATATGGAGAGTTTGAGGCGGAAAAAGGAAGCAACTCGTGTTAGCAAACCATGCAGCCGATCGAATGTCGTGCTCAGGGATGTCGTGGGCTAGATCAATGAGTTGACAGTCAGCGAGTGGTGACGTTTCGCCTGATATCCCTTGATAAAGCGTCTTGAAGAATACACCCTTCATTTGTGCAACATAACCGCTAGACGTTCCAAAATCAGTCGTGAGGGTAACAAGCGAGGTCATGTCTGTCGCATCCCACTACGGAAGGGCTCGAATAAGTTCAATGGCAAGGGCGCGCACCTTGCCAGGATTCACATTTGGGTTCTTTCGTTTCGCTTGCCCAATTAATCCTCCGGCAGCCTGTTCTTTTCCACCTTTTACATCAGCAACAATCTTTGGGTTTTCTGCAATCAGTTCTTCGCAAAGTGCCTGCAGGTCACCGTCATCAACGGCTGCGATCCCCATGCCTGCCACAACTTCGGCAACAGACGTCCCCTTCTCAAGTACGGACACAAAGATCTCTCGGCCACGGCTTGTGTCAAAGTCACCTTTTTGAACTCGGGCAATAATATCTGCAACAGCCTCCGGTTTGACTGGAAAGTCAGTGATGTTTCCCCCTCGCTCATTGAGCGTCCTGAGGACATCCTGCTGCATCCAGTTACTTGCCACTTTGCCTTCACCAACTCGTGTGGCAAGGTCTTCGAAATATTTCACAAGATCCGGTCCCTGATTGACCAGAACACTCGCGTCGTTGGCAGGTAACTTCCATCGGTCTGCAAGAGTTTTTCGTAGGACTGCTGGCGGCTCGCCCATTGCGGAGCGAATTTTAGTGACCTGTTCCTCAGTCACAGTAACTGGAACAAGATCTGGCTCTGGGAAATATCGATAGTCACTCGACTCTTCTTTGTGCCGCTGCCCTCGCGTGACTCCTGCAGAATCGTCCCAGCCACGTGTTTGTTTTGGCATGCTGCCAATTTCAGCCCCAGTGGCCTGCCATTCACCCCACTGCCGTTCTGTCTCGTATATCAGAGCTCGTTCAACCGAACGGAACGAGTTCATGTTTTTGATTTCAACGATAGGGGTTTTGGCAATACGTCCATCTTCCTGTGGGATATGGAGATTGACGTTGGCATCGACGCGTAGGCTGCCTTCTTGCATGTTGCAATCACTTACACCGAGGTAGACCAGCAGGAGTTTCAGTTCGTTCAGCCAGGCTCTGGCTTCTTCAGCGCTTCGGAGATCTGGTTCTGTGACAATTTCACAAAGTGGTGTGCCCGTTCGGTTCAGGTCGATGCGACTATCAGCAGTGCCGGCAGCCTCATCATGCATGCTTTTGCCAGCATCTTCCTCAAGATGGACACGCGTGATACGAACCGTTCTTGGCTCGAAGGCGCCTTTGGGGTCACAGATCTCGAGATGCCCCTCGTATGAAAATGGCAGATCAAATTGGCTGATCTGGTATCCCTTTGGGAGATCAGGATAGAAGTAATTTTTGCGATCCCATTTTGTAAACAAGGCGATTTTACAATTCAGCGCGAGGGCAGCTCGGAGTGAGAGATCAAAAGCCCGCCTGTTCATGACTGGTAACGAACCTGGCAGCCCGAGGCAGGTTGGACATACCTGAGTATTTGGTGGGCTTCCAAATGTGGTGATGCACCCACAGAAAAGTTTTGTCTTTGTCTGGAGTTGCACATGGACTTCAAGGCCAATAACAGTAGTGAACGGATGTTGGGTTTCAGCAGACATAGTAGTAGCACGTAACGCAGAGTTATGAGGAGAGTGCGGCCGTTCGTTTGAGATGCCAGTCAGTGGCTTGTTGGTATTGATGAGCGGCTTGTAGAAGGAGGGGTTCTGAAAGGGCCGGACCCTGCAACTGGAACCCGACCGGGAGGCTGCTTTTCGTGAAGCCGCACGGAAATGAGATGCCACCGATCCCCGCAAGGTTTGTGCCTACTGTGTAAAGGTCGACAAGGTACATGGCAACAGGGTCATCTGTTTTTTCACCAAGTTTGAAGGCAGGCGTGGCAGAAACAGGCCCACCAATAACATCAACATTTTCGAATGCTTTGCTGAAATCTTGTCGGATGAGTCGTCGCACTCTGAGCGCTTTGGCATAGTAGGCATCGTAGTAGCCAGAAGATAGAGAATACGTGCCAAGCATGATTCTCCGCTTAACCTCAGGCCCGAAACCCTCTGCACGACTTCGGCAGTACATTTCAACAAGTGGTGAGTCAAATTCAGTGATTCCCTTTTCGTCGGAGGGTGTTCCGTCCCACCGATGGCCGTAGTGAGCACCATCGTAACGAGCAAGATTGCTTGAAGCTTCACTTGGGGCAATTAGATAATAGGTTGGTACACCGTAGGTCGCATGGGGCAATTCAACTTCATGAATCGTTGCTCCCGCGGCCTCATACGTAGCGAATGTCTGCTCCACATGTTCGGCAACCTCTGGGTCAAGGCCTTCACCAAAGTGTGCGGCGACGCGACCGATTCGGAGACCTTGGAGTGGCTTTTCAAGGTCTGCTGAATAATCTGGTACCGGAGTGTTGAGCGATGTGGAATCACCGGGGTCATGCCCAGCGATAGCCTGAAGGAGCATGGCGCACTCTTTTGCAGAGCGGGCCATAGGGCCAATCTGATCAAGGCTCGAAGAAAACGCGATGAGGCCACGCCGACTGACTCGACCATATGTTGGTTTGAGTCCTGTGATTCCACAAAGACCTGCAGGCTGTCGAATAGATCCACCTGTATCTGAACCAATGGCAAGGGGTGCCATGTCGGCAGCAATCGCGGCGGCAGAACCTCCGCTAGAACCACCAGGAGCACGTTCAAGATCCCACGGGTTACGAACAAGTCCATAGGCAGAATTCTCGTTGGACCCACCCATGGCGAACTCATCCATGTTTGTTTTTCCGAGAATGACGGTGCCGGCTGCGCGAAGTCTCTCAACAACATCGGCATCGTAGGGAGGCTGATACCCTTTGAGCATTTTTGAGGCACATGTGGTGGGCTGATCCGTTGTGCAGAGCACATCTTTTACTGCTACGGGGAGCCCGGCAAGTGGTCCGAGTGGCTTCCCTTCAGCACGGGATGCATCAACAGCCTCTGCTGCTGCGAGTGCGCCTTCTCTATCGACTGTGAGAAATGCGTTTACGGTGCTGTTGGTCGCTTCGATTCTGTCAAGAAAAGCAGTAGCACACTCAACGGCACTGGTTTCACCTTTTTGAAGGGCGATTGCCAGTTCAGCGGCAGAACAATTTGTAAGCGTCATGAAACACTGTCCTCGGATTGGGTGCGCTGCACCAGCGGCCCTGCTTTATGCGGAACTTGACTCACCAAGTACGGCCGGAACGAGAAAACATTCTCCGTCATGACGAGGTGCTGAACGGAGTGCGTCAGCCGTTTTCAAAGAAGTCTTTGGCTGGTCTTCGCGAAAAACATTTTGTGAATCGAGAGGGTGGGCAAGCGGCTCGACATCGCTGGTGTCAATTTCAGAGAGTTGTGAGACGAAGCCGACAATCTGAGTGAGTTCTTGTGTCAGGCTGGAGATTTCATTTTCGCTCAGTGCTAGCCGTGCGAGCATCGCTACTTTTATGACGTCTTCTCGGGTAAGACTCGGCTCGGCGTCATCGTGCGTGGGCATGTATAGGGCTTTCGCAAATGAGAACGAGTGAATGTAATTGGAACAACGAGGTACTATTGTCAGAACGTGTGCATTCGATCAGCACAACGAACGAATCGGTTGATTCAAGCGATGCCACGTTATGGTCGTGCTCGTGGGCCTGATGGGACTGATTCTTCAGACGAGGTCTTTTTCTTCTCGACATTCGGGAGACGAAATGGCTTCTGCCTCACCAGTTTCGTCACGTTGCCACTGCGGATGCATTGGGTGCAGACGAGTTTGGTTGCATTAGCCCCACTTGGCAGGGTTACCCGCAGCCGTTGCAAATTTGGTTTGAATTTTCGCCGGGTAATTCCGGTGATCTTCGTACCAACGCCGCCAAGGTATTTCTGCTTACCACGAATGGTCACGGAATTCCCCATTGAGGCCCCTTTTCCGCAGACTTCACAGCAACGAGCCATCACACCACCTTTTTCCTATAAAAATCATGCCTTGAACGATGCCCCATGATACCGGAGACACGGAAACCCGCAAGATGAGTGACGCGGACTGGTTGTAGTTCTCCTCCGGCACAAGATTTCCTGCTATTTGCTGCGGATTGCTGCAGGGGCGAGTAGTCGAAGCAGGTCATTATGCACGGATCCGTTGGTCGCAAGCCCATCGCCGCCGTCAATGGTGTGAATGCCCTGCCAGTCAGTAAACGTTCCACCTGCTTCACCGACTACAACGGCGACGGCAGCGGCATCCCAGGCGTTGAGCATTGGGTCGCACATGGCTTCAGCGCGACCGGTAGCAACGAGTAGATACCCATACCCGTCACCCCATGTTCGGACAATTCGGCAGGCATCTTCAATCACATCTCGGGTGTCCTTTCCGGACGTATTCTTGTCCAATTTGGCTGGTCGCCTTCGGAAATCCCGAAAATCACTTGAGCACAACAGGCTTTCACTTAAGGTTGTTTGTTTTGAAACGTGGGCCGGAATGGGCTCGTGGCCATCCTGTTGGTACCAGGCGCCCTGCCCGACGGCGGCATAGGCGATTTCATTGAGGGCAGGAATGTAAATCACGCCGACAATGCCCTTGCCATTTTTTCTGCAGGCAACGAGTGTGGCAAACAGTGGTACGCCGTGAATAAATGATTTTGTGCCATCAATTGGGTCAACAACCCATTCGAACTCGGAACCGCCCTGATGGCTTCCGGTTTCTTCCCCAAGAAAACTATCATCTGGGAATGCATCTAGTAGTTCACTTTTGAGTATTTCTTCAGCTGCAAGGTCTGCGGCAGTGACTGGTGACTGATCACCCTTTCGAGTGACCGTAAGGTTAGCGTCCCCAAACCAGTCGAGTGTCTTACGACCTGCCTTGCGTGTGGCTGCAATGGCAACTTCAAGACGTTTTTGCATTGTGGTATCAGGCATCAGGTGTTTCTTCAGCGGTCGCTTGTGTGGATCTATTTGGTGTCGATGAATTTTCTGATGTCACGGCTGGAGGAAAAAATGACAGGAAGAGCAGCAGGCCAGCACCAAGAACAAGAAAACTATCTGCGAGGTTAAAGATCGGCCAGTCAATGACACCATCAAGGCGAAAGTGAATCCAGTCTCGGACAGCGTAGACGGGGTCGCCTTCTCGGCCGAGAGGGGCATGCCACTGAAGCGAAGGAATGCCCAATCGATCGTAAAGATTTCCAAGGATACCACCTGTGATGCACGCCAGCGAAAGAACAAGAATAGCGTCGTGCCACAATCGAAGCCATGAGACTGTGAAGAGAATGCCAATTAGGGCGGCAACTGATACGGTGATAAAAAACCACCCCATGCCCTGACCGAGTCCGAAGAGCGCACCTTCGTTCAGGCTTGTTCGCCACCAGAGCATATTGTTGATGACGGTCCACCCCGGGCTTGTGCCAGGCATGCCAAGATTCTTAAACGCCACTTCTTTTGTGATGAGATCGGCTGCTGTTGTTAAAACAACAACGCTTGTAAAGAGTGCCCAGGTGATTGGCGTTGCACGAAATGCGCCAGTGGAACTGTCAGAAGAAGGTGATCCCGTTGCAGGCACTTTGGTCACGGCGACTATCGATCTACAAAAATGTGAAACGGGTGGTGGTGTGCAGGCTGTCTCTACCGAGGAAAGCTACCAACCGAGGAAAACTACCAACTTTTTTTCTCGAGTTTCTCAGCACAGCGAATACATGTTGGAGCATAGGGTAACGCCTCGAGGCGTTTCTTTGTAATAATGCCGCTACATTCGACACAACTGCCAAATGTCTTGTGGCGAATTCGGGCGAGTGCCTCATCTACCATTTGAAGCGTATCCTCCTCGTTCTCCATCAATAAAAGCGTAAATTCTTGATTGAAAGCCTCAGATCCAAGGTCATCCATGTGGACACGCTTTGTGGACGAACGGCCATGATCTCGCGTGCCGCCGGTACCAAGTGCGGTGTCGGCCATAGTGCTTACGTCGCCCCGGAGGCGACTGCGAAGCTGTTCAAGTACTTTCCGAAACGGACGCATGTCAGCCACTTTCATATCCACTGTCTCCTTTCGTACGGCCTGTGAAGAAGAAATTGTCTTCTCCCGGGTTCAGTACCAGTCCCCAAACCACACACTAAAGTAATCTTTTTACAAAACAGTCAACACAGCAGTCACCCCTCGAGAGAGTGGTTTTCTGTTGGTGGTTCCTCCACCAACAGACCATGTTGTTTTGATTCGATCGTTATGACTGTCTAAAGTTGATTCATATCTGAACGTAATTTGACGTTTACGATACGTGTGAATTGTGTAATTTAGATGTTAGTCGTCGGCTCGATTAGAGTCTGATGCCTCAAGAAGCCGAGAATAGAGAAGGTAGGGCGGCTTTGTCAGCCCTTTCATCTGGAGAAGAACATTGGCCGTCGCCGCTCGCACCGATCTCGCATTTCAGCAGTGCATTGCTCCTGCGTGTGGTGCGACGTTTTCGGTTGACGAGGTGCTGACGAGCTGTCCTTCATGTGGAAATCTTCTGGATGTAACCTACGATTGGGATCGGCTTCCTGCTCCGAGTTCCTTCGAATTGTTTGAGCGAAAGTGGATGCGACGCAGCGACCCGCTTGCTTTGAGTGGAGTCTGGAGATTTCATGAGTTGCTTCCGTTTGCTCCTCGAGAGTCTGTTGTCACCATCGGAGAAGGACAGACTCTTTTGTCTGTTTCGGATGGCGTTGGGCGATATGTTGGAATGAATGCAGGCCAGCTTCATTTACAATATGAGGGCCTCAATCCATCGGGGTCATTCAAAGACAACGGCATGTCAGCTGCGTTTTCACATGCCCGCATGATTGGAGCAACCCGTGCAGCGTGTGCTTCAACTGGAAACACCAGTGCATCGCTCGCTGTGTACTGTGCCGTGACACGCCTTATGCGAGGCATTATCTTTATCGGTTCAGGAAAAATTTCATACGGAAAGCTATCTCAGGCACTTGATTACGGGGCCCTTACCATACAGATTGCCGGTGACTTTGATGATGCCATGGCACGTGTTAAGGAGGTTGCCGGAAAAACAAATATCTATCTGGTCAATTCGGTGAATCCCTTTCGGCTTGAAGGTCAAAAAACGATCATGTACCGAGTGCTCGAGTCACTTGGCTGGGAGGTTCCAGACTGGATTGTTGTTCCTGGTGGGAATCTTGGAAATTCGAGTTCCTTTGGAAAAGCTTTTGCAGAATTGCGACATCTTGGACTCATTGACAGGATACCTCGTTTAGCCGTGATCAATGCAGCTGGAGCAAATACGCTTTATGAACTTTTCCACAAGCGTGGCTTGCGTTGGAATGGTGGGCAGGCCGACCTCTCCCCTGTTTGCCACTACTATGATGAGCTTGATCAAGAACACAAGCGAGCCGATACACTGGCCAGTGCGATTGAGATCAATCGGCCTGTAAACCTGAATAAATGTCTTAGGGCATTGGAAGTCTGTGATGGTGTCGTACGGGAGGTGACGGAGCAGGAAATTCTTGATGCAAAAGCACAGGTTGGAGCTGGTGGACTCGGCTGTGAGCCGGCGAGTGCTGCAAGTGTTGCGGGTGCAAGGAAGCTCGTAAACGAAGGAGTCATCGGGCGAGGTGATCGGGTGGTGTGCATTCTCACAGGGCATCAGCTGAAAGATCCAAATGCAACAGTTGCGTATCACACGACTGACCAGAATCTGTTTAACGAGGTGCTTGGAAGCCGTGGTGTTAGTAGAGCGAGTTACGCAAACCGTGCCGTCACTGTCGGAAATCGTATCGACGATATTATTCAGGCAATTGATCTCTACAGCTAATCTGCTGTTTCTACTAGCAGTCTTTGTGCGTCGATGTAGGATGTGACCTATGACGAACACACACACAATGAAACTTGTTGTACACGGGGCAGCTGGTCGAATGGGCCAGCGGATTGTCGCGTGTGCTGTAGCTGAGCCGGACCAGTGGCAGATAGTTGGTGCGATTGATAGCGGTAGTCATCCTCGGCTCGGCGAAGACGCAGGTCAGGTAGCTGGCGTCGGCAACCTCGGTATCGCTCTGACTACGTCTTGGGATACACCTGCTGACGTCGTTATTGATTTCTCGTTGCCCGGTGCACTCCGAGGTATTTCTGAAGCATGTGTCCAACGAGGGGTTCCACTGGTTGTAGCGACAACTGGTCTTGAGCAAGATGACGAGGCAGCGATTAATGAGGCGGTGCAATCAGTGCCAGTACTTGTTTCCCCAAGCATGAGTCTGGCTGTCAATATTGCGATGGATCTTGTTGGGCGTGCCGGCAGGCTCTTGCGTGGCGTTGGCAGTCGCGCTGATGTCGAGATTATTGAATGTCATCATCACCATAAAGAAGATGCACCAAGTGGAACGGCTTTGAAGTTTGGTCAAATCGTCAAGGATGCAATGGGCCAATCGGGCGAGACGCACGGTCGTGAAGGCCGTCCCGGGGCCCGTCCTGAGGACGAGATCGGCTATCACGCTGTTCGTTCCGGTGATAACCCTGGCGAGCACACAATTCTTTTTGGTCTTGAGGGTGAAAGTCTTTCACTGAATGTGCGAGCAACAAATAGAGATTCTTATGCTCGTGGAGCTCTTGCAGCTGCTGCATTTCTCGTCGGAAAGCCAGCAGGCAGATACGACATGAATGATGTCCTTGGTATTTCATAAAAATTTTGCGTAACATTTGCGTAACAGTAGTACTGCCACCATCAAGAGTAGTGTCAAAGATCGCGATGGCAGAACGCTGGGGTATATCTTTATTGAAGATCAAGCCATCAATACAATGATGGCACGTATGGGTATGGCGTGGTGGTATCGACGTTATGACAAGACGGAAGAACTAGAGAACGCCGAACGAAACGCCAAGGAAAACAAGATCGGCCTGTGGGCTGACCCGAACCCCATAGCACCGTGAGATTGGCGGAAGGGAAAACGGTAACTAACTGACCAACGTCCACCCTGCTGCGACTGGATCAAAACCAGCAGGCGGGATAGTTTCTGAGTTGTATATCGCAGCACCGCTGACACCAGCTAGATTCGCACCGCTAAGGTTCGCACCTTCCAAATCCGCACCGGCCAGGGTCGCGCCAGTCAGGTCAGCCCCGGTAAGGGTCGCACCTTTCAAGTTCGCACCGGACAGGTTCGTGGCGGTTAGCGTCGCCTGATCAAAATTGGCATAGGTCAGTATCGCACCAGTCAGATCCATATCAGCCAGATCTAAACCGGTCAGGTCCCAACCGGCCAGCTGGACAGATGGACCTATCAGGAATCCATTGATAAATTGATAGTCCGTAGGCAATGATGCGGGAGGGCCTGTTATTCCACCGGACTGAACGTCGGTCAGGGTTGCACCAGCCAACGTCGCACCGGTTAGGGTCGCGTCGGTCAGCGCTACACCGGTCAGGTTAGCCCCGGTAAGGGTCGCACCGGTCAAGTTCGCACCGGACAGGTTCGCACCAGTCAGGTTCGCACCAGTCAGGTCGGCGTGATACAGGTCGGCATTTGGACCAATCAGGTATCCATCAACAAATCTCCAGTCCGTAGGCAGTGATGCGGGAGGGCCTGTTATTCCACCGGATATTAAGCCAAACATGTTATACGCACCAGTGTTCAGGGTCGCACCTTCCAAATCCGCACCGGTCAGGGTCGCACCGGTCAGATACGCACCGGTCAGGTTCGCACCAGTCAGGTCCGCGCCAGTCAGGTCGGCGTTAGACAGGTCGGCGTTAGTCAGGTCGGCGTTAGTCAGGTCTGCGTTCCTTAGTACAACATTTTCTAAATTCGTCATGTTGCCGGACTCATCACCTGGCTTGAGATTCGGCCCGTCATAATTCAAGACGTTACCGGACGTATCCCTAATAGGATCAATAACAATGCCATCAACCCAAACGTATGAACCCGTCGACACCGTCACCGTTGTTGCTTCACCAGTACCCTCCGAACTATTTGCGTGAACGGTTACAGAATAGGAGGCTGGGCTTGCTGCCTTGGCAAAAGTGTGGCTCGTTTGGGTTGATGGCACAACAGTTACCAGATCCAGTTGTTGATCTAATGCGTAATTCGTAACTGCTGCACCAGTTGTTGGTGCATCCCATGTCACCCGTACTTCATCACCAACAATATCTATCTCTAGATTCTGCACGGCACCAGGAACATTGACGCCTTCTGGTTCGGTTATCTCTGAACCATCATCCCAGCCAATGATTGCAAATGCTTTTTGTGTCACCCCATCTGTGGACTTTGGTATCCAACGAATCTGATCATCTTTTTGAATAATTCGATTCTGCAGGAGTTGTAAAAGTTGTCTTGGATTACTGGAAGTTGGCGGTGTCGACACGTCACGCCATTGATTGGCTGCTGCGTCCCATTTCTCAACAGTTGAACCAGCAGCAACGCTTGTAATCACAAAACTCTTGGTGTCCTGACCAATCAATTCCGACTTCCCAAATACAATTGGTGTGGGGCCAACAAGTGAGTCATCAATGTAGACTTCGCGCACAGCTTCAAGTTGTGACCTGATTCCAGATGCATCTAGGGCAATACGCTGCTCTAGGGTTTCAAGGGCGAGCGTCTTTGAACGCTTGTTCAAAGCACGCTTGTTCAACGTTCGGCGGGTGGTGTTGATAGACCGGTTGAACAGAGTGTCAAGAAATCGCATCAGTGCCTCTAGTTAAAGTGCAGAACAATTATTTACAAAGATACCTTTGTTTTGCAGGGTATGCCACAAATCGTTAAGGGGGACATATTCGCCATGAAAACAGGGGTTAGCGAAACCCCGCATGGGCTGACCCGAACCCGATAGCACCGTGGGATTGGCGGAAGGGGAAACGTTAAGCAACAAAAAAACGCCACCCCTGCCTGACCAAACGGGAACATAACTTCACGGTCGTTGACCCCCAACAGAAAAAAAGAAGGCAGCAATCACTACGCTTGTCAAGAAATGAATAATCCGCCAACGCCGTGACAAGTTATTGGCAAAGATAATTTTAGTAGACCCCAATAATCCAAAGGCGATAAAGATTATCCCGAACACGACAGCAGCCTGACCCGTCCATGTATATCCATGATACGAATGGTCTGAGTGCCATTCCTTGCGTTGTCCTAGTCCCATATAAAGTTCGTGAAACACAACGCCGTGGAGTCCCGTCCCGGTAAAGCAGGCCGCCACAACGACTCCAATAA
>JABAAH010000058.1 GCA_014238855.1 Planctomycetota bacterium
CGGGTGGCCCAATTCTTCGTGCAAAGAATGCCCGCTTTGATATCGCAAAGGATCAGATCAACCTTCCAACACGTGGAGGTGGTGTTGTGCGGTATGACGTTGTGAAGATATGGAGAGCGAAGTAGCAAGACATCTGATGCCTGACTGAAACAATATCGCCGTCTCGATACGACGTTTCAAAGTGATATTACAGGGTCTGCAATGAGATAGGTTTATTGCATAATCGGGATTTGTTCCGGCTGCTGTTCACTGATTGCTTCGGCGTCAGTTGTATCGTCTACCTCTGCTGATTGAAGCCGCTCTTTATTCACCTCGTCCTGTCTAGTGAATTGCGACTCAAGAGATTGGGGATTGCCCATGACAAACTTCATGGCAAGGCTACGGTAGGACTTCGTGATAATCAGGTCATCATAGAACTCGGGGGCAATTTCACGCAGGCGCCCAAGTCGACTCCAGGGAATACCCATCAGGTCGTGATGTTCGAGGTGCAGTCCGAAATTAAAGTACAGCCAGTTGGACCATCCATACAGCGATGACGATGGCTGATAGCTGCTACTTCCATGAAAATGTGAGTTGCTGAGGATAATTCCAAAGTTATGTGGGTGCAGAAATCCGGTTGCGAAAAGCTGTGATGCTAAAAGAAAAACAACAGCCTTCCAGCCACCCACCGTAAAAAGACCCACAGTCATCAGGATTGAGAGCGATGGGTAGATAACAGCCCAGCGCTTGAGTTTATAGTTTTCGTATCCCGAAATAAGATGTTCATCAGCAAGGATAGAAAGTGCCTTGGGACCGGGGTCAAGTTTGCCGCGGAGGAGAGACTCAAATGTGTAGACACCGAGCCCGAGTATTGAGCGAAAAAATTGCAGGACAAGCATGACAAGCGCGTACGGCATGCCAACAGGTGAAAAGAGGGCACAGCAGAATCTGTAGATTGGTCCTTCTGTGAAGAATAGAAGGTACCGATGTTGACGTGTAAGAAGAAACACAGTTCGGCGACGTGTGATGAAATCCTTTTTGGCACCAAGGTCATTATGGTGCACATGATGCTCAATCCACCATGCATGATGCCCGGACATAAACATTGGGAGTGTTGTAAAAGTGAAAAGCCACCGGTTCGGTGTTGTTTTTTTGAAGACAAGGTTGTGATTGCATTCATGGGCGAGTTGAAACAGATTGACATCAATCCAAGAGCCAATTGCCCAGGCAACGAGCAGAACAGCCCACCATGGTTGGCTACTGAGCCCGACAGACAAAGCAATCTGGGCCGAAGCGAATGCGATACACCAGAATGCTGTACTTGGTGTGTTCCCAAAGAGGCTTTTGATTTCTGGATGGTTGCGAATCATTTGTTTTGCGCGATCGCGGTGCCAGACAGCATCAGGTTTGTCGGAATCGCCAACTCGATCACTAATGTCAATTTCATATCCTGGAAACATGGGCGTCGGTGTTCCAAGAATCCGTGGATGAAATCCAACTTTTTTATGGGCTGGTGCGTCGGCGGGAAATAACACTGAATCAGTCTCCTTGGAAACGAATCACAACTAATGAGTCAATGTACCTGTTCTGAAACAGATTTCGAGTGTTGTGGCATGTGATCGTTACTCTTTTTTATATGCACATGCCGAGGTATTGGTACAAGCGGAAAAGTTGCCAAAGGATAATAGCAGTGCCTGTCTGCCGTAGAGTTACGAAAACACCTTCTTCTAGCGTGGTTCACACGCACCATGGAATCACGGGGACGTGGTTATCGTGAATAAGAGAAAGAGGACGCTCTTTGTAAGGAGAAGTTGCTACTGCAGGACTTGCGGAAAGATATCTATGGTCAGTAAGAAAAAAGCTTTATTGGGCCGAGCACAAAGAGGATTTTGTGAACCCTGTCATTTTTTCTACGGAGATCTTTTTCTTAGCAAAGCTGAGAGACGGCAAAGTGGAAACATTCACCCGTCTCTTTCCTTCAGTTGATGCATTTTCCGTGGTGTATAGAAGGGGCCTGGCAGGTATGCCGCTTTCACAAGCATCTGTAGGACAACATCTTTAAAGAAAATCGCATCTACTTTGTGCCAACACAATACACGGCTTTTGTTGAACGAAAGATGATGCGGCCCTTATCAAATGCTGGGGTGGCATTAAATTGCTCATCTCCGTCGCCGAGTTTGTTTTCAGCAAGAATGGTGTGCTCTGGCTCTGCCGCCATGACGACACATGTCCCATCACGGAGTTGTGCGTAGAGCCGGCCATCTCCGAGTACAAGTGATGCGTAGACACGGTCGCGTGATTCGTATCGTTCACGAAAGAGCGTGCTACCGTCTTCTGCATTCAGGCACTGAGCCATTCCCTTGTCGTGTGACCAGAATAAGTAGCCGTTGTGAAACAAGGGGGTTGTCACATTCGCACCGACGGTGACTTCCCAGAGTTTGTGTGTTTCTGTCACGTCACCGCGGCCACCAGCCTGTACGGCGATCGTTCGGTTTTGTCTGCCGCCAGAGCAGTAGAGGATGTCGTCAACAACAACGATGCCGGGCACGACATAGTCCGGAATGCCCCGGCATGTCCAAAGGATCTCACCAGTTTTGGGGTCGTATCCCCGGATGAGTTCCTTGTGGTGCATGACCAGTTCGGGCGTTCCGTTCTTGGGTGTGACAATCGTGGGTGTCGTCCATGCTCTGTTGATGTCTTCAACCTTCCAGACAATGTCTCCAGAATGTTTATTCATGGCAACGAGTGATTGCGACTCAATAGCAGCGTTGATATACACCAGGTCTTCGTAGACAATCGGCGAAGCCGCTGCCCCAAAGCCGGCAACACCCGTACCAATACTCGTTCGCCAGATTTCTTTCCCATCAAGTGAACAGCAGACCACGCCAGAGGGCCCAAAGGCAGCATAGATTTTTTCACCATCTGTGCAGGGCGTGGGCGAAGCATACCCGTGATCAGCAACACGAGGCGTCGCTTCTTGCTCCTCAGGGGAAGGGTCAAGCGTGAGTGTCCACTTTGGGCTGCCGTCGTTTCGAGAAATCGCTATGACGTGGAGTTCCAGGCTGTCACGCTCTCCTGGGTCATCAAGTTTTTCTCCGTATCCGCTGTACCCTGTGAACACAATCAAGTCATTCACAAGAATTGGGCAACTGGAGCCACGAGCAGCAGGAGTTTTCCAGACAAGATTCTTCTCGTTTGACCAGCTCACGGGAAGGCCCCCTGTGTTCTCGGCAACTCCAGTACCGTTTGGGCCGCGAAATCGTCCCCATGATTCTGCAAATAACGTTGCTGGAGTCATGATGCAGAGTGCGTACAAAGCGACAACAGCCCATCGAAAGAATGAGCCACAGGGTCTATGGTTACGCATCTGCTGATCTGCTTTCTAACTAGCTCATCAATCTAGCTCATCAATTCGGGAATCACACTTCCATCCCGCACGATCATAACCGGTCGACCCGTGCTTGTGTGATATTCCTTCGTCGGGTCAATGCCAAGCAGGCTGTAATACGTTGCCGCAACATCATCGGGTGAATGACCGTCGTGTCGAGGACCACTTGCGGTGTCGTCAGTCTCGCCGAGCACCCTTCCACCAGAGATTCCACCACCTGCCATCAGCATGAACATGGCGCGTGCGTAATGATCGCGTCCAGTCCGTATCGTGTTGATCTTTGGTGTTCGACCAAATTCACCTGTAACAAGCACTGCCGTTGAGTCTAGAAGCCCCTTCTGCTCAAGACCAGTGAACAAGGCTGATAGGCCCTCATCGAGTGGTGGCAGCTGCTTGTTTTTCAGTACGTTCCAGTTGTCTCGGTGAGTGTCCCATCCACCATACGAGATAGTCACAAACGGGACGCCATGCTCTACAAGCCGCGTGGCAAGCAAACAGCTCTGCCCAAATTTCGTTTCGCCAAAGGGGGCTGCAAAGCTTGAACTCTCACGGTTTGTGTCAAAAGCCTCTTTTGCCTTCGGTGAGGTAATGATTTTATGCGCCTGCTCGGTAAATCTGTCGAGACCTTCAACAAGTTGGTTCTTGTCTTCGATGGCATGGAAGCGTTGGTCGAGGTCTTCAAGAAGCATTTGGCGTCGCTCAACATCACTGACAGTGAGGCTGCCGTCGAGCGTCATGCCACGGACACTGAAAGGCATGCCAGGCGTTGGAGTTTTCCCTGTGGCAAGGGCTGCATACTTGACGCCAAGGTAGCCAGTGCCACCTTCGTTGTTTTTTGGAATCGCGACATTGTGGGGCAGTTCCATCGGTCCGCCAAGTTCACGGCTGACAACAGCTCCGTAGCTAGGAAACTCAAGAGAGGGGATGGGGCGATTACCAGTGTTGACATATTCCTGTCCGAGTTTGTGAGCAGCGAGTGAGTGCGTGATTCCGCGAAGGATGACGTACTTGTCCATGCACTGCGCAAGCTTCGGCAGATGCTCACTGATCTGGATACCAGGAACAGATGTTTTGATGGCGTTAAATTCACCACGGTATTCAGACGGTGCATCTGGCTTAGGGTCAAACGTGTCCATGTGAGATGGACCGCCGGGAAGGTTGATGAAGATCGCAGCCTTTGCACCCTTCGGCCGTGCGGATGCGGCGTGCGTCCATCGCAGGTAATTCGATAGAGAAAGGCCACCGACACCGAGTGCCCCAAGTTTCAAAAAGTCTCTGCGAACAGCACCATCACAGGTTCGATGAAGAGCCATGATATTTCTCCAAGTAATACGGTTTCTTTTTGATTCGTTGTGGCAAAGCGCCAGGACTAATGGTTAAGAGCAAATTCTTTTGTATTAAGTAACGCCCAAAGAATATCGCGGAGTCCATCTTTGGCAGTTGGTGATTCTTTGAGGTAATCAATCGATCGTTCGATCTCACGTTCAGTTGGCCGGCGAACAAGTGTCCGCAAATAGGCACTGTCAAGAATGTCAAGCACCTGGTCTTCATTCTGTGTAACCCATTCTGAAACAGAGCCATCAAAAACATTGCCAGCCTTCGATTCTTTCATTGCGGATTCTTTTGCTGCAATTGCTTTCTTGATTAATTTTATTGAGGACTTATTGTTTTTCTTGAGGTGGTATTCCATTCTTTTGTTGAGCTGCGCAACCTCATTTGTCAGCCTTTGCTTTCTCTCCAACTTCAATTTCTCACCGGCTGGATCGTTAAAGTCTGGGAGTGTTTTTGTGAGTTCATCAAGCCAGCTACCACGGCGGCTAATGGAATCGAGCATTTCCTTGTCGTTTTGAAGAAAGACTGTTTGAAGCAGACTTGGCTCCATTGAACGGTCGCAGTCACAATTGCTTTCGCGTGTCGACTGGCCAAAAATTTCGAGAGCGTAATTATTGTTGTACGAGCCGACAGTTATGTCAGCGATAGCACGCTTTTCCACGAGTGAACACAGTTCCATGGCTTCACGATCGCCCGCGGTTGCTGTTCGGACCGCATCGTAGATAACTTCAGCCGGGATTCTTCGAGCCACTGCTCGGCCGAAGTTCCTGTCGTCATGCTGGTTTGTGGTGTTGGGTTTCCACCCACGTTGATAGGTTTCACTCTTGCAGATTTCACGATGCAGCCATTTCATATCGAAGTTGTGTTCTCGAAATCCCTCAGCGAGATAGCCAAGCAACTCGGGGTTGCTCGGAGGGTTTGCTAGGCTAAGGTCATCGGGTGGTTCGACGATGCCAACATTGAAGTAGGAAGCCCAGACGCGATTTACGATTGATTGCGCAAAGTATGGATTTGAATCATCAAGCATCCAAGCCATAAGAATTTCTCGTGGGTCTTCAATTTCTTCCAGCTTCATCTCCTTGCCACCAAGGACCGTTGCTGTCCGGCCCATGAGGAATCTTTCAAGTTGCTCCTTTTTCTTTGGCTTAATGTCCTCTGCATTGATCTGTGCCATCACGCCATCGATTTTTTCTTTATCAAGTGGTGCTTTTGCCGGTGTCACAATGACCTCACCAAAAGGCACAGTTTTTCCTTTTACAGCAAGTTTTGCGAGTGCGACATAGAGCCTGTTTCCCTTTAAATCCTTGTCGTTCACGTCGATGCCAAGGGTAACGAGCATTTCCTTGTAGGCCTTCTGGTTTTCTTTGCCAGAACCTTTGCTTGCATATGCAACGCGGGTAAAGAAATTCTTGAACCGATCAAAGTCGTCTTTTGTCCACTGGTCGAAAGGGTGTTTATGGCATTGCGCACACTGAATACGAACGCCTAAGAACGTATACGCAAATCCAAGCGCCTGTTCCTCTGGTTTTTTGAAGTTTTGTCGAGTCCAGAAGTACGGGAGATATGGTTGGTCGCCAAACGAGGCATCACCCTCATTTGCAAGGTAATGGCTCATTCGCTCGCTGTACTCTGTAAACGATTCGCCCTCAAGTCTGCTTTTTGCAAGAACAATACCTGTCACAATGTCATCATAAGGTAGGTTTTCGGCTACTTTCGTGTGCATCCATTCGTACCAAAACCGGGAGGCACCTTGCCGTCGCTCCGGCCCGCTGTTGCCCTGATTGCGATCATTGTTACCCGTCCAGTCACAGAGTTTGGTTGCCCACCAGGCGGCATATCCAGGCCTCTCGAGCAATTCTTCGATTTTTGCATTTCGCTTGTTTGGAGTTTCATCACTCAAGAACGCCTCTGTTTCTATAACTGGTGGGAGTGTCCCGGTGATGTCGAGTGATGCTCTACGCAGGAATTCACCATCGCTACATACTTCAGATGGGATTTCGCCGAGCTTGCGCAATTTCATGGCGACAAGTTCATCGATCGGCGTCGGTGTCTTGATATCCGGGTAGTCAGAACCAGATTTGTCCGAAACTGGAAAAATTACAGGAACTGGAACCACGCCATTGTCATAAAAGGCAACGACATGACTGTCACCAGGACCCTTTGCTGTAATAAACCCATGTTCATCAATATCAGCAATCTGATCATTATTGGTTCGGAATCGGCACAGGGGCGTCACGTCTTCGTGCGTTCCGTCTGACCATACTGCCGTTGCCTTGAGTTGCCACGTCTGACCTTTTTTCTGCGCGACAATTTCCGCAGGTGAAACGTCGAGCCGAACAAATACGGCGTCATCGTCGCTGACTCCCTGAGCGCCGTGTTCGATCCACTGTTTGAGAACAGCGAGTTGCCAGCTGTCCGCATCAAGTACCTGGCCACCTCCGTGGTCAACCTGCTCAAGAGGTTTCTGGAGAAAGAGGCTGGCATCGAGGTTGTCGATATTGACGCGAGGGTCTTCACCCTGCAAAAGGTTCTCGTGGTCTGCCTGAAAGTCATAGCCAAATAACGAAAGTCGGAAATCACCTTGGCCTTGAAACGAACCGTGACATGCTCTGCCATTACAGCCAAGTCGACCCATGAGAGGGACGACATGGCGACGAAAGTCAGGAGATTCGGATTCACTCTCTGCACGAGCGGTAAAGCGATCGTCAATCCGTGGCACATGGTTTTCTTCTGCTGCGCCAGGTAGTGGCGACAGAAGGCAAGAAGTCATTGCAACGAGCAGCAGCAACTTGTTGTGATAACGCTCAATCATTGTTTTTATCTTTTTACAAAAAACGCTCTGGATACAGGACGCAACTGCTGGAGTCCCCTCACTCTGTATTAATCTATGTCTAACCCATCAAAATCTTAATATCTTTGCCAAGTTCGTCATATTCCATTCGGATTGTGACGAAAACGGGTAAAAAGACCACTGAAACACCCCCCTCTAGGAGGTGGTCCGGTTGGAAGTTCATCGAGCATTTTGAAATCAGTTGTGTGAGTTGGTTTCAACCGCACCTTTTGAGATATCCAAACTGGTCCCAGTGGAAGCAGATATATGCCTGCAAATGGATTTCATTTTTTAGAACCATAGGTGTTTTTGTTGAATAGGGATCGATTACTCTCCGCAATGAAACAAGTCGTTATAATTTTCAGATCAACGCGTGGACAGTTTTCACAAACCTTCGTTGAATACCCACACACGTCGGGCACCAGGTTCATTCAATCTGGAAAAGTTATGAAACAAATGAACATGCAAACAAAAGTGGCTTAAACCCAAGGAACTGTATTCATGAAAAACACTATTTGTATCGTGGTTCTTACGACCTTGCTGCTGTGCGGGTTTGAGGCATTCGCCATTGGCCTGAATGAGCCTGTCCCTGCGTTTGAAGCGATTGATGACGAGGGTAATGTCTGGAAGTCAGCAGATCATATTGGTAAGAAAATGGTTGTCGTGTATTTCTATCCAGCGGATATGACAGGTGGATGCACTGCGCAGGCGTGTGGGTACCGAGACAGAATGGAGTCTTTTGGAAAACTGAATGCAGAGGTGGTTGGGGTAAGTGGTGATACGGCCAAGAATCACCAGGTCTTCAAAAAAGCGCACCAACTTAATTTCACACTTCTTGCTGATACAGACGGAAAGATTGCAGAGCTTTTCGGGGTGCCGGTTTCCCGAGGTGAAAAGACAGTGACAAAATCGATTGATGGCGTTGACGTTGATCTCACCCGGACTGCAACGGCAAAACGCTGGACATTCATAATTGATCGAAATGGCAAGGTCGTGCATCGAGATGATCGAGTGAACGCGAAAGCAGACCCAGATTCAGTAGAGATGTTTATCAAAGCCGTTGAGTGATAAGGCCTGTATGAATTGTAAATTTCTTGCTGTCATAGCATTACTCGTAGAAGCGGTGGTGTGTCAGGGCTGGGTGGTCGCTGATGATTCGTGTCCTTCGTGGCTTCTACCACGGGTGGGTCTGGAAAATCTGTTGAGAAAAAGTCCAACAGGTCTATTCCCAGACTTTTATGCGGCTCCTGTTTTTCCCTTTGTGATTGAGCCGGCTGAGCAGACAGTCAGGGTCGAACTCAAGGAGATGACCGCTTCAGAAGCGCAACTTATTCTCGATAATGCATTTGAAGAAAGCCCTTCTGCTGTTTTCTTGGTGCATGTGACAGGTGCAATCAGCGTTTCATCTGTGCCACTCTCTGTGCACGACAGGACCTGCATGTTTCTCGAGAACGATGCACAGTTTGTTGCAACTGCTGGCTGTACAGCAGACTCATTGCTTTCTGTTCTTGATGGCGAGTATGTCAGCATCACAGGGAGCTACGACCCGAGAGAGAGGGATTTTTCC
Source organism: Planctomycetota bacterium (assembly GCA_014238855.1). GTDB lineage: Bacteria > Planctomycetota > Planctomycetia > Pirellulales > UBA1268 > UBA1268. The sequence continues at coordinate 9,097 of JABAAH010000058.1, forward strand.
GAGCAAGAATACATGTTCTGTGGGAACGGTGTTGTGCGCAGCGGTATCCGGATCGAGAAGAGTGGGCGGGTCCACTTGGATCGTATTTCGGTGACTCGGTGTAAAGACGCCGGTATATCGATAACAGGTCGCGGTCCTGAACAATATGACCATGCTGTCTCACTTACTCGTTCTGTTGTTTCCAATTGCCAGGGAGACGGGGTTTGTGTCCGTCAATCGCCGGCTTGTATTGTGCTCGACAGCAGGATTACTTTGATAGCGAGTGCTGCCCTGATCATTGATTCTCCATCAGCAGTCGTCGCGAATACGGTGTGCGGTGACAGTGGTGCAGGGATTGTCATGTGTTCATCAGATGGAATCCTGACACGGAATCAGGTGCTTCGGAATGGAACTGGGATTTATTTAAAAGATCGTTCAGAATATTCTCTGGTTTATGAAAATGCAGTTTGGGGAAACAAAACCGGAATTATTTTTGATGGGAAGCAGGCGACGGTTGGTTGGAATGCTTTTGAAAATAAAGAAGAAGTGATTGCCGGTGGCTCAAGGAATGTCTTGTATTCCAATCGTGGCATCGCACCGGACTCCATACGCGGTGCTGGAGTCACGTGTTTTAATCCGCCAACGACGTCTGATTTGCATCGCAAAGGTTTTATCTGGAAGAATGATTCTGCTAAAGCAACACTGCGTGTTCGCAGAGATATAGTTATTGATTCTGGTAGCCGGTCACTGGATATCCAGGAAGTAAATAAGAGACTCAGCAAAGAGCGGTTGATTCATCCGGATGCTATTCTCGTTGTTGAAATGCGAGGTATGTTTAGAAATCAATCTGAGGACGGTTTGGTCCTCCCTGACCATACCTGCATCATTCTCGATGGGAAAATTGTGAATGACCACGTTTCAGATAATCCCAATTCATTCGAGCTGATTCACATGAAAGGAAAAGGCTGCAATTCCTTTTCTGGCGGCCAAATAATCTCGGAGAACAAGGTGTTCTCAGCGGTCAGTGGGGCTGGTGCCAGTAATGTTTTTCTTTTAGATGGCGTCGATGTTGATCTTCATTCAGAACATGGAGGCCTTGGAAGTAATTCAGTGAATGCGGTGAGTTCAAAAGAACACTTCGGGCCATTTGTAGTCCGAGAATGCGATATCCGAGACCCAGGGCATCGAGGTATCTGGATGCATGTTTCAAAGCGTGTGTATGCTTTAGGGAATCGCTGTTCGGCAGGGGGATTTTCAATTGATTTTGATGCCTACTGTTTTCATAGTGCGGCGATTTTTAATACAGTCACCCGAAACTCGTATCACTCAGGAATCTTTTTTGAAGAATGTGTGAAATCAAACACTGCTTTTGCAAATCTCTGTGAAAAGAATTCTGCAAATGGTATTTGTATGTGGACAGAGAACGTGCAGGGTAAGACAGAGAAAAACGTTGTGGCCTGTAATGTGATTCGAGGGGGCGTGCAAATGGAAGTCAATCGAAGTGGGCTTTCACTTGGTGGAAGAGCCGCTGATCGGACCACAGAGAATAATTGTTTTTTTAATAACAGGCTTGAGAATCTTAACGGGAGATCGGCCATTCTAATTAAGAAGTATGCTCGTGATAATTATATTTCTCAGAGCATTCTTGACAGAAATGACGTGAACATCCGCAACTGGACGATCAAGCCCGAAACAAATGGCTTTCACGATAATTCTGGATTTCAAACTCCGAACGTTCGGTAGATGGTTTCGAACCGGTCTGTTCTGTATTAAGACTGGCTTCAAGTTGTAAGCACTCTTGGTGGAGAAGAGGGAAGTATGAGACGGATAAAAATTTTCATAATTACGACTATCCTGACCTGCGTTGCAGGTGTCTTTATCGACCACCATCAGGTGGCTATTGCTCAGCAGCCGAAAGGTATGCAGTGGGTTCTTAAGCAGATGGATCAGGACAGCGACGGAGCAATCAGTCGCAGTGAGGCAGAGGGGCGAATACAGGCAAATTTTGAGCGTATCGATCAAGACGCAAATCAAATGCTCGATGCAGATGAACTCATACAACTATTTGAACGATTGCGTAAATCTGTCGGGCAGAGGGCGTCAACGGCAAAAATTTCAGTGCCAGAAAACGTCGAACTCAGAGAGAACATCTCGTATCGCGAGGGAAATGAGAAATGGAAGATGGATCTTGTGCTGCCTAAGAATCCTGAAGAAAAGCTATGTCCAGTTGTTGTTTTTATTCATGGTGGAGGGTGGCGCAACGGAGACAAGTCTTCAGGAGTTTTCCGAGAATATCCTCTTGAGTATGCCTCTCGTGGTTACGTGTGTGCGTCCATAAATTACCGCCTGGTGGATGAGTGTACGATCCTTGATTGTATTGCCGACTGTAAGTGTGCCGTGCGATGGTTACGCGCGCATGCCGAAGAATTTTCAATCGATGTCAATAACTTTGGTGCGTATGGGAATTCAGCAGGTGCACACCTTGTGGCGATGCTCGGTCTTTCATCAACGCAAGATGAATTAGAGGGAGATGGCCCTCATCGTGAATATGCAAGTGCCGTTCAAGCCGTCTGCTGTTCTGCGACACCGACGAACTTTCGGTTGTGGGGAAAAGAAGTTCGGAGTGGTGGTGGCCGCGCTGCAGCACTCTTTGGTGTGGATAATACAGAACAGGTCATGGAGTTGGCTTCGCCAGTTACGTATGTGACGAGTACTTCCCCACCGTTTCTTATGGTGCATGGCACTGCTGATAAGACGGTGCCTGTGCAGCAAAGTGATGATCTCAATAAACTTTTTCAGGAGCATGAGTCTCAGGACGTAACCTATCTTCGGATCGATGGTGCTGGACATGGTGTTTTTCGGCAGCATGCATCTGAAACGGTGCCAGCAATGCACGAATTCTTTGATCGCGTCCTTCGGGGAGACGGTAAGTAGTTTGAAAAAGGCTTAAATTCCTGGGTTTTATTGCTATTTCGCGATTGCTTGCTTCGCCGTAGCGTCCTGCCACAATTGTGGAACTGGTTTTTCAACACCAAGGAAGTTGTCATGTCGTCGCAAAAAAAAGATGAACTAGACGTTTTTGAGATGTTTTATGCGTCTGTCGGTCCTTCATTGTGGGATCATCTGCGGCAGCCTACAGAGGAAGATAGTCCGATTGATCCGGTCGAAGACGTCTTTGAAGAAGACCGCGTGTGGAAGGCATCGTTGGCTCATTCGAATGGTTTGGCACGGCGGAAAACAACATGAAGAGTGTATTTATTGCGGTGTTGTGTGTGCTGTTGAGCAGTTCGTATGTGACTGCCACTCAACTGAAAAAAGGCGATCAGCCAGTTGAAGAAGTCTTTACTCTCGCGTCAGTGCAATTCGCTACCCACCTTGAACTCATGCACATGATGCTGACGGGCGACTGGGATGAAAAAACATACCAGCGATTTTCTTATTACGATGGTCTCGTCTATCAGATAGTAAAGAAATATGAAAAAGTATATCAGGATGATCCTGTGTGGGGCCCAGCAATGAAACGACGGGTTGAATTACAATTGCGAATCTTGAAGCGCATGAATCCACTCGTTGAGAAAAGACAAGCTGGTGATGAGCTCTCTGATGATGACCGTGCCTGGCTGAAAGCGGCTCATAAGGAGGTATTGGAAAAACTCTGCAAGTAAAAGTTTTCCTTTTTCATGGTGCTGAGATATTGAGGGCAAAAAGTCTGCTTTTGGTTCTGACCAGCAAAATACCGTCAGCAACAGCTGGAGTTGCCCGGCATTCTTCGTCAACTTCACGCCTTCCTAGAACCTGAAATTCCTCACCATCAACAAGTGTCACCATTTCTCCGTCACTCGAGATATTGAGGATCTCCTCTCCAATGCGTATTGGGGATGACGAAAAGTTGCCCCCGACACGTCCTTTCCATAAGATCTCGCCACCCGCTGCGTTGAGGCACGTGACGACACCTTTGTCTCCCCAAAGGTAGAGGCGGCCTTGAGAGAAAAGTGGTGTTGGGACGTAGGGTGCTGTGCTACGAGGTATTTCATAAACAATCTCACCAGTGTCGTTCTTTGTTGTAGGAGGTTTGAGGGCAACAAGAAGATTGCTTCCACCACCCCCACTGCCACAGGTGCCTATCAGCAGATTTTCCGCGCAGATAGGTGAGGCGACGGTTCGTAGAGGAAAGCATTTATTTTCCCAGAGGACAGTTCCGGTTTGGGGGTTAATCGCATAAATGCCGTGCGCCTTACTCGTGCAGATAACTTGAGCTTCACTTCCTGTAGGAGTCAGAACAAGTGGTGTGGAGTACGCTGCTTTGTCGGCACCGTCACGTGCTAGCCTCCAGCGCTCCTTTCCTGTTCTTGTATCGATTCCAACAATAGTTCCCTCGGTGTCTTGCTCAAGTGGAACAATAAGAGTGTCCTCCCAAATGACCGGTGAGCCGCCGAATCCATGGTGTCCGATGAATGGTCCAAGATCAATGCCCCAACGACGAGTTCCGTCATGGGCCAGTGCCTCAAGCCGAACATTCTGACTTGTTCCCCAAAGCCAATAGATGCCGTTGTTGTCAACTGTCACACTGCCTGATGCGGAACTGTTTTGTTTGTGATGACGTTCGATATCTCCTGAGAAATCCTGCTGCCATAGCAGTTTACCCGTGCGAAGATCGTGGCATAAAAGATGTCGTACTTTCTGCTCTTCATTGGCAGATGTCAGAAAAACTTTTCCGCCCCAGATGATTGGTGAAGAATGTCCGGTGCCCGGAAGAGTCGCCTGCCATGTCCACTCTTTGTTTGTCCATGATGAGGGGAGTGCCTCCGCAGGTGCGTAGCCGGCACCATCTGATCCACGAAATCGAGGCCATTGATCACGAGCGTCTGCGTAAAGTGCAGCAGCGTGGCCAAGTGTAAAACAGAGCGTTAGGAATAAAGAAAAGGGACGCAACTTCATAAGGGCAAAACCTCTTTTTAAACTCGATGGAACAACGTGCAGAAGACGGCTGGGCACACCGTATAAAGCCAGACCACTATGGAGCGATTGTTCGTGTACGTCCATCGTCGATCGCTTTTTGTAGTTGTGCCGTGAGAGCTTGCGCCTGTTCGGTTGCTGTCTCATAAACGTTATTCTCTTCTGCCGGATCAGTTTCGAGATTGAATAACTGATATTTCGGGACGGTCGAATTTGCAAGTTCCTGCTCAACGACGACATTGCGTGCTTTGCCACGTTCGTGTCGGAGTAATTTCCAGTTGCCAACTCGCAGCCCGTAATTTCCGTTATTCCCATTGTCTTGCTGGATGAGGTGATCTCGTCCTTTCGCTCCTTCTTTGCCAACCAAGGCATCACTCACATCGATGCTATCGAGGCAGGCATCATTATGAATGTGATGATTCACAAGGTGGTTGAGGCTTGTCGCAAGATCAATGGTGCACACCAATTCATCTGACACGCCTGGGCTAATAGTACCCGGCCAACATGTAATAAAAGGCGTCCTCGTTCCTCCTTCATAGATGCTATATTTACCTCCTGAATAAGGTCCTGCCGCATGGTGAGAGCCATTTTTCTCAATAGCCTGATCTTTGTATCCGTCATCAAGGACTGGACCATTGTCGCTACAAAACACGATAAGCGTGTCATTTGTAAGGCCTTCCTCTGCCAGTGTTTTTGTTAATTCACCAACGCACCAGTCAAGTTCAAGAACGGCGTCACCTCGTGGCCCGAGTTTCGACGTTCCCTGAAATCGCTCGTGGACGATTCGAGGAACATGGCATTCGTGTGCGGCAAAAAACAGGAAGAAGGGCTGGTCATTCGGACGATCTTGTTGAATGAATTCTTTACTTTGTTTGACCCAGGTGTCTGCGAGATCTTCATCCCGAAATCGGGCTGCGTGCCCACCGGTATAAAAACCAATTCGACT
>JABAAH010000059.1 GCA_014238855.1 Planctomycetota bacterium
GAGACAACGCCCATTCTTTTTCTATTGAAAATACCGCTGCTGCTGTCGGCAGCCCACTGTCTCCGATAAGTGGCGGGAGCATAGCAGTTTGCGAACATTGCATCATATTTTCAAAGACATCGGGTGCACGCCGTCCATAGAGATCCACAGCCCACTGGGAGACGGACTCGACGGACTCCTCCGGAACACCTGACTGTGCGGCCACCTTCCTCGTTTGACTGCGGCACGCTTCGCGATCCTCTTCACGCAAACACCCAGGGAGCACTCGCTGAGTATTTTGTTCGACGATTGGAAAGCCGCGTTCAGTAAAAACTTTTTTGACTGACTCCTCAGCCAGACTTCGACATGTTGTGAGTTTGCCACCAACGACCGACCAGGTCGGTATTCTCGCGTCTTCCTCACGAAGGAGCAGATGTCGCCGAGTGACTGACCCAGGGGTCCCTGCCGCACGACCAGTCACACGAGGACCGGGAAGCGGGCGAACACCACAGTAGTGCTGAACAATACTTTTTTCAGAAAGTTGGCACTGCGGCACGATTCTCGAAACAGCATTAATTAGATAGTCCACCTCAGACTGATTCGTTCGAGCAAGGCCTGGATCCCCTTGCACCGGAATATCTGTCGTACCAACAAGCACCTGTCCATCGGTAAATGGCAAAAGAAAAATCGGCCTTCCATCTGGAGCCTCGGCATAGACGCCGTCTTCACCAAGTGCGTCTCTGAGCGTTCCATCTTCAAGGATGATATGGCTTCCTTTTGTTCCCCGAATAAGCCCTTGCTCAATATCATGACCACGATCAACAGATGAAGCACTGCGACACAGACCTGTCAACGTCTGATCGACCCAGGCCCCCGTTGCGTTGATAATCACATCCGGACGTACCGAAAGTGATTCAACACTCTTTTGAGTCCCTAAATGTTTTGCAGGTTTCGGAGTACATACAAACTGCCCATCACCATCCAGACTCCAGTCGTGATGGGTCACCACATGAAAAAGCTGACCATGGTGAACTGCATGAACTTCTGCATCCACAAGCAGTTCGACCGTGAGCCGCTCAGGGAAAATACACTGGGCATCGGAGTAGGTTGCCATCCACGGAAATTGCTGCGTATCCACCTGCGGCAGTCCAGGTGAACTCGAACGCTTCATGGCGTGAACTGGCCAGGAAGCATCTCGTGAGAACATGTCGTAAAGCGTCAGACCGATACCGACCGCCCAACTCCCACGCCCTCGGTTTGTCGAAAGCCATTGCGCTACCGCCTCGCAACCAACTATTCGTGCTGCTGCTGAGAGCATACCACCCAGGCGCCGACGCAGGGGGACCGCAAACCGCAGAGGCTTCACCAGATGCGGGGCCATTTTGACGAGTTTGTTTCTCTCAGCCAGGCTCTCACGAACAAGGTCGAATTCACCATGTTCAAGATACCGCAGACCTCCATGAATAAGTCGTGTTGACCACGCTGTTGTTCCAGCAGCAACATCACGTGTATCGGCAAGAATTACATGGGCTTTATTCAGCACAAACTGTCGAGCCAGTGCTGCACCATTGATACCCGCTCCGAGAACGACGACTGTCGGCCTCGATACCTGCATTTCTTTTTGTGGAGAACGTTCCATACGGTGTACGATTGTGGCAGAAAATCACAAATTGCTACGAGATTTCCTTGGACCCGCTGATGACACGACCAGTCACAGATACATTTCACATCATCCAACTCAGCGTTGCCCTCTGCATGGGCCTCGTGGTAAGCGGCACAGCAACGCCGGCGCGATCACAACCGGCTTTTCTGGACAGGTCTGTTCAAGCAACTTTTCAGCGGATTCCACTTGCACGACTCGTTTCAAAGCTCAGTAGTATGAGTGATGGAATCATCGTCCTTGACCGCCAGATCGACCCAACCCAGTACATGACGCTCGCCTGCCAAGGGGAGAGCCTCCGTACGGTTCTATGGCGACTTGCAGATGAAACAAAAACAGAGATTGCTGTCCTCGAATCAAGCGTCTGGATCACACCCTTCGGCAAGGCCAGCCAACTTGAGCAGGCAGACCGAAAGCGTCAGAAGGCTCTTCAACAATTAACCATGACCACACAAAAGCAACTCAGCACAAAGCGGCCACTGCAGTGGCCGGCTGGACAACAACCAGCCACGCTCATCATGGACCTGCTTGCACAGCCAGCAACGCCAGTACAGCCAGCAATAGCAGGACTTACGATCACAACCAACGGGCTTCCTCAAGGAATACCGCACGACCATCTTGCAGCACAAACTATTCCGCGACTGACACTTCCCGAACAGCTTGATCTCATTACCATGCAGTATGACCAGCAGCTTCTGTGGGGCCAAAGCTCTGAGTCACCATCGACGCTTGTGGTGACACCTGCACCGCTCCCGCCTTCTTCAGGAACGAAAAAGAGGGAGACAAAGCAAAAGCCTGCTTCAACACGTCCTCCTCAGAACAAAGGGAGCGACCGCGAACGATACACACTTCGTGTTGCAGCTCCGTTCGAGGAACTTCTTCGAGCCGTTTCACAGCGACTCAACCTCGAACCCTCAATTGACACAGAATCATTCAAGGCCCGCAGCATCAACGCTCAGGAAATCATTCGACTCGAAATCAAAGATGCCAATCGTGATCAATTACTTGACGCGATCGTCAAGCCACTTGGACTCACGTGGTCCATTGACGACAAGACTCTTTACATTACAGCGAGTGATTAACTTCTCTTGGCTATGCTTTGACGTGGCTATGCTTTGATGAGCGCGCCAACCTGTTGCTCAATGCCTTCTCGGATTTTCCCGGCAAACATTGATGCCATTGCGGGCAGTTCGATTTGAATTACAAGTTCTGTTGGTAATACTTCAACAGCACTTTTGAACTGCATGCCCATAGCAGAAAACTGCACAGACAACTGATCTTCCGCATCCCAGTTTGCATGAATCGGGCCAACCTGAGGCTCATACTGTGCTCGAGCTCTCGTGATTGCGGCATCGATTTTCTGATGTGCTCCATCAACCCCAAGGTTGTGTGGCAATCTCACTTCCAATGGCTTCAAGGGTTTCTCCTTCAATAAGTATTTCGAACAATTCTGTCTTGCTCACGCTGTACGAAACCAGACCGACACTCTGAGGCGACCATCCGGACCAGCCCAATGTCAACTCGACCGTTTCGACCGCCCACACAAACAGCTGAACGTACTGCGACAGCCATAGGCTCGCAGGCAGCAACGACTGACACATCCTGCAGAGACAGGCGGCCGGCCAGAACAATTCGAACGCCCAGATCGCGGGCCTGCGCTACCCACTGCTGAATTGTCTCAACAGTCACAAGATTCAGCAGGCTTCCGCTTTGCAGCTTATCAAATGTATCGACGAGGACTGTTTCCCACCCATGCCGAGCGGCCGTCTCGAGAACCGTATCTACACCTGGACTGTTCGCAGCCTGTCGATCCGCGTAGGCAACTGGAATTGCCTGCACGCACTCTGGCAATTGCTCGGCAACATTTTGAAAAACATGTTCCCATGGAGTGCCTTCACACTGCGACAGACCGAACTTTATAGCATCTGGCAATCGTTCAAGAGAGTGTAGTGAACAGGCTACTCCCTGCCCGGCCGCGGACCCACTCTCATTATGTTCAACCAGCTTATGTTCAACCAGCTTATGTTCAACCAGTTCACCTCCGGCGACAGTCCATAGAAGATGCTCTGGCACAACGACAGCACAGGCAGCGAGCGTCTCGAGCGTAGCCATTCCTAATGACCCGTGCGACGGCTCTTTGACATCAATTATTTCTGCTCCACCGTCGACGGCAGTCGCCACTTCATCAGCACAACGAACGCTTACAAGCAATAATGTTCTGCTCATCCGCAACAACCCTCCGCCATGTCACTGGAAACGCACCGATCAACAACTGGTTGTCGCTTTGCAACTGCAAGACGTCCGTTAATTCGACGAAGCGTCTCCACAACAAGTGGCTCCGACCAGCGACCGTCAACAACAAGATAGCCATCTTCCCAACCTGCCCAAGGGCCACGGCGCGCACTGGCAATGTCGCCATACCGTTCAGCGATTCGTACAACCAGGGTCCCAACACGAAAATCTGCATCCTCTGCAACAACAGGTTCTCCTGCGCGATCGAGCGGCTGGCTTCCGAGGAAAAAACATTCAACAGCATTCAAAGGGATTTTTTCAAGTGACGCAGGGCCCATTCGAACCATGACGAAAGAGCCCTCCAGAAAGACTCTTTCTTTTTTGGCCATGAATGCGACAGCACCGACTGTGCCGCCAAGAGTTCCAAGTACTGTTGCGCAAAGAAGCAACATCAACGAAATTCCGCCTGAAAAACGGAGGGTGATTCCGCAGAGAACAAGCGACACGGCAACGAGAAACACTGCAAGGCCAGCAAGCAGACCAGCCAGCCGCAGGTTCGACGTAAGCCAGTTTTGTTTCTGTGTTTCCGGATATGTCATTAGAAAAATTGTATAGACAGCGGAGATGAGCCACACCCATCTTTAGGAACAGAAAGTTTTGTTAGATTATTCTTTTATTCACAGCAGGCAGTCAGCCCTGCACTTGCTACGCAGAGAACCGCATGCACGAGACAACTCCGTCAACCAACACCGTTCGGCACAGTTCCCGCCTTACTCTTATCGGAATTTCAGCCCTTGCCGCACTGTATCTGGCATCAGCCTTTCTCGGCATACCTCAGCGAGGCCGAGATCTTCTTGTCGCTGCAAACGCCACCCACGATAACCATGCCGTATTGCCTGAAGCACATTCTCACATGGATGACAGGAGTCATGCAAATGAGTCTGATACGCATGCAGAGGAGCACACCTCAGACCATGGAGAACTCACACACCCCGGAGCACCTCCACCGGCATGGGCTGTCACTCCGTTTGTCTTGTTGTTGGGTGCCATTGCAGTGCTTCCACTGATTCCTTCACTCGCGCACTGGTGGGAAAAGAACTCAAGCAAACTCTGTGTTGCCGGTGTCCTGGGCTTCGCGACACTCGCCTACTATCTATTGATTCACGGGACTGCTGTCGAACAGCATTTCCCTGCGCACGCTGTGGTGGCTCCACCAACGCATGGACTTTCATGGGCCATTACGAGAACTGTTCTCGGAAACGCACTCTTCGCTGAGTACGTGCCGTTTATTACGCTGCTCTTTGCGCTGTACGCAATCACTGGGGGCGTACGGATCGAAGGCGACATGCAGGCAACGCCAACGGTGAACACGATTCTATTGGCGATAGGGTCGCTCATGGCGAGTTTTATTGGCACCACCGGTGCTGCAATGCTTCTTGTGCGACCGCTTCTCGAAACAAACCATGAACGCAAGTACGTTGTGCATACGCTCGTCTTCTTCATTTTTCTTGTGTGCAACTGCGGTGGCTGCCTCCTTCCGATAGGCGACCCGCCCCTTTTCCTAGGCTATCTTCAAGGCGTACCGTTTCTCTGGACCTTCACGCTGTGGAAAGAGTGGCTGGTCGTGAACATCACCCTCCTTACCATCTACTGGATATGGGATTATTTTTTTGCATATCCGTCTGAACGGCTTGTTGACCGCATCTATGACAAAGCAACCGTTCGACCACTGCGTATCACAGGGCTTTTGCTGAATCTGCCACTCATGGCAGGGGTTATCTTTGCAGTTGCCCTACTCGATCCATCCAAGGCGCTACCGGGCACTGCATGGCATCCTTGGATTTTCTTACGAGAAGTTGCACTGCTTGGTCTTGTTGGATGTTCACTGTGTTTTGGATCAACAGCAATCAGAGTGAAGAACGGCTTTAGTTATTTTGCCATCATCGAGGTTGCCGTTTTGTTTGTTGGCATCTTTATATGCATGCAACCGGCTCTTGCCATCCTTAATGAGCATGGTGCCAGCCTTGGAATCCGTTCACCTACTGCGTTCTTCTGGACAACGGGTGCACTCTCGAGCGTACTGGACAATGCCCCCACCTACCTTGTCTTTTTCAAGACAGCACAATCGCTCCCTGCCACCGGTGAACTTGTTGCCGGAGTTGAAGCAGGCCGGCTCACAGGCATTAGCCTTGGTGCAGTCTTTCTTGGTGCGATGACATACATAGGAAACGGGCCAAACTTCATGGTGAAAGCCATTGCAGAAGGTGCCGGTGTCAGGATGCCGAGCTTTTTCGGGTACCTTCTCTACAGTGGATCCGTGCTGATTCCTGTTTTTGTTCTTGTCGACTATATCTTCCTTCCATAACTCATTGATGTCTGGACTCTATTTTCGTGAAGCGTTCTCAGCCGGTACCAAGTGAACACGACTTTATAACGACCGAGAGTCAGCTCGCGTCGCTGGTAGAACGACTCGACCAATACGACTCTCTTGGCTTTGACACAGAGTTTGTATCTGAACATACATACCGCAGTCAGCTCTGCCTTATTCAAGTGGCAGCAGGTGATGTGCTCGCTGTGATCGACACACTCAAGGTTCAGGAACTGGAGCCTTTCTGGCGGCTCATGACAGACCCAAAGCGAACCACAGTCGTTCATGCCGGGCGTGAAGAAATGGGCTTTATTCTGCATGCCATAGGAGAACGCCCTGCACACCTCTTTGATGTGCAGGTTGCTGCCGGGCTGGTTGATCACGACTACCCTGCTGGGTATGCGTCTATTGTACGACGTGTCCTTGGGCAGCCGACAAACAAGGGTGAGACACGCACCGACTGGCGGAAAAGGCCACTGACTCCGGCACAGATTGAATACGCACTTGATGATGTGCGGTATCTTGATGCGCTCTGGAAAACGCTTGAAACACGGCTGGCAGATCGTGGCCGTGCAGCGTGGATGCATGAAGAGATGCTCACGTGGATGGATGAAGTGGCTGCTTCCTTTACGAGGAAACGGTGGCGACGAGTCTCTGGGCTGAATGGTCTGAAGCGACGGGAGCTTGCAATTGCACGTGAATTGTGGCACTGGCGTGACAGCCTTGCAGAGTCGCGGGACATGCCCCCCAAACGAGTTTTGCGAGATGACCTCATCGTTGAACTCTGCAAGCGAAAAAATACCGATCCACAGCAAATTGCTGCAGTTCGCGGCATGCAGCGGTCTGACTTGCGGCACATCCTGCCATCAATCGCGGATGCCATTGAGCGTGGCCTGGCACTGCCTGATGACGAACTTCCCGGTGGTGAACGGCACAAAGCCCCACCACCTCAACTCAATGTGCTTGGACAGTTTCTGGCAACTGCCGTCGGGGGTCTTTGCCGCCAACTTGAAATCGCACCTTCACTTGTTGGCACAGCGAGTGACATGCGAGAGCTTCTAGCCTACAAACTCGGTCATGGACAAGACGATGCTCCACCCACCCTTACCACTGGCTGGCGAGCAGAAGTTGTTGGGGACCTTATTGATGACCTGCTTACCGGCCGAGCATCTCTTCGAATCAGTGATTTACAATCACGAGACCCGCTCGTGATCGACCGCACAGACAGTCATTCAGCAGCAGACGACTCCGACACCTGACACGTTACTCACACGAACAATACGGACGGCTAGCTAACACAGAACTTGCCGCTGTCTTCTAGCAAAGAGCAAGGAATATGATTCCTCAACTCATTGCTGGGCATCTGATGCTGAGTATCTGATTTCGAGTCTGTCCGCTGGCTCTTCTTAACGTTCCAGTCATATTCCTGGTGCTTCAAATTTTTAGAAATTGCTTGAAATCACTTGATCGATTCGCCGCCAATGGAGTTTTCAGAAATGTCTGAACAATTTCTGCGAAGGCTGCCGGCTCAACCGTCATATCAGAATCTCCTACCCCCAGCTTAGGATCAAAGTTAAAAAATTTCTTACGGTCTGGCGTAGCAAGGTGGAGTTGGTACTTGAGACCTCGATAATGTGCGATATCAGAAAAACAGGCAGTCGCGCGATAGGGAGTATTGATTTCTATAACCTTTGTCCCTTGCCTGCAAAAAGCAATGTTTACCAAACCAGCACCGTGAGGGCCAACAACACACTCCGCATTATAAAACAATTTGATCTGTTCACTGACTGACATTGTTTCCAAGTCGTAACGTTTAAACCCTAAAGGTTGCAGTACTTCAAAAACTGCATCGTCATTTGTAATTTCTCTCTTGCCTCTTTTACGACGGGAAATGAATACCCTAAGTTCCTTGGGTTGGGAAATACCGTGATGAGACGCAAACGAATGATAAAGGAAATCAATCGTGCGAGAATTACAGGCCGGCTTGGAGTATGAGATTGCCAGCCGGTCAAACAGTACATGCGAATTCCGAGTTGCCCGAATAATTCTGGATGCCGGAAAACCAAGAAGCCGCAGCGATTCTTGCTGAAAGCGTTTTTGAACTGGAGCATAAATACAATCGGCAGCGATTCCGGCAGAGGCATAGATCGCTAGTCTCGGTAACGCTTCCAACACCCAATGGTAGTAATTGTATGGCATTAAACATGTCAAAAAGACGGCTGACCTTGAGACACGTGCCGGCCGAGGCAGATAGCGAAGACGAAGTGGGTTGGTTGGCAAATCAGAATCGAATTTTATGCATGACACGCCTTCGAGCACACGGTTGTCTGGAGTAATTACTAAGCCACCAGTATGGGCTACCCGACCTTGATCAAGAACACAAACAAATTCCTTGGGATTGATTTGTTTCTCGCCGACAAGTTCCTGTACATATTGTTTCTGCACTGCCAGATCGGAGATCATTTCAAGCGTTTTTTCTACACAAATGGGATCTCCACTAAGCGCTCGTGCAGGAATTGATTCCCTCCCTAACGACTCAGCCTCGATAACGCGGCATGCTTGCGAGTCACTCCCGTAAGCCATGACGTCAACCGCATCAGAAGGAACCGGCATTCCATTCAGACTACGACAAGCATTTAAAACGAAAGGCCGTAGATGTTTGTTGAGTGCTTGCGTAATACGGCTCATGCGCTAAAACCTTGGAAAATTCGATGTATAAAAATATATTCACGTGCAGACGTTGACGACGCAAGAGCCGGAAAAGTTTAAGAAACAAGCCTTCGCTGCACGTACTTGAATATCGACATGGCAAAGAAATGTACGTCTTTTCAATTTTGAGCGGAGGGCAAGGGATTCGAACCCTCAACCCATTGCTGGGCATCTGATTTCGAGTCAGACCGCTGGCCAATTCGCATACCCTCCGAACGCGACTCTTTTAAAGTCTATCAGACCCTAGAAACCCGAGCCATAGGCTCGAGACAGGAATCCACCTCGCCAACAATCATGCCGTGGCAGTGAGCATTGCCAAACAAACTCAATCAGCACATAGACTGGTAATGTGTCACCATCGTTCATTCATCGACAACAGTGATCTTTTACCAGGAATCTCATCCAATGATTCTAAGAACCGCGATTGTTTTCCTTGCTGTTGCCTTAGCAGCGCCATTGCCTGCTGAAGAGTTGAATATCCTTTTTCTTGGTAACAGTTTCACGGCTCGACACGACATTGCCGGCCTCGTGGAGCAGATTCTCAAAGAAGGCGATCCCACTGTCGACGTGCAGGTGCACCGCGTCATCTACGGCGGGCAGAATATGTTTAAGCACTCGACCTACTACTTCAGCCAGAGTTTCATTGAACAGAGCACTCTTACTCAAGAAACGATCAACCAGCGCATCATGGCGATGCGTGAATTCCTAGAGTCCGACATTCCCCCAAACCCTGAGGAGTGGAATCAGCACTGGTCCTCCATCGGCAAAACGGACGTACCCTTTGCCGGCATCCACGGGCACATCACCAAGGCCATCAAGAATCACGAAGCTTTGCTTCAGAACAATCCCAAGACGAAGTGGGACTACGTGGTCCTACAGAGTTGGCGAGATGTGTCTGAGCAGCCGCATCAGGGGTATGAGCGCTACGCTACGAACCTTGCCAAGATCGTTAAAGCGCAGGGCGCTGAAGCGATTCTTTACATGACTTCACCCGAAACGCAGAATCAGGACCCGGTGACCGAGCCGTATAATGTGGCGTCTGCCGAACGAGATACGGCGGTGGGCTTACGGATGGCAAAGGCCTTGCAGCCAAAAGCTGTGATTCCTGTGCCCTTGGCAATTAAGAACATTCAGACCGGCAACGGTAACAACCCGGGCACTGATCTTGTCTTTCGCTACCACAACGACGGGCATCCGAATCAGACATGTGCCTTTCTGGTCACCAACCTCTTCTACGCAGCAATAAATGGAAAGAGCCCTGAGGGCTTGGAATTCAATACCGTCATGGAGACCAAGGTGAAGGATGGCAGAGATCCCGATGGTGGCAAACCAACCGTGGTCTTCGACAACGAAGAAAAGTTATATTTGCAGCGGATGGCTTGGGAAGCGGTGAGGGAGTTTCTTGAAGATTAAAGGGGCACAAGATCAAGCTATGAGTGACTTGCCGTCGGTAAGTCACTCATAGCTTGCCCGAAAATTTCTTATCCGCCGCGGAATACAAGGCGGTTTGCGAGAACTCCCTGTCGGACTGCACTGAGTCGGACTGCACTGAGTCGGATCGCACTGAGACGGTCAGCAGGAAGGCCCTGTTTGAGAACAATTGAATTCCGTGTCTACTCATCTATAACGGTTTTAAATTGTGTTGGTATTGCCCGAATCGACTAGCTTTCTTCTTAAGACAAGACCGTCTTCAACTCCATTGATAATAGATAGGAACCAATGAAAAAAATACTCATAGCAATGTTGATGATGCTGGGACTCATTGGTAACGCTGGCGCGGACACTCCACCCAACGTGATCTACATCCTGGCAGACGACCTCGGCTATGGTGACTTGAGCTGTTACGGCCAAACGCATTTCCAGACGCCGAACATCGATGCCTTGGCGAAACAGGGCATGAAATTCACGCAACACTATTCCGGAAGCACCGTGTGCGCCCCATCACGTTGTGCGCTGCTGACGGGCAAACACATCGGTCATGCAGTGGTGCGAGGCAATTCTGAAGTCATGCCGGAAGGCCAGCAGCCAATGCCGGCGGACACCGTCACCATGGCGCACGTGTTGCAGAACGCGGGCTACACGACCGGCCTGTTTGGCAAGTGGGGCCTCGGCGCGCCGGGCAGCGTCAGCGAGCCGCTTAACATGGGGTTCGATCGGTTCTATGGCTACAACTGCCAGCGGCAAGCACACCACTATTATCCATACTTTCTGTGGAACGATAACCATCGCGAAATGCTGTGGGGTAACTTCGGCACAGAGACGCAGGAGTATGCGCCTGATCTGATTCAGAATCAGACGCTCAAGTTCATCGAAGCCAACAAAGAACGACCGTTTTTCTGTCTCTACGCCCTCGTTCAGCCACACGCCGAAATGGTCGCACCGGAAGAAAAAATGGCCAAGTACCGTGGCAAATTCCTGCCAGAAAGTTCTTACAAAGGAACCGACTCCGGCCCAAATTATCGTAAGTTTGCTTACGGGTCGCAGCCCGAGGCACACGCCGCTTTCGCCGCAATGGTCGAGGTGCTGGACGACGACGTGGGTGAGCTCGTTGCCAAGCTCAAAGACCTGGGCATTACCGATGACACGCTCATCATGTTCACTTCCGACAATGGTCCGCATCAAGAAGGCGGGCATGACCCGGCCTACTTTAATTCCAATGGTTCTCAGCGTGGGTTCAAACGCGACCTCTATGAAGGTGGCATTCACGTGCCGATGATCGCAACGTGGCCGAGCCATATTCCAGCTGGAACAGAAACAAACCATCTTTCGGCGTTCTGGGACATCTTGCCAACGGTTGCTGAACTGGCCGGTCAGCCGGTTCCCAAATCTGTTGATGGCGTTTCGTTCGTGCCGACACTACTCGGCAAGCCGAGCCAAAAAGAGCATGATTATCTCTACTGGGAATTCCACGAAAAGAAAGGCCGAGTTGCAATGCGCCAAGGTAATTGGAAAGCGGTGCGCTACAACGTTGCGGTCGACGCAGACTCACCGTTAGAGCTCTTCGATCTTTCAACTGACCCTGGCGAAACAGTGAATGTTGCTGACCAGCATCCAGCGGTCGTGGCAAAAATAAATGCAGAGATTCAAAGTGCCCGGACTGCTTCGAAGTCACCTGACTTCAATTTTCCACTCATTCGCACACGGACACGCAACGGGAACGCCCACCAAAAGCAGTAGCGTGTCACAAGTCTCAAGGATATTGAATTTAAACTCACATCATCTGGGAATAATTGAATGAGGTATCCAACACGTAGAACGTCCGTCTGTTTGATTGTCGCTTCCATCACAATGTGCTCTGTTCGGTGCAGGTTGCTTGCTGAATAAAGCCCCATCGGCAGCAGTACGTCCTCAGTCTCTCGAAAAAGTGCCGCTGAATCGTCTATTCCGTCACACAAGAAAAAACAAAAACAATGATTATGAAACTTCGACCGATCTTCAATCTCGTCTGCACGTGCAGCCTGGCGTTTTCCACTGTGACCTACGCCCAGGACTTTTCCGTACAGAAAAAAGGAATTGAACAAAAGCCTCTGCGTAATGGCCCACCGATAGCGGTGACAGACTCAAAGGCAATGATGCCGCTAACCAAAGCAATGCCAAGCTTTGAAGAAACCAGGCCTGTGCCAACGTTTGTCGACTTGTTTAATGGCACCGACCTCAGCGGCTGGGTCGACGTCAACACCTCGCCCACGACTTGGTCAGTAAATAACGAGGGCCTATTAGTGTGTCATGGTCAACCGATTGGGGTCATGCGATCTGAGCGAATGTATGAGAACTTTGTTCTTGTTGTTGAATGGCGTCACATGGAAGCTGGTGGAAACTCCGGAGTCTTTCTTTGGAGTGATGCCAAACCCCAGAGAAGCCGGCTACCTATGGGGATGGAGGTGCAGATGTTAGAGCTGGAGTTCCCGTTTCTTCATGCTCAGAAAGACGGCACACCTCGACCACTGGCGTACGTACACGGAGAACTCTTCGGAGCCGGTGGAATGACTGCCACGCCTGCCAACCCACGCGGCACACGAAGCCAATCTCTGGAAAACCGTTGCTTGGGCAAAGGGCAGTGGAATCGCTACGTCATTGTCGCGGTGGATGGCACTGTGAAACTTTCGGTAAATGGCCGATTCGTGAACAGCATTCGTAACGCCAGTTTCCGCAAAGGCTACATCTGCCTCGAGTCGGAAGGAGCCGAGATTCACTTCCGGAAGATCAGCCTGATGGAGTTACCTGGCGGCCTTGCCAATTCAACAAACACCGTTTCTGTAGTGCAATAAGAACTCACTAAGACACACGACAACATCTTCATGAAACAAACCTTTTTATGCGGCCTTATCGCATGCGCAATTGTCTCTTCTTCAAATGTATGTCTTTCTACTGAAAGGAAACCTGCAGCGAAGGACCCAAACAATATTGTCCCAACGACCGCGGATGTGCACTACGGACCCCACAAGAAAGAACTCATGAACTTCTGGCAGGTGAAGTCAGAGCAACCGCTTGGGGTACTGCTCGACATTCACGGCGGTGGATGGATGGGTGGTAAAAAAGTCGAGACACAGCGACCCCATCAACTGCAACACGGCTATCACGTTGCCTCGATCACGTACCCACTTGTCAACGAAGGTGCGGTGCAACCAGCCATGCTCGATGCTGCGTTACGGGCGGTACAGTTCCTTCGTTTCAAGGCCGTGGACTGGAACATCAATCCTGATCGGATTGTAGTGACCGGTGGCTCGGCGGGCGGTTGCTCCAGCTTGCTCGTTGCCCTGCACGATGACGTGGCCGACCCCACCAGCAATGATCCCGTCAAGCGATTTTCCTCACGAGTTTCCGGTGCGGTCGTTGCCGGCGCGCAGACGACGATGAACCCCTTTGTCATCAAAGAGAAGATAGGAGAAAAAACATTCGGTAACCCAATGCCTTATAAACCCTTTGGTGCTGAAACTGCCGAAGAACTGATGAACAACTGGGATACGTACAAAGAGCTGGTCCTAGAATGCTCTCCAATCACCCACCTCAGTAAAGATGATCCTCCGCTTTATCTTTTCTATAACGTCAACCGTGAGTTTCCGGCAACCTCGTCATCAAACGGTATCCATAGCCCAATCTTTGGCGAAATCATGCTGAAGGCCTGTAAGGAAACAGGAGTGGAGTGCCACCTGCAGTACTGGGAAAAAGACAGACCCCAGCCAGCTTTCAGTCGCCAAGAATTCATTGATAAGCTGCTATCAGAATAACCGTCTCCTTTCATCGCAGGCAACTCAAAGCAGCAGGGACATATACAAAATCTTGCCTGAACTCCACCACAGGAGGGTCACCCAAGACTATCAGGGAGTTTTAAACCAACGATAGTTCGATCGTGAAGAAGCTGATCACTTGAAATTCACTATCACTATTCGAACACGCCATCACTATCAATGTTCAGACATGTCAGCAGAGTGACGAATTGGCCAAGTAACGGTCACTTTTCTTTTTCGTGATGTACCGGTCGGCTTGAACCGCTGCGTTCGATATGCTTTAACTCCCTTGAAAGCCTGGCTACAACTTCAGGCTTCTGAGCATAAAGATTATGGATTTCTCCGATATCGTCATCAAGGTTGTACAACTGCCCAACCGGGCCACCCGGCGTTGGCTTGACCCGCTTGGGTTCTGAGAACCCTCCTGACCCCAACTGTGTAATCAATTTCCACGGACCTTCCCTCGCAGTCATGGCACCGTTTCCACATTTTATGACAAGGGTTGGGCGGTCTGGTTCGGATTGGCCCATCAGTGTTTTATAAAAACTGATGCTGTCTGGCCCGGCTCCTTTGGAGAGTTCTACTCCAACAAGTTCAGCAAACGTAGCCAGGAAATCAGTAAAACAAACCAGACGCTTATGCACTGAACCGGCGGGCACCGTGCCAGGCCAACGTACGATAAGAGGCATACGATGCCCGCATTCCAACGCGTCAGCCTTCATCCCTCTCAACCCACCCGAGCTGTCATGGC
>JABAAH010000005.1 GCA_014238855.1 Planctomycetota bacterium
AGAACGGGCAGATGTATCAAACCAACTAAGGAAGTCTGCCTAACGAGTTCCCATCCATTCGATTGCCGAGGTAGTTGTACACCTCAAAATCAATCGTATCCGATAGGAAGTGAACCCCTGCATCTGCTGTCGATGTTGCAAAAACACCCGGATGATAACTACTTGCACCACTATTCGTGGTACGAACAGAATTGTTTTTAATCATTGTTGGATCTTCATTAATCGTCGACGAATTTGGGCGAATCGCCGTTGTGACACCCAACTGCTCCTGCCTGTACATTCCTGCCCAGACAGCAATTTCTGGTCGACGCTCGAGCAGCAAGAACGTGTTGGACAGCCCGTCTGTGATGTATTTAAACTCGCACGGGAAATTAAATGCCCAATTAAAAACACCGGGGGTTGATTTCTCACTCGAAACATCATTGTTGTTTGCCCACCACCAGTTTCCATGTCGACTACAGAAACTGTTGGCTGATGCACAATCCGGCGGTCTTGAAGGAAACCCAGATGGACCAAGGCACACGTCGTAGCACCGACCGCCGTGCCGCTTATTGTTATTGTTGTACGTTCCATCCAGCATCTGGCCAGAAAACGCAAATGGATTCGACGGACAGAATTGGGCTGTGTAGATCGGGTCAGCCTGATTGACAGGAGCTAATGCAGTCCAATTCGATACGCTTTGACCAGATTGCTTGGTGCCACTCGTCTGGGCTACGGTGCCAAAATCCATTTTGTCAAACGTTGTGCTCATCTCAAGAAATGGCATGAGATGGACGACAAAGGTACTCCAACCATTATTAGTACCACCCCCTTTTGCAATCTTCCGATTCGACGCAGTTGGAAGCGATTCATGAGCATCAGCATAGGTGTGCATTGCCAACGCATTCTGTTTCATTTTATTGCCACACGCCGACCGACGAGCAGCCTCACGAGCCTGCTGCACTGCGGGCAGTAATAGACCGACAAGAACGCCAATAATGGCGATCACAACCAGCAACTCGATCAGCGTAAAGCCAGACCGATGCCGGAAACCATTTGAAAGTTTCATAGAATTTCCCCGGTAAAGATAAAAAATAAGATCTGATTACAGGGCATCGTCCCCAACATAAGAATTGCCCCAGAACATATTATGCCTGAATCAGGCCGGCGTGACATCCCGTAAACACATGATGCTGAGGCCTCAGGGAGATGCTTGGGCCTGTCTTGAAGTTTCAGTGTCATTCACTTGAAAGCTGAATGCTGACGTCACCACCAGTTGGTGAAACCGTAATTGAGATATCCGATTCATCAGACAAAGAATATTTTTCCGGAATCAGGCTCTTTGCCGGGATCACTCGACCACGCTTTTCATCTTCTTCAATAAAACCATCGGTCGCACGGATTACAGCGTTGTACTTTCCAGGCTGGATAATCATTTCGAATCCGCCTGTCGACCGGTCGAAAGGGGACGCCCCTCCACCATTTACTCCGGTTTCTGAAACCAGATTTACATAAGCCTCACCCTCACCCTCACAAATAAGCGGTGAACCGTCAAGCATAATCACACCAGTGATTTTCACTTTACCACTTGGCAACTTAGACCCACAGCCAGTCGTAGCCATAACAACAAGAACGGCAGTCAACGCCAGAAGTAGTGCTGGCTGAACACGCGCTACGGACACCTTAGAAGTCTCTTTTTGATTCAACATTTTTTTCATAGTCAGGTTTGAGAAGATTAAAAAAATTATTAAAATCGCTCCCTACCCATGGGCTGTCGGCAGAGGGTGATTTTCGTTCAAAAGAAATTATGGCAACTTGCCTCTTGCATCACCATCGCCACGATTCCCCAGAAAATTGTAAACCTGGAAGTCAATCGTATCGCTCAGCCAGTGACCGGCTCCGTCAGCAGTCGCTACGCCGAATACACCACCAGCGTGCATACTGCTCGCTCCACAGTTATTCGCTCGTTGTGGGTTAGTACCTGCAGAAGTTGTATCGTCTATAAATGAAGAATTTGGCCGAATTGATGTGGGTGTACCGACCTCAGCACCAAACATTGCAGAGCGTGTGTGTAACCCTGGCCGTCGTTCAATAAGCAACAGAGTATTCGAGGTGCCGTCAGTGATGTCCTTAAATTCGCACTTAAATTCAAAACTGAAATTAAACACTCCAGGCGTTGAAGTCACCTCCCTAACTGGACTTCCTATCGATGCCCACCAATTGCTATTTGCACGGCACCATGCAGCAGTAGCTCCGTTTGGGCAATCCGGTGTCGCCGCAGGAAATCCCACTGGACCAAGCGACACGTCATAGCACCTGCCACCTGAGCGTCGATTACTGTTAGTAGCCCGCCCACCAAAATATTTCCCATCGACCGTTCTCCCAGCAAATGAGTCTGGATCCGAGGGACAGAACTGCGCGGTATAAATTGGATTACCCTGAAAATTTGGTGCCAGCGCTACCCAGTTCGAAGGATTTCCAACGTTACCAGACAATTGATTTTCGCTGAGGTCTAACTGGTCATAAACTGTGCTCATTTCAATAAAAGGCATCAGCTCAACTGTAAAGGTTTTCCATACACCGTTTGGTGTGGAGCTCCCCTCATTTCTATAATTTGTTGCAGACGGCAACGACCTGCTGGCATCTGCATAGGAATGCATTGCCAACGCATTCTGTTTCATCTTGTTGCCACAGGCCGACCGACGAGCAGCCTCACGAGCCTGCTGGACCGCAGGCAACAAAAGGCCAACAAGGACGCCAATGATGGCGATCACTACTAGCAGTTCGATCAGCGTGAAGCCGGACCTTCTCCTCACAACATTTGAATGTTTCATAGCACTCCTCCAAATAAACCACAAAAAAATAGAAAACTTAATGATCTACGAAGAAGATAATTAAATCAATCGTGTAATCACAGGATTATGCAAGAAAACCAAGACATAAACGTCACTCGCCAAGGCTGCTGTAGGCCTCACGAAGCAGCGTTTCTGTTTCATCCCAACCGATGCATGCATCAGTAATCGACACACCGTGTGCAAGAGCTGACCGATCTTGATTGGGAGCCTGCTTGCCAGGATTCAGATTACTTTCCAACATTAGACCAACGATCGATGCATCGCCAGCGACGCGCTGTTTGAGAACATCTCGCCAGACAATCGACTGACGGCGGTGATCCTTTCCAGAATTTGCATGGCTGCAATCAATAATCACTCGTGGTGTTAATCCTGCTTTTTCAAGTTGCGTTCTCGCATCACGAAGCATATCCGGGGAGTAGTTTGGACCTGCTCGCCCACCACGAAGCATCAAAACGCCCCATGGATTTCCAGCCGTCGATACCACACAGATGCCGCCACTATTATCGATACCTAAAAACGAATGTGATGACTTGGCTGCTTGCATCGCGTCGACAGCAGCTTGTAGTGAACCGTCTGTTGAGTTCTTAAAGCCAACCGGCATGGACAGACCACTGGCCATCTGACGATGCGTTGGTGACTCGGTAGTGCGAGCTCCAATAGCACCGAGGACTATTGTGTCAGCAATGTACTGTGGAGTAATTGGCTCCAGAAATTCTGTTGCCGTAAACAAGCCCATGTTTGCAATTTCAATTAAAAGCTCACGAGCCATACGCAGCCCCGTACCCACATCAAAAGAATCATCAAGGTGCGGATCGTTGATCAACCCTTTCCAGCCAACGGTAGTTCGTGGCTTCTCGAAATAGACACGCATCACAACGAGGAGTCGATCTGAAACCTCCTGCGACAGTTTGACTAATTTCGAGGCGTATTCACGGGCACCGTCGAGATCATGAATTGAACAGGGGCCAACAACGACCAAAAGGCGTTCGTCCTTGCCAGCGAGTACTTTTTCTACCTGCTCTCGACCCGATACAACCGTTGCTGTCGTCGCATCCGTCAGCGGAAAATTCGACACCAGCCGAGCAGGTGGCACAAGGGGATCAAGGCTCCGGATACGGACATCAGCCGTAGAAGAACGGCTCTCAGATATATTTGCGTTTTGTTCCATACTTTAACTTTACACCACGTCTGCGAACACTAAACCCCGGGTAAGATTTGGCCGAGTAGCGATCCACTTGGGTCATTCGCTATGTTGAAGGGCAGCATTTGTCCACGTTTTTCGTTTGTTTCGTCTTTTCAGGAATTTTGCCGCGTGACCAAGCATCTTTTTGTGACCGGTGGGGTCGTCAGTTCACTCGGCAAAGGACTCACCAGTGCGTCAATCGCCATGCTTCTGGAATCGCGTGGCCTTCGTGTCAAGATGCAGAAACTCGACCCCTACATCAATGTTGATCCGGGAACGATGAGCCCGTACCAGCACGGCGAGGTCTATGTTCTCGATGACGGCAGCGAAACTGATCTCGACCTCGGACACTACGAACGTTTCACCACAACACACCTGACTCGGCAAAGCAACTACACGACTGGGCAGATCTACCAGTCTGTTATCAACAAGGAACGACGAGGAGAGTTTCTAGGGAAAACTGTCCAGGTCATTCCGCATATCACGAATGAAATCAAAGAGGTTGTGCTGCAACTCGATGATGCTGACACCGATGTTGTCATCACTGAAATTGGGGGCACTGTTGGCGATATTGAAAGCCTGCCTTTTCTCGAGGCGATCCGACAGATCCCTCTCGAACGCGGTCGTGAAAACTGCATGTTCATCCATCTCACTCTGGTTCCATTCCTGAAAGCCGCCGGGGAATTGAAGACCAAGCCGACACAGCACTCGGTCGGAATCCTTCGGCAAATTGGTATTCAGCCAGATATTCTTGTGTGTCGTACCGAGCGGAGTCTGGATATTTCAGACCGTGAAAAAATTGCTCTCTTCTGCAATGTCCCACTGAACTCTGTTATCGAAGAGCGAGACAAAGATTTTTCAATCTATGAAGTTCCACTATCGCTCCAGGCAAACAAGATTGACGACCTCATTCTGAAGCAACTTGACCTACCTGCCGCCGGAGCCAAACTCGATGTATGGCATGATATCCTGCATCGCCTTCGCAACCCAGAACACGAGGTGTCAATTGCACTCGTTGGTAAATATGCCGAACACCGGGATGCATATAAAAGCATTTACGAAGCACTCGACCATGGGGGCATTGCAAACTACACCCAAGTGCGGGTCCAGCCGATCAAAAGTGAAGAAATAGAACGAGACGGTGCTGAAAAGTCACTTGCTGGCTTTGATGCATTGATTGTACCAGGAGGCTTCGGTGAACGTGGCGTTGAAGGCAAGGTTGAAGCTATTCGCTACGCTCGAGAACGAAATCTACCGTTCTTGGGTATATGCCTTGGGATGCAATGTGCAGTAATCGACTTTGCCCGAAATGTTGCTGGCCTCACTGACGCGCACTCAACAGAATTTTTTCGTGACACGCCACATCCAGTGATCTGCTTGATGGAAGAACAAGAAGGCGTCACCGATAAAGGTGGCACGATGCGACTCGGGAGCCAACCAGCAAAACTTAAAGCTGGGAGCAAGTCTGTTTTAGCGTATGACACTTCCGAGATTTCTGAACGACATCGTCATCGCTACGAATTCAATAGTGGCTACAAGCAACAACTGGAGCAGGCGGGTCTTGTCATTGCGGGTACAAGCCCTGATCAGAGCCTTGTCGAGATTGTAGAGTTGGCGAGCCACCCCTGGTTTGTTGCCGTTCAATTTCATCCAGAATTTAAGAGCAAACCAACGGCTGCTCATCCACTGTTTGCTGGCCTTGTTGCCGCAGCTGTAGCTCATCACACCGGGGCAAAACCCTGACTGTTTTCAGTAGGCCCTCTTACTATACCTCTTCACTCAAACAACTTTGGATGACTCTATGACTGAACCATCGGCTCCATCAAATAACAATGGTCCCATGAAAGCTCCACCGGCTACTTTTGAATTCCTTGCTCAAACAATGTTCACGCAGGCCTTGATGGCATTTGGGAAAATTCCGAATCCAATCACAAAAGAAGCACTCAAAAACCTAGATACTGCTCGACATTTTATTGACATGCTTGAGATGCTTGAAAAGAAAACATCGGGGAATCTTGAAAATGATGAAAAGAAACTTCTTGAAGAAATTCTCCATCAACTTCGAATGACTTATATGGAAGAGCAGTCCGGTTGATCTCGATTGACCTTGACCGATCATTATCCTTATCAAAACAACTCCTCGTGAAATCATCTGCTTGCCCCAACAAGGTTTGCGTGATGCCTTTCATCATCCTACTGCCGGAGATACCTAGATGACGGCGAAGCAGCTCAATGGCCGAGAACTTGCTCAGAAAATCCAGCAGAATCTTGTACCGCAGGTCGTGGAAATAACCCGAGAAATTGGTCGACCTCCTCGACTCGTGGTTGTCCTTGTCGGCAACGTCGCTGCCAGTGCGTCGTATGTAAAAAGTAAAGAAGCTGCAGCAAAACGCGTGGGCATTACGGCTGACATCTTTTCAATTCCGGAGTCAACAACAACCGCCGAACTTGTTGCAACGGTAAAAGCTATTGGCCGCGAGGAGCACGGACCAGTTGATGGGATTCTCGTTCAGCTACCACTTCCTGATCATGTGGATGCAAGAACTGTACTTGATGCAGTACCGCCTGATCGTGATGTTGATGGCTTTCATGCAGAGAACGCCGGGTTACTTTCGCAAGGACGCCCCCGCTTTATTCCTTGCACTGCTGCCGGTGTTCAAAAAATGATTCTCGATGCCGGAGTTGAGACTCGTGGCAAACATGTTGTCATTGTTGGACGTAGTGACATAGTAGGAAAACCATTGGCACTTCTTCTCGCCAGTCGTGGACCTGGTGGCGATGCAACTGTGTCTCTGTGTCACAGTCATACCGCCAACTTGAAGGCGATAACACGCCAGGCTGATATTCTCGTAGCTGCTGTTGGTATCCCTCAACTGATCACTGCCGACATGGTAAAGCCCGGTGGAGTTGTGATCGATGTAGGAATCAATCGCATCCAAGACGGAGACAAAAGCCGGCTTGTCGGCGATGTTGACTACGACACGGTCGTCGAGGCCGCAGCGGCGGTGTCCCCCGTGCCTGGAGGCGTTGGCCCTCTCACCGTTGCAATGCTTCTAGAAAACACTGTTCTTGCAGCAAAAGAGCGAAATAAAGCTCCGTCGGATGGCTAAATGAGCGCAGTTTTCGGCTTGTTTTACCTCGGTCTCACAGACTACTCTTCCCACCAATTGTGATCGTCTTTTAGCAAAGTTAATGCTTTGCGCAAAACGCGCACATTCCGTGATCATCACGAACCTATAGAACATCAAAAGGAGTTGATTCAACGAACTCATTCAGACGAATTAATTCCAGAGTGAAGTGATACCGTTTCATCAATTCCTGAAATGACTGGCGTGAACGACTCATTGTTTTGATCAACCTTATCCCCCTATCAAAAATACCAAGCATAGTTCATGAACTATTTTCTTCGTGCTCTTCGTGATGCGTCAAAAAGCTGGCCACTGCTTGTCGCGGCATTTCTCTGTTCTGCTGGTGTAGCCGGGCTGTGGGGTGCCAATATCGCAGCACTTTTTCCAGTCATTGAAGTCACACTCAACGGAGAGTCTCTCCAGACATGGAATGAAAAAAGAATAGCGGACGCTCAAATAAAACTAGAAAATAATGGTCGAGAAATCCAGCAACTCCGTGATCGTTTAGCTGGTGGTGGCACATCAGAAGCAGAACAACAAAGCATACAAAACAAGATCAATACGCTTACGCTTGAAGACAAAGGCGATAAGGCCCTCTTGGCCTCTGCGAGAGCACTGCAACCATGGATCAAAAACTACCTTCCAAATGATCCTTTCAAGACTGTACTTGTAGTCGTTGTCTTAATCGTCATAAGTACATTCCTAAAACACTGTCTTCTGCTCACCAGCACAATGCTTGTAAGCTTTGTCGCCATGGGGATCTCGAGAGACCTTCGAGTTAGAATTTTCAACAAAGCCCTCGAACTCGATCGCGCACAGTTCATGAACCAAGGTTCTGCTGGCTTTATGGCTCAGGTAACGCACACAGCAGAAATGCTTTCAAGCGGGATTACAACTACTTTTGGTGGGGCAATTACTGAACCGCTCAAAATAATTGCCTGTCTCACTGGAGCTTTTTGTATTTCGTGGCAGTTAACACTCGCTTGCCTGACCTTAGCGCCGGTCGTTGGCTTCATGATGGTCTGGCTCAACCGTAAAATGAGAAGTGCGTCAAAAAATATTCTTTCACAGGCTATGGGTTTCCATCATGTCATGCTTGAGGCGCTGAATAATGTGCTTACTGTCCAGGCCTACACTATGGAGCCGTTTGAGCGAGAACGTTTTCGGGACAGTACAACACAAATGATGAAGATAGGGCTTCGTCATAACTTTTACCGCGCTCTTGCAAACCCAATTACTGAGGTGCTCGGTATTGGTATGGTGGCAACATCGATTGCCGTTGGAGCGTGGCTAGTCATCAATAAAGAGACTCAGATTTTTGGCGTGACAATGACCGAGCAGCCAATGACTGTCCCTGGGATCATGGTCTTTTTTGGCATGCTCATTGGCGCGTCAGACCCCGTCCGCAAACTGTCTGGAGTAATAACTGGGATAAATGTTGGCATTGTTGGAGCACAAGCGCTCTACCCACTTCTTGATACACCATCAAAGCTGAAAGAAAAATCAAACCCATATTTTCTTCCATCACCGCATAGAGAGATTGCGTTACGAAACGTCTCTTTCTCTTACGATGGAATCGACACAGTTTTGAAAAACGTCGACGTAACTATAAATTTCGGTGAACGAGTTGCAATAGTTGGGCCCAACGGAGGTGGGAAAAGTACGCTGATTAACCTCATATGCAGATTCTATGACCCGACAGAAGGCACTGTTGAACTCGACAGCGTACCGCTCACTGCATTAGCAGTGAAGGATTTACGGAGACGCATCGCAATGGTTACTCAGCAAACAGAACTTTTCAACGAGACGATCCTGTTCAACATTCGATATGGCCGATGGGATGCTACCGAAGAAGAAATAGAAGAAGCGGCAAGAAAAGCACGTGCTCACGACTTCATCACTGAATTTCCTGAAGGATACAAAACTAAAGTTGGGCCGAATGGCTTTCGTCTTTCCGGGGGTCAACGACAAAGAATCGCACTCGCCCGAGCCTTCCTTCGCAATGCTGAAATACTTGTTCTTGATGAAGCGACCAGCCAGATCGACGGAGCAAGTGAAGAGCTCATTCACGAGGCTCTCTCCCGTTATGTTGAAAATCGTACGGTGATTATGATCACGCACCGACCAAGCACTCTCGCACTTGCTGACTCAATTCTGGAAGTCGAGAACGGACAAGTAACCAAACGCCCTGCCTCAAGCTATCGAGCAGCATGAATGCACATGCCCAACAATACCGTATCCCCTGCCCTTCAAGTCACATTATTTCGGTCCCGGCATCATTGCTCGATGAAGAACTGATTTGCCCTCAATGCAACGTGCGGTTTCTAGCCAAATTCAAAGACAGTCTTGAGCATGTTGAAGAACAGACTGAGCGTGCGGCCTACCAATGGCTTACAGTCGCGATCAGTACCGCTGTATTACTTATAACAGCCGGAATCATTGCCGTTGCATCGCAACTGCTTCAATAAGCAATCGTAGTCACACAGGTACGAGTCCAACGGCAATTATTGATCCACACATTGAGCAAGTCGCTCTTGCCAAACCGCAACCGATCGTGGTTCATACGTTATTGGATCAAAACTATCTCGCACTACAGAACGCACGCTACGCAAATCTATTTTTCCATTTTCAGCAAGAATCTGTACTAGAAGATTCCCTATGGCTGTGGCCTCAACGGGACCAGCGATAACCGGCCGATTTGAAGCATCTGCAATCATCTGACAAAGCAACTTATTTTGAACACCTCCCCCAACAATGTGTACTCTCCCGACACGTCGCCCAAGAAGCTCATCCAATTCCTGAAGGGTCCACGACACTTTTGCAGCGACACTTTCCAAGGCTGTTCGTATTACTGCACCGGTTGATTCCGGGATTAGCTGCTTACTTTGCTTTGCAAGTTCGCGTA
Source organism: Planctomycetota bacterium (assembly GCA_014238855.1). Lineage (GTDB taxonomy): Bacteria > Planctomycetota > Planctomycetia > Pirellulales > UBA1268 > UBA1268. Next base: position 10,051 of record JABAAH010000005.1, read on the forward strand.
TCGCCGCGGGCATATCATTTGGAGCCACAAGTGATGCATGGCTTGTGTCGATGATCGTTTGAAGTGGTGCTGATTCTGCAGCCAAAGCAGTCAACTGATCCCAGTCCCAATTTTTTCCAGACCTTTGCCAACTGGCACGGCATTGTTGGACGATCCAAAGACCACAAAGATTTTTGAGTAGCCTGGTTGTGCCTCCAACACCCCCCTCATTTGTGAAATTATGAGCAAGGCACTCGGGAGTCACTAAGGGTCGATCAAGTTCTGCACCAACAAGCGCCCACGTTCCAAGGCTGATATAACACCAATCTGGTCGCGATGAGGGTGGTTCAAGTGCTGGAACTGCAGCAACGGCGCTTGCTGTATCATGCGAACCCGGTAATACGACTCGCACATCTCGTAAACCTGTATCAGCGGCAATATCTGTTCGAAGACTGCCAATTTCATGTCCTGGCTCGGAGACCTGCTGAAACAAACTTGTAGGAATTCCAAATTGATCTAGAAGATCATTAGCCCATTGGCCTTTCCGAGAATCAAAACATTGAGTCGTTGAAGCAATCGTTCGCTCATTGGAACGCTGCCCTGAAAGGAGCCAGTGCATAAGATCAGGAATCATTAATAATCGATCTGCAGCTGCGAGGAGTTCTGGCTGATCTCGCTTTATGGCAAGAAGTTGATAGAGCGTATTAATCTCTATAAACTGAAGCCCTGTGGCCTCAAACGTTTCTTCCCTAGAAACAGTTTTTGCCGCCTTTTCAATAAGACCTTTTGTGCGGGCGTCACGATGACACACAGGCTCTGTTAGAAGTGCATCGTTTTTGGTCACGAATGAAAAGTCAACACCCCACGTATCAACTCCGACACTTCGAATTGCATCATGATGCTGATTAGCAGCCACCCGGAGCCCGTCTAAGACACCACCCCAAAGACCAACAAAGTCCCAGACAAGTTGGCCACCAAAATTCACCGGTCCATTATTAAATCGATGAAGTTCTTTTAACTCAAGAAGCTTTCCATCGAAAGCACCTGAGACAATGCGACCTCCAGATGCTCCAAGATCAACCGCTAACGCAACAGTCCGTGACATTTCGTTTTCTTCCCACCTTCAGAGGCCTAAAATTAGATTATTTTCTGAAAACAATGTTGCCCAGAAATTTAGATACCGCCACCTTGTTCAAATTGACTCAAATGCAATCCGCATTCTGCTTGTGAATCAACTTTCGTTGGATCAAAATAGTGCCTACAGCTTGGCAAACTGTGCTTGCGCATGTAATCAGACACATCGTTTTCTGTCCAATTGAATAGTGGCGACACTTTAAGGATACCTCTGGCATCCATAGAAACGATTCCGAGATTCCGTCTGTAATTCGTTTCTTCCTTCCGGATACCGCTGATCCAAATTTCAGGCTGCAATTCTTTTAATGCCCGTTGAAAAGGTTCCAACTTCACCTGGTATTTGAAATCTTCAAATTTTGGATTGTCTGGCACTCCAAAGCTTGCTCCGTGCACTGCTTCACGCCGGGCGGCAGACATTACAGGGTTGTAGACGTGAATATTTAATCCAAGTTCTTGTATGAGTTTCTCGGCAACCACATACGAATCTTCCAGATTGTATCCACTGTCTACCCATACTACAGGCACGCTTTGTCTTATCTTAGTGACTAAATGCAAGGTGACTGCTGAGTTATACCCAAAGCTTGTTGTCACAACCATTTTTTTATTCTGGTTGATCGCCCATTCAACAATTTCTGTGGACGTCTTTTCTCCTAAGTGACGATTGATGTCGGCAAGTTCGAGAGCACTTAACTGCATGGTAAAAAACTCACAAGTCTATTTTTTATTGCCGACTGGAAAACAAGACTGCAATAAAAAATCGATTTCTCCAGTCCCTATAAAGAAAATTGATCTGCACGTTTCGAAGCCAACCAAAAGACAAGTTTAGATTGTTATTTGAAAAGGCCAGAGCTTAATTATTTATTTTCGAACGGGTAAGCATTTTTCTTGAAGAAACTCTGGCACAACAGAACCTATCCACGTTCTCATTTTAAAAAAGGCAGCCCAAAAGGCTCAACTTACTTGCCTAATAGTAACTGACAGCAACGCATGTGCACCACAAGTCAAATAAATTCATTCAACTGCCACCTTTCAGTCGGATGTCAGTATATCTATGAGGTCATCTATCTGTTTTAGCGAATGTCAAAATAGACCAAGCCTGAAAATAGGCTCATCGAATAGATAAGCCTATTATCGCTCATAGGGCCGAGGTAGTAAACATTACGGCACCGGTTCAAAAAATCGACAATGAGCGACCATGCGAACTTCTGTTGCCCTCAGGATGTTGTCCCATGTTGCCACGCTCGAATACCGACCCAGGGTTCAAATATTCATGATGCTATGTCCCCAACATTCATGATGCCGTGCCCCTAGGCCAGCACGGAATGCCACTTGAGGAATAATCTATTACGATCAGATCGGCCTAGCAAAGAGGCCAGGGCGTCGTTTTACGAAGAATGCGTTCTTCGTAAAACGATGTTCATAACACTTCTTTGGAATTGCTTTTAACCGTTGATACCTGTCAATATTTTAACCCGCTCAAGAAGGTCACTTGCCTTAAATGGCATCGTGACAACCTGCCGAAGGTCATCCTCCACGGCTTCGGATACCAACTCTTTCTGACGAGCACTGGTAATAAGAAGTGCCGGAATTTTCTTTAAATATGGGTCAGGGGCTAAGGCATTAAATACTGACACTGCATCATGTCCGAGTACTTGGCTACTCAGCAAAATAATATCTGCCGGTGGTGGAATTGTTTCAAAACGAGCAAGCGCTCGTTTTGGATTTTCCGTAACCAGAACACGAAACCCTTGTTTTGAAAAAAACTGCCGAAGAGAATCCTGTGACTTTCCAGAAACCTCGACAACCATAATTCTTGGCTTCTCAGAGATTTCTGATTTTAATTCCGTTCTCTCAGTCGCCTTCCGAACCGGTTTTGGCACCTCTTGTGAAACAATTTCGTCACCATCCGCATAGCGGACTTGAATTGGCTTGAGGGCTTCTTTTACTTCAGCCACGGTCTGGAACCGATGTTTGGGTTTGAGTGTGAGCATTTTGTTCACAATGTCGACGAGATCACGTGGTAGATGAGGTGCGACCTTGCCAAGAGGTTCGAGATCGGCGTATCGTTTCGGATCAGCTCTCACTGCCCGATCACGTGAATCTTTGAAGACTGATCGGCCAGAAAGTATGAGATAAAGGAGTGTTCCGAGAAAAAAAATATCACTTCGTACATCATCACCGCGTACACCACCGGCAACTTCCAATGCCGCATATTCAACGGTACGCAACTTCCCGAGCTCATCTTTCTTTTTCCCTGCAAGCTCTGCAAAACTTGCAAGACCAAAGTCAACGAGCTTTGCACGACCTTTAGCAGATACGAGAACATTAGATGCTTTTAAGTCACGATGTGTTACGCCTTCGCCATGAGCATATGCCAGAGCATCAATGAGTTGGGATGCCAAATCAATACCGCGAACTACGTCAATTCCTTTCCGAATTTTCACGAGCTCTCGGAGTGTCTGTCCTTCAACAAACTCCATCGTAATAAAGCTACCGGCACCCTCTTTTCCTACTTCTTCTATACGTACGATTCCTGGATGTCTCAGCATCAGTCCCATCCGGCCCTCTCTCAGAAACAGCTCACACTTCGCTTCATCTGAGGAGAAACGTTTCCGCAGGACCTTCACCGCAAGAATATCTCCGGTATCCTGAGCAATGGCTCGGTAGACGCGGGCAAAAGAACCAGCTCCTGCCTGATAGAGAACTTTCGTGCGACCATAAAAAAAGCCTTTTCGATAACCATTCCGAAGGCGTTCCCATTGGTAGCCCGTAAGCAATTCTCTCCGAACGCAGGCTGATCCAAACTGTTCTGGCGAAACCTCTTGTGAGCCAAGCTCCCGCCATACACCTGCTATCTCGGCCGCTTCGATAAGGCCAAGTTCCACGACGGCAGCAGAAACATCCTCGGTTGTAAGAGTCAACATGGCAAAAGTCCTTAACCAATAATACCTTGGTCATCGGCTCAATGTCTGAAAATACTTTCCTAAGTTACCTGACTGGCCTGTTTTTCAGACAAAAGACGGACTGTCTGGGCAGCCCCTCTAGAGCACACCATCGACCGCCTGCTACAAGCCTTATTAGCACTTCATCGCAATAGCGTTCGGTATATCGAGGGAGCCCATACGTGGTTTTACGCCTACTAGAAAAACCTGGTCAAAATAGCCGGTCACTGGTAGTGCCTCATTTTGTTTTTATGCTTGTTGCTCTGTTTCTTCATAACGCACAGAAACTACTTTCTTTCCGAGCACGAATAACCAGCCTAGCTATACGAAAAAGCTCTTCTCACAACCCCTGGGGATACCCATGCTTCCAGATGATCTTTCAACTGCAAGCAACTCAGCAACGATCGTGTTGGCCTGACACTTCTAAAATAGTTTTTTGTTTCTTTGTGGCCTGTCTCATCCTGCAGAATACTTCTAACGGATCTGGTCTGTCAGAATGCTTTGATGGCCCCACAACAGTAACTACGGTGGCATCACGTCCGGGCCTTCGGGTACTTCAGCAAAGTATTGAAGATGTAAATACTCATGCTGGTGCTGGTTGTGAAACTATTACCTTACAGACCGACAGAACAACCCTGAGTCGAATATTGTTTCCCGTCCCCGAGTCTATAGTCATCGATGAATTCTCAGCTCAGGTCTGGGTCCGTTGTGATCATCCATCTGCTCGTCTTGCCTGCCAAATATTACTCCCTGCGTCACAATCTAACGACCAACAACCCGTCCAAGTGTTTGTCTCAGGACCGCCCTCAGCAACTACTTCACGCTGGCAGCCTCTTATGATCAGCAATGTTCCTGAGATTCTTCGATCACAACTTCCGGCACTCCGAGCACAATACGGACCACAAATCAACTTAGACAGTGCAACGATTTGTGGGCTTGCTATTGAAATACCCCTTGGTGCAACTCGCTGCACCGTATCAATCGATGACCTCTCCGTAGCTGGTTTGATCACAACAGTGGGTTCAGCACAGCGACCAACATCACAATCACCAGTATCGAACTCAGTTCAAAATACTGGAAATATTCCAACGGTTGATGATGAAACAGCTGGGCTTGTTCGTGGTGTACTCGAAGTTGATGGGAGACCATTCTTTCCACGCGCAATCGAACACCAAGGTGAGCCGCTTGTGAGACTTGCTCAATTAGGATTCAACTGCATTCAACTCCATGAGCCAGCCTCGACAAGCCTTTTAGCCGAAGCGGAGCATGCTGGAATCTGGATCATTTGCCCTCCACCGGCCTTGCCGGATGTTGACCTGAAAGAGCCAGAAAAACTGCCAGCATTTTCTGAAAAATGGAACCGAGTGCTTCTCTGGGAAATGGGTCGGTCTCTTTCATCGGAAGATATCCCTCATCTTGCTGAACAGGTGAGACGTCTGCGCATTTGTGACCGACGTCAAGGGAGACCCATTATCGCGTCAGCAGATTCTGGTCTACGTGAAATCTCTAGACATCTTGACATGCTTGTTGCGCATCGTGCCGTGCTCGGCACAAGTCTTGAACTCACGAACTATCTGACATGGCTCCAGCAACGACCGCGACTCGCTCGACCCGGTACGCCACTGCTGACTACACTATCAACCGAGATAGACTCTCGAACAGCTCTTCAAGCAGCAATGCTTTCAGGCATCGGTAACAATGGGCTACCAATCGATGAAGAAAGTCTTCTTGGAGCCGCTTTCACCGCAATTGCAGCCGGCAGTCGAGGTATCTTGTTTAGTTCGACCCGGCCCCTCACTGGAACCGATACCGAAACAGTCGCACGAGCCGCTGCTGTCCAAACGGTCAATCTTGAACTTGAAACCATAGCTGCGTGGGGGGCCAGTGGGCGATTTACAGCCGATGCAGAAACAAGCGACCCAGAAGTACGAGCAATGGTGATTGAAGCATCTCGATCTCGGGTTGTACTTGTTTGGCGATCCGTTCAAGGCGGGCAAATAATAGCCAGCCATTACCGTGGTGATATTCCACGTCAAGAGCAGCCTTTGAATATTCTCATTCCTGGTATCCCAGAGGCACACCGACCTTGGGAAATAACACACAGTACCCTCCGACCATTGCAGCACAGAAGAGTAACCGGTGGTGTTACGATGTCACTCGAAAACTTTCATGCTTCTGCCGTTATTTTTATTAGCAATGACCCATCTGCGACTGCGCATGTACAGGAATTAGTACGTCGAAACGCACCAACTGCAGCACTTCTTGCCCGCTCTCAAGCATTAAGTGCAATCGCGCGTAGTAGTCGACTGGCTACTGAGCTTCCACCAGAGGCTCTTGGGCATTTCCCCGTAAGGGAAATGCTCGCCGAGGCTCAGCAAGAAGCACAATACGCTGAAACTATGATTACTCACGACCCAACGGCTGCTGTAAAAAAGCTTGAACGTGCGCGTGCAATAGCCGGACAATTAGAACGACTCTTTTGGGAACGAGGAGTCACTGCAACGGGCTCGATGGTCGCAAGTCCCCTTACTACTTCCTCAGCAACACTTTCAGATCACTGGAGGATGCTCGATGCATTACATTCAACCAATGCGGGCAAAAACTTGCTGGAAGGCGGCAGAATGGAAGCGATCAATACCCTTTCCAGTACTGGTTGGCGACACTTCGTCCGGCCGACAGAACAAATCAAAGGCTCAGTTGAGCTTTCAACGCATGCACCAGCCGAGGGACGGAGAAGTTTACGAATCAGCGCAACCGCAATGAATCCAGAAGAAGCACCACTGGTTATTGAAACTCCTCCGATCTGGATCACAACACCCCCAATTACTCCACCAGCAGGCACACTTCTGGAAATCGTTGCAAAGGTTTGGGTGCCGAATCCTATTCAAGGATCTGTTGATGGTCTTCTCGTTTTTGATTCGTATGGTGGACCAGCCTTGGCAGAACGAGTCAACAAAACAGACAGCTGGCGACGACTTGTACTCTATCGAATTGTACCCCCCGCGCAACCTCAAGAAGCTACTCAATCGCCACCACCTCTTACAGTTACTTTTGCATTAACAGGATTAGGTACTGCTCAGATTGATTCCGTATCAATTCGGCCTCTTTTGCGAAGCCGTCATGAGCCCACAGTGACATCAACAACTGCAGGGATTCGTAGCTTCCCGAAACCCGAAGAGATTCTTAACGGCAATCAGGTCCAAATGGCACCTACCCCCACGGCACCCTCCAATCCAATAGAGCCAAAATCGACTTGGCCGGGCATGAGTCTTGAATGGCCCACGATGTTGCCATTCAAGAAGCCAGAACCAACTCCACCACAGGGTCCTTCTGGCAGCACCATTGATCCATTCAAGCGAGCTCGAGGCGTTTCCACGGTACAACCATAACCACTGATTGTTCAATTCTGACCATTAATATGAAATAGTAGGCTTTGGTATCAATGTTCTCTTCGGAACGTTTCTATGGAAAAAACTTCTTCATGCTCGTCTAGTCAACAAGCACCATGTTGCCAACAACATCGCTCTCCTAAAACTACGATACAGCCACAGAACAAAGACCTTGTCTACTTTTGCCCAATGTGCCCCGAGGTCTCTTCCTCCACACCAAAATCGTGCCCGCAATGCGGAATGCCGCTTGAATCAACTGTTCCAGACACTGCTTTCGCACCCGACTCCGACAAGCCGCTTCTCGACAGGGAATTGATCTTTGGACTCATTCTTTTGACTCCAATTCTTATCCTTGCAATGGGTCCAATGCTTGGGCTTTCTTTCGACACTCGGTTGGATGCTCGTATAAACCCAGTACTGCAACTTCTTTTCACAAGCCTTCTCATCATCACATCTGGCCGTTCAATTTTCATTCGTGGAATGAAAAGCCTTATTTCTGGCCATCTCAACATGTTTACGCTGATCACTATCGGCGTGACTGCCGCATATATATTCAGCGTTACAGCCACGCTGTTACCTGGCTTTTTCCCAGAAGAATTCCATGACCCTAGAACAAGCCTTGTGCATTCTTTCTTTGACGCCTGTGCGATGATCATTGTGCTTGTCCTGATCGGTGAAACACTGGAAAACCAAGCCCGTATCAAAACTGGCAGTGAACTTCGGTCCCTTTTATCACTAACTCCAACGACGGCAAGGCTCATATCGGAGCATGAAGAAAAAGACGTGCCACTAAGTGATATTCATCCTGGAGACCACCTCCGAGTTCGACCGGGCGAGACAATTCCTGTTGACGGAACTGTACTTGAAGGGACAAGCCTTGTTGATGAATCATTCATAACTGGTGAACCGTCACCGATCATAAAAAATAAAAACGACGAGGTTGTTGCGGGAACACAAAATGGTAGGGGAAGTTTCATTCTCATTGCCGAAAAGACGGGCTCAGAAACCCTCCTAGCACGAATTATTGCACTTGTCAGATCGGCCCAAAGAAGCAGAGCGCCCGTTCAAAAAATGGCTGATACCGTGGCCAGTGTATTCATTCCAATTGTGCTGAGTATCGCACTCGCAACTTTTATCGGATGGTTACTTCTGGGCTCCCACCCATCACTACCTTATGCAATTATTTCGAGTGTTTCGGTTCTTGTGATTGCATGCCCATGCGCAATTGGTTTGGCGACCCCTATGTCAATTATTGTTGGGATTGGCCGTGCTGCTCGCGAAGGAATTCTGTTCAAAAACGCAGAATCTCTGGAGACACTTGGGCAAAGCAAACGGCTCATGATTGATAAAACCGGGACACTTACAGCAGGCCAGCCGACTGTAACTGATGTCGTATTATTTGGTAATCAAACAGAACAGGAAATTCTTTCATTCGCAGCAGCTATTGAATTGAAAAGTGAACATCCAATTGCCACCGCTATTTGCCAAGCGTCTCACAAACATAACCTCGCACCCCTTCAGGAAGCAGACACGTTTATTGCCACACCCGGAAATGGCGTTGAGGGAACTGTGGCTGGTAAATTCGTTGGGATAGGCAATGAGGCGTTTCTCAAACAACAGCAAGTACCCTCAAAAGAATTAGCTAACTTCCAGCAAGCAGCGAAGCCATTTCGCGCAAGTGGTAAGACGATTGCCGGAGTTGTTATTAATCATCGTATGGCTGGCTTGCTTGCCATTACTGACCCAGTAAAACCAGGTGCTCATTTAGCCATTCACCAATTGAAACGCCTTGGGATTACCGTCACAATGCTGACCGGTGATCATGCTGATAGTGCTAATGTCATTGCACTATCAGTAGGCATCGACCACTATAAGGCTTCGCTTACACCACAGGAAAAACACCTGTTCATCACGGAATCACATGCTCATGGCGAACAGCCAATAATGGTTGGGGATGGGGTGAATGATGCACCAGCTCTTGCGGCTGCCACTGTCGGCATTGCTATGGGAACAGGAAGTGATGTGGCAATAGAGACTGCTGATGTCACTCTTATCCGAGGAGACATACAGCTGCTGCCATATGCAATTCAGTTGAGCAGAACCACGCTGTTAAACATTAGACAGAATCTATTTCTTGCATTTGTCTACAATAGTTTGGGCATTCCTCTTGCAGCCGGCATTCTCGTGCCAGTGCTTGGCTCCGACTGGCAAATAACGCCTATTTTTGCTGCTGCTGCAATGAGTCTGAGCAGCGTTTTTGTCATCACCAATGCTCTGCGTCTACGAACAGTACGTATTCGCACTGACTCAAACCAACTCTCCTTATAAAACCTTACCGAATGCTATTCTTGTAGCTTTTATAAGCAGATCTCTTCCGTTGTCGGCGAAGTTCATATGCTTCCCGTCTCTCGACGAGTTGCATGACCCGAGCCGAGTTTTCAACATGAACAGATGGATCATCAATCACAAATGGTGTCGACCACGTTACCCCATCATTAAGATTGCATGCGTTAAAGAAAAATGAATTCAGTCGTTCTGCACGGAAACTGTAGGGAAATTGACTTGTTAAATGATCTTCAGGTCTCAGGTCATCAATACCTTGTCGAGCAAAATAATGTACTTGCCCATCGGGTGAAAGTGACATCCCTAGCGTCCACCAACCAAATTGATCTGCCGAGATATCTTTTACTGGAAAATCTATTCCCCGACGGTCTCCCCTCACTTTGATGAGCGCTGAATCACTCTCCACTCCGCGTGAGGTTTCACTACGGAAGTGAATCCACATACCCGGCCAGTAGGGCTCTACAACCGGTGAACTGCCCGACGCAAAGAAACCCCTATTAGGCTCTAGCTTTGTTGTCCGCACCCCTACACGAATTCCAAAATGCGGCCCACTACGATTTTCCCATTTTTCCGAAGGTGGCAACCAAATCCGTACAACACAGCTAGGGATTTCACTCACCGGGATTTGTGATCCTAGCCGTGTCGTAATTCCACAAATTAAATCATCTTGCTGCACTGTACGAGAATATGTCCCGGGGACACCCGAGTGTAATGTTCGTACAAGAAGTGCACGACTACTTTCTGGCAATCCACCCGGTGGAGTGTCAACAATTTCCAAAAGGTCTGGCTGTCCTCGCTCCGGACCCTCCAGCATTCTTTTATTACCTGAGAATGCCAGTGGACCTCGCGCCTGACCGTCTTCTTCGCGAGAACTTTTTGGATGATTGTGGATAAAATTCCAACCATCTTCCTCAAAAGTATCACCAAGAAATTCAATTTTTGAACCATTCCCTGGTACCGGCACCATCGCGACAGAAGAATAATAGTCTAGTGCAAATGCATTACCAGAGAAAAAAGCAACGACACCAAGCGTGACACATCGGGGTAAAAAGTATTTCATAATTCTCATTAGCAGTGATTTAGAAAACATCCAAGGCAGAGATCCTGCCGAAACAACGCTTTGAAAATTGTCGGCAAAAAAACACCTGCCAAAACAGTGCTAGAGATCACAACGTTTCTGTCCGTACAACTCTTGCAAGCCAAACAGAAACTGAAAAATAAAGAAAAAAAAATCTTTTTAATGACGCACGTGGCGCCGTCGTGTGCTGCGCGCTTTCTGATCAAGATCTCGCAGCACTGCAATGCACCGTTCAGCTAATTGAGTTTCGGAAAGACATTCGACTTCATCAGCCGTAATAACTGCACCAAAATGCAACCGAATTTGCCCAGGACGTGGAAGCCAATGAAACCGAGGCCAACATTCATACGCGCCAACAATGGCTACTGGTGCGATTGGTACTGCCGCACGTTTTGCAAGTAAAGCAAACCCTTTTTTCATATCCCCAAGCTGCCCTGATGATGTTCTCGTTCCCTCCGGAAACACAATGACGGCAGCACCTTTTCGTAGTCTCTGAATTACAGTCCTCATAGCCGTAACGGTCGAGGCATTCCGATCGATTGGAACGGCACCGAGTGCAGCAATTGCATTACCAAAAGGAGCAAACTTAAAAAGACTGCTTCGAGCGAGACTCGAGAGTCGTCGGTTTGTGGCAAGACCTAAGAGAAGCGGATCAAGATGGCTCTGATGACTTGAAAGGACCAGCACGCCACCAGATTTTGGCAGTGGCTCTACCATTTCTCGACGGAATCCAAACAACGATACGGAAAATATTCGGGACAGAAACCAGACTGTGTCGTACAGCAATCTGCCCCACCACTCTTGGTGACTCTCCGTTTTTTTTACAATCTTCGATACCGAAGCCATCGAAGAAGCTATTGTTCTATTTTTTTCAGAAAAACTCATCGACACTTCATTTCGGAATGTAATCTGACGTAAGACCACGACCGCGCGCAAGTTCTAATACCTGGTTGACCACATTTTCGAGTGAGAATCCATCTGTATGAATAATAATTGCATCTTTCGCAGCCTCCATTGCCCCAATGGGCCGATCCTTATCTCCTTGATCTCGCTCAATCTGACTATGCAAAATTTCTTCTATTGAGTGGCTTTTATCACCATGCTCAATTCTCTCATGATACCGTCGTGCCGCCCGAGCTGATGGCGATGCATCAAGATAAACCTTTAATTCTGCACACGGAAATACCACGGTGCCTTGATCACGACCTTCCGTAACAAGATTGAATTTTCTTGATAGCTTTCGCTGCATTGCTGTCATTTCTTCGCGTACCGAAGGGGCATCTGCAACCGGCCGGGTTGCAGCAGTGACTCGATCAATACGTATCTCTACAGAAATATCTTCACCGTTTAAAAACACCGCTCCACTGAGAAATTGAATATCCAGGCTTGCAGCCAACTCTGCGAGTGCCTTTTCGTTATCAAGAGCTACATTTCGTTGGAGTGCCGCTAGCGCAACTGCTCGATACATCGCGCCAGTATCCATATGACACCAACCAAGCTTGCTAGCAAGAAGTTTCGCAGTTGAGCTTTTACCTGCACCTGCAGGCCCATCAAGTGTGATGATCTTCACGAAAAATGATCTCCAAATCGGCCATCTCGTAACGACGAAGCAAGCAATTAATAGCTTTGTCATCGATAACTAACGCACCATCTTTAGCACTATCTTGAGCTTTAGCTTCAGTCGATCGTACTTCATGCACTTCACCACTCCGACGAACATGACTTACCTCACGATTAAAATTAAGTTTTATATGGCTCTTGTGCCCACATGACTCAAGCAACCGAAGGCGTATACCTTTACCCAGTACATCATGTTCTAGGGTAACCGCAGAAACCAGCCGTATATTTGGAGGCAAATCCAATGGCATTGAAGGCAACTGAAGTGACTGTTCTGCAGCCCAATAAATCCCAGAATCAATAATGTGTGGCAAATCGATACCGAGAGCGAAATGAAATGACTGAAGCTTACTTGTACAGTTCGTTGTCAAGACAGTGTCGATCGTGTGTGAACTGCTCTGCACATGCCAGGGATAGCATCCCGTAAAAATCTGTAGGCTACTGGATTGTGTAGAGCCATTCTTTTTCCTACTCTGTTGATCAACTACAGCTCCTGCACTCACAATTGAAATGAGCCGTGGTGAAAAAATATGCTGCCGCTCAGTCTGTACAAGTTGTGTCTGAATTGCCCGAAAGATGTCGCAGAAATCATTTTCATTCCAGGCGAAACGACAAGCAAAAAATCGACCAAACGCATCGCCCGAATGAGGCACAAGCGAATGAGCTTCCTGAGTCGGCTCAATATCAATCGATAACGACACAGCAGCTACATCTGGAACAAGCTGTATTTTTTGCGAGAATCGCGCAAGCACAGAGCCATTTCCATGGACAAGCGTTCCGTGGCTCTCGATGCCGTCCCCGCAGTGATCGACGCTGTCGGCCACCATTGCTGAATACTGAATATCTGACGGATGAGAACCAGGCTCAATCCAACGAAGAGCCAGTTGTTGTGTAAGCCGATTTCGCTCATCTTTTCGACTGCGAACAGACACAATCCCACCAGTTTTGCCATGGACCCTTACAGCGAAACCGTCGGTAGATAGCGTTAACGCATCTTGAGGATTTCGTCGCTTTGTCAACCATCCTCCAAGAAACCTCTCTCTCCATCCTTGGGAGCCATCGGTAGACAGTTGCTTCTTTTCAGGATTTAGACAAGATTCTTCTTGAATGCAAAACTGGTTGAGCAACTCTCTATAACGGCTTTGATTTTTTACAAGCCATCGCGACTCAAACGCAATCATTTCAGACTGTGACACTGTGGTGGTCGTATCAGCTTCACACTCCATCACGGTATTTTTCAATTTTGTGTCAGGTGTAAGACCGACACGAAAACCATCTCTTTCAAATTCAATCGGAGTGGACAGGTCGGCTGTTTCACTTAAGAGACTTTCTGCAGTACAAAATCGACCAAATACATTTGTCCATGATGCCGCTCGGCGTAGCAATACAAACCAGGGGCTCGCAGTAGCTGCATAATGACAAAACATGGTGAGTACTATGTGCTCATGATCCATGGCATCGCTTAAAACCGAACTCAACGATAGCACTGCTGCGGAACTACGAGCATCAACTACTTTTGGTTCGAATGCCTCAATTCTATTTTTGCTTTCGTCTTCCCATTGGAATCTCGATGCACCAGCAGACCGCATAGGAAACCCATCAAAACTTGACCACAATACACCTCGATACCCTAGGCGTTGCAGGATTGGTAACATGACTGAAGCACGTGGCCCGGCATAACAACCAAAAATCTGAGGCGTCACACCACTAGCTCTTTGACACGCAGCTTTTCCCGCAGCAACATCTTGCTCGATTTGCTCTGGTGACAGTAATGAAAACGGGAGATTGCTCGACACACTACCCACAAGAGACATAGAACCATCAGCAACCCTACTATGTATAGAGTTCGAGATATTTGACGATCCATGGAAAGAGTCCATCGTCTCCGTGTCAGCTAATAATGTGAACGGAACTGGAGACAGCAGTTCTTGTTCAAGTGCTGCTGTGGTGTTTCCAGAAAAAAGCACAAGATCAAGGCACCAGCATTCTACTGGGTAGAAGTGATCTCTCGCAGACTCAAGACACTGAAAAGCCTCTGATAATTTTTCTCCTGCAACTGTTGACTGATCTTCTCTCCAAGCTTTCGCTGCTGCGACAACAGCTTCTGGAAATCCTGTCTGCTCTAAAAGTGTGTCCGACCGCATTCGGCTTGCCAATCGCTCGAAAAGCAAGACCGTAAGGCCGAGAGACCGAAAGTCATCAACAAATGCAACCTGCCACGTTGAAAGTTTTTCTTGTCTTATATCAGCTTGTAGGCTCGTAGAAGTTTCATTACAAAACAACGCTAATAAATCCAGAAGAAATGTTTCGTTATCATCCTGGTGAAGAAAATTTTGTTGTATATCGGATGGAGGTGAAGCTCCCGTTGTAAACCGCTCTAAAAGTCCTTCGGGTACAATGCCTACGACTTCTTCCTCATCGGTCCATGGTAAATCCACACTTGCCCAGCTAGGCATCCCATCAGACTCACAAAGCACACCAGGGTGCCATGCAATCGTCCAGGCATTCAAAATTGCCGATGCTTCATCATTTTCTAGCCATTCGGATAAGTCTTCGAGCGAATGGCACGGAAGAAAAACCTTAATTTTCGGTTGAGAGATTTTTTCAGATTTATTCATAACGCACTGTTGGTTGTCGAAAGAATGACTTTCACTCCGTGAAAATTAAGTACACACGGAGTGGCTCATATACCTACCGCCTAAAAATGAGAACTAAAATGTAACTCATTTTCTGCAATACACGCTGTCACTTCGAGGGTTTTAACAATATGTAACGGGTTTGTTTTTTTACCGTTTGACACTAGAAAACATGAATCCATAGAGTTTCTGTATGGTATCCTTCCTAAGTGTAACCTTTAGAGGGTTCCTGTTCTGATTCCCATTTGATAGTGGGACAGTTTTCCTTTCAATTTCTTTATAAAAAAACGGTTGCGGCATGGCACGCTCGCGAAACGTCTGGGGTATTGATATTGGCAAGTGTGGGCTGAAAGCGCTCCGCTGTAGCCTTTCGTCGCAACAGGGGAAACTTGTCGCAGAGACATTCGATTACATTGAGTACCCGATGCTGCTTACGCAGCCTGAAGCTGACCCAACGGAACTCATTCGAGATGCACTCGAAGAATTTCTTCGACGCAATGACACTGCCGGAGACACAATTGCAGTTTCTGTACCTGGGCAATCCGGACTAAGCAAGTTCATAAAATTGCCACCGGTCGAAGCAAGTAAAATTCCAGATATCGTCACATACGAAGCTCGACAACAAATCCCATTTCCTCTCGAACAGGTTGTGTGGAGTTGGCAACGGCTTGAGGGCGGCATTGAGGAGAGCGGCTTTGTTATCGATGCTGAAATCGCTCTTTTTGCAATGAAACGAGATCAGGTAACGAAGGCAATCGAGCCATTCAAAGAAGCTGATATTGAAATCGATCTCCTACAGCTAAGTCCGGTGTCTTTAGCTAATGTTGTCATGTTCGACCAGCTTCCAAAGGCGAGTGAGATTGACCCAGAGGCTCCACCTGCATCGATTGTCTTGGCATCGATGGGTGTTGATACAACCGACCTCGTCATTACAAATGGATTAAAAATATGGCAGCGGACAATGCCTATTGGCGGCAATAATTTCACCCGAGCACTTGTGCAAGGGATGCGGATGACCTTCGCAAAAGCAGAAAAACTTAAGCGTAATGCCGCACGAGCAGATGACCCGAAAAAAGTCTTCCAAACGCTCAGACCAGTGTTTAATGAGTTTGCCAGCGAACTGCAACGTTCCCTGAACTACTTCACCGGACAAGACAGGACCGCGAAGATTGGCCAGGTTTTGCTCGTAGGCAATGCCGCGAAATTACGAGGCCTAAGTGACTTCCTAGCAAAACAACTTCAACTGGAAGTACACCGTTTACGTGAATTCAAGTCACTCGAAGGAGAACTCGTTTTAAAGGCTCCCGTGTTTCGTGAAAACCAACTTGGTTTTTCGACTGTGTACGGACTATGCCTCCAGGGCCTGGGCGTTTCAGGCATCCGAACCAATCTTCTGCCAAGTGATGTTACTCTTGACCGCTTAATACAGTCGAAAAAACCCTGGGCAGTTGCTGCAATGCTTGGCCTCTTGGTTGCAGCCCTTATCAACTTTTTTGGCATCTACATTGCTTGGAGCAGTTACTCTGAAAATCTTTTTGCAGACGCTTTCACGCAAGTTGACTCTGTTGTTGGAAAGTCTTCACAGATCCAAAGCAGTCTTCAGCAGGTTCAGGCTGAAGAATTAGAGATTCTCGACACTCAGCAGCGGCTCTCTCAAATTAGTGACCGTCGGTTTCAGTCACTCGATTTAATTCGTGCTATTGAGTCGATGATACCGCGTGATGAACCAGACAAAACAGACACCCCATTACGTGATGCAATCCAAGCAGAGAAAGCAGAAACCACTGACGAAGCCACCGCGTTACCAGTTATTCCTGTTTCAATTAACTATGACGAATTGCATATTAATTCTCTCGATTGTCAATATTTCGAAGACCTCTCGACTTGGTTCGAACCTCTCGAAGAAGACTGGAAACGCACCGTCGCTAGAGATCAATTTGAAACAAACGATGCGGCTGAAAAAACCCCCGATACGGACGCTGAGGGACAGAGTAATACTCAGGCCGAAGTGGATACTCAGGCCGAAGTGGATACTGAGAGTGAGGCTGATACAGAATCAAATGAGCCTTTAATTGAACCTGAAGAAAGCGATCCAGAAGCTCCTACGGGTGAGGGCTGGGTGGTGCAACTAGTAGGTCATCATTTTCACAATGAGGATTACCACGCACCATTTGAAGGTCGGACTTATCTGCGCACGACATTGATTGAATCACTACTTGGTGAAAGAGGTGCGATTGTAACCGTGACCGCTGGCCCAATGGCTGGAGAAAAAGTTTTGCCGAAAGAGATCGGGGTAGGTTTCCCGGCGATTATTGAATCCAGCCCTATCGAGAATTACTGGCTATCGACAGCCGTTGATAGTGTTGGCGATGACGGGATGGGGATGGGGCCAAGCCGAGGTCCTACGCGAGGACCATCCGGAGAATTATTAGAAGAAGGATTAGAACTCAAAAAGTATGACTTCATTATTCAATTTGTCTGGCAGCCGAAAACTCCCGGTGCTGTTCAAATAAATTCCAATGGCGAAAATGGTGATGACTATTGACACGTTACTAGGTTGGCAAGAGCCTACGTTGCTATTTTCTCGCCCCAAATACGAAAAAAACTATGGTTGAGATTCCCGATGATATCCGAGGCTACTTGAAGCAGTTGCAGAAGTATCACTTTTGGCTACTGGCATTGCTCATGCCGCTTATCCTTGTACCTTTAGCCTTTACAGCTGATGCAAAACTCTTGCGCGAGATAGACACTCGGTCATCTGCAGTAAAAGCAAAAATCGACTCGATCAACTCTATTACACGGAAGACCGCAGAGGGGCTCGAAGAATTTGGACACCCACAACCAGAGTGGGCAGAACAGATAACCAAGTCAAACGATGCATTACGGGAAGAAATTTTCTCACAATGGAAACATTTATGGGATCAACAAAAGTCAATTCGAACATGGCCTGCTGAATTAAGAAGTGACTTTTTAAAGGCAATTATTCGATTGAAGCCAGGTAAAGATTTATCTACCCGTTTTCGTGACAGGTATCTCAACACCATACGCCGCGTTGTAAAACAACTACCCGAGCGGATTGATTCCCAAGAATCAATGGAGTCCTTGGGGTCTGATAGCGGATTTGGCGGGGGCGACTTTGGAATGCCTACCGGAGCCGTCGACGACAGTGCGGACCGAACGGTTTTCTGGGATTCAATGGACCAAAGCGAACTCTACCAATCTTTCTACTGGACAACTACACCGTCAACCAAGCAGATACTACTCGCACAGGAAGAACTTTGGGCGTATGCGATTCTTTGCGATGTTGTAGTCAAGGCAAACAATCAGTCAGCTGGTTATCACGATGCAACCATTCCGTACATTAGTCACTTAGCTGTCGGGTATCGTGCCGCCGAAGAAGATCCTGGTGGCCGGAAAGGTGGCCGAATAAAAACTACATCAAGCGGGATGGATGATTATATGGGCATGGACATGGGCATGGACATGGACATGGGCATGGATGGGGAAATGGGCAAGCCTCTTAATCCAAGGTTCGGATCCTCAGTTCAAGGTGACATGGGCATGGATTATGATGAGTTTACGGGAATGCCAATCGATTCTGGTTCTGAGGATAACGATGACGCTCTTTTAAATTGGATCTATGTCGATTCAGAGGGTACGCCACTAGATAGTGCTACTGTGGCCGATTCACCGGATACAAAATTTGTTCATTACATTCCCTTTTGCCTTAAAGGTAAAGTAGATCAGCGAAAACTTGATCTGCTTCTTCGGGCATTCGCAACTATGTCAGTACCAATTGATGTCCGGCAGGTACGAATAAACCCAGACACCATGGACTATATGGGCGGTGAAGGGGAAATGATGGGCAGTATGGGGCTAGGACAAGATTCTGAAGACGGCGTGCGACGTTACGACTTAGATATTGAATTACGAGGGTCAATTGCACTCTCGCAAAGACCTGATGGAACAGCTCTCGGACTAGAAACTGATTCACAGAATTAAATAAGGAGGATTTCTTTTATGGGACTTCCAAAAATAAAATTTACAGCTGATGCGATTTGGTCATTCGTGGCAAACCACGGTGAAAAAATACTCGTCACAATCGTGGTCTTGTGCAGTTTGCCGCTTGCATGGGGCGGCCTCAATGCCTTGAGGTTAAAGACCAGATCTTCGGCAGAGGAACCAGCTGAGATTATAAGGTTGGCCACCAACGCCAAAAGCTTACTCAGCCGGCCGTTAAGTCCTAATCAGCAACAAGAGTTTCGCAAAAGCCTACGAGCAACGAATAGCGACCCGGACGCAACATTGGAATCTTGGAATCCTAAAGAAATTAGCCGTTTGTCGGCCGATGTTGGATTTAATCGTCCACTCCTTGGTGATATACAGAGACGACAAATCCCTGTCATATTTCCTCTCGAGCGCCTCGTTGCGACTGCCGGTGTTGTTGCTATTGCTGATCAAGATGAACTTCTTGCTGGAGGTGATCCGTCATTTGCTGGAGGTTTTCCAGAAATGGAAATGATGGATGATCCTATGGGTTCACAGCCAACGATCATGTCGCCACCAGCAAAAAAAATGCCGTATGTCATTCTCACTGGACTCATTCCTTATCGAAAACAGTTTGATGAGTACATCTCGCTTTATTCGAGAGCAAGTTACCGCAATATGGAACGAGACATCCCGATCTGGCATGATTTTGCAGTTGAACGATTAGAAGTTCGGCCAGGTGGTGGTGGTGACTGGGAGGTTATTGACTTAGCGAATCTTTATGAGGAGTGGAAAGATACTTGGAGCGGCGCGGCTACTGATACTATCCCCCAGCAGTTTATTCTTCCTGCCTCACAAAATTTATTTAATCCGGAAGAAGTTCCAATAGGTTATTGGAGCCCCCTCCCAACACTTGCTCTCAAACCGACGCTAACTGGCGTTGATTCAATGGGCGGTGACGGCGGTATGAATTCTGGGTCAACATGGGGAATGCGAGCAATCCATCCTTGGGCAAAAGATGAAATGAAAATTTTATTAGAGGACCAAAAGAAATTGGCACTCGAACAACAAGATGGCATGCAATTTGGTGGGCAGGGAATGGAATCTGGTATGGAATTCGATGGAGGAATGAGCGGGCAAAGCCAAGGCACATTTAGTCCTTTTAGAGACACCGAAATGGACATGGAAGGGGATGGCATGACCGAGGATTACGACGATAGCATGATGATGGGCTATGGTCCGGATGGTGAAAGCATGATGAACGATCTTGACTACCGTCTTTTTCGATTTATCGACACAAGCGTAAAGCCGGGCAGTCTCTACCGATACCGCATTACACTTCGCGCCTGGAATCCAAACTGGATGCTTCCAAGAAAATTTCTTGAAAATCCAGAATCTGCTGAAGAGCAATTTGTTCAAGCAGCAAGCTCAGAACCCTTCCCAAGCCTGCAAGCCATGCCTCTCCATGTGCCGGCAAATAATGTCCTCCTCGCTCGACTTTTGTTGAGAGATGAAAAGAAACTGTACGGGCTCGGCGTCAGTGACCAAGAACTTCTTGTTCTTGATAGTAATGAAGAATCAGGGAATTTTGAACTTCATTCGATTACCAGCAAACCGGGACAGATCGTGGGAAGCAGAAAAGGAGCAAGAAAAATTAAACAGTGGAACAATCGTAGAATTTCAGTTCCACCACACAACGTTGACAGTGGCCAGACACTCTTGGCCGTCGCTGGCCAGCAGACAATTGATGGCAAAAAACGTCCAGGAAGAGGTTTCACACCACCAGAACCACTCGAAGTCCTTATTGCCGATGCCGCCGGGACTCTCGATATTATTACTGCGGACTCATGCGAAGAAACTGTTCGGGAATACCTGCCAACAATTCCGGGGTACCAACCACCGAGGCCGGTTGATCCGTCCATGATGGAAGGAATGGAAATGGGGTTCTAAAGTATTCCACTGAGGAAAAGCGAGCACTGCTGCTTCACTCATTGACTCACATGGTCAGAACGAAATTGGTCGAAATCCTTATGCAAAAACTTATTACAAAAAAAACGAAGCTCTACCGTATCGCGTTGTCCGGAAGCTTCTCGGCCGTGCTGGTATTGAATGCAAGCTTTCTCTACGCACAGGCAGAACCGAAGTTCAGTCGCCTCTCTCTGCTTGAAGGATCAAGCGAGATGAAGGTTTACAAGAATGACCTTCTGTCTGGAAAGAACTTTACAGAGAAGCATCAACGGTTGCTTTTGAATGAAGGTCTTCCACAATTATTTCTTGACGGAAATCGGCTCGAACGATCACAAGTTCGCCAACGCCTTCAGAAAAATTTGTTTGATTCAATAAGTGATCCTGCTGCTTACAAAATTGCGAGGGACTTAGCCGTTACCGAACTTTCAACTTTAGCTCGTAGCAAAGAAATTTCAATCAACGGAAGCATTAATGCAGCATTGTTTCTTGGAGAACTCAAAGAACAGAAAGGGCTGCTCGTCGCGACAGCTACCAAGCCACTTTCTGAACTCGTTTCTGATGAATCTATCACGCCTTCCGTACGAATAGCCGCTCTTCTTGGTTTGGGTAACAGGGTGAAAGAAGCGCGACAGTCGGCTAATGGCAGCTCAACAGCGGCAAACGTCGTCCGCATCATACCCACAATGGAACAAATTATCACGCTCCCAGCCGAACAAGTACCAGCAATTGCTCGAGACTGGATGCAAGCACGAACCCTTGAATACGCCTCTGATTTACTTCCTCTTTTGGGTGATGACTCCCAAAAGCTCACCGAAGTATCAAAAGGTGTTGTTGTAATTACGAAAAACGAGGCACGCTCCATCGACCTCAGAATTCGATCTGTTGTCTTTTTGTCTCGTCTAGTGGATACCAACATTGCCTTGCCTACGGCAGACATCATGACCATCACGGATGAACTCGTACGTAAATCACTTCGTGAAGCTTATGGAACTATTCAAGACAAAAAGTTTGAAGAAGAAATAACTGGCATGGACATGCAGGGTGGCGAAGCTGAGATGATGGGCTTTGATCCAATGGGAATACCGGTTGAAATTGAAAAAAATTATTTACCAATCACCGCCAACCTTCGGGCAAGTTGGCGACTAGTGAGTCTTGCTGATTCTATGAATCGACTCTCGGGGCAAATGAATAACGACAAGGAAACCTACGAAAATAACGCAGAACGTCTGCGTGCTTTTGGAGTCAAAATTTATGAAGAGCCAAAAGATACGTCAATCATAAGTGCCGTTGAAGAATTTGATCCAGAATCAATAGTTCCTGATGTCGAGAACTCAGAAACCGTCGACCCCGAGAAAGAAACAACACCAAAAAAATTCTCACCCTTTAAACTCCGATGAGCCTATTCTTGTTACTTCTTGATCAACTCACGAACTGACATCCCGGACGGTATCATCGGTAGCACCTGTTCCTGATATGGCACTTGCACATCTAAAAGTGCCGGGCCATCAGAATCTATTAGTCTCTTGAGTGCAGATTCCAAATCTTTTTTCTCTGAGACAGTTTCGGCATGCCACCCAAAGCCCTTGGCAATCGCCACAAAATCTGGGTATCTGGCATCAGGGGAAATGCCATCGCCCTGTCCAGAAGCCTCAGGATTTCCAACAGGGCCAAGGTACGTGTGTGCTCGATTGCCCTTGAAGAAGCGGTCTTCCCACTGCACAACCATTCCCAGATGTTGATTATTCAACAAGAGCACCTTCACAGGAATATTCTCACACGTGCATGTCGCAAACTCTTGGATGTTCATCAAGATGCTGCCATCCCCATCAATATCTATGACAATATCATCAGGACAACCTACTTTCGCTCCCATGGCCGCAGGGAGTCCAAAACCCATTGTTCCAAGTCCACTTGAAGAGAGCCACGTTCTCGGTCGTCTAAACTTATAAAACTGCGCTGCCCACATCTGATGTTGCCCGACTCCAACAGCAACAACGGCATTGCGATCTGCGGTTAACCGAGACAATTCTGCAATAGCTTCTTGAGCGAGAATTCCTGGATATGTTTCATCGAATGCAAAAGGATCTTCTTCTTTCCAACCCGCTATCTTGGCATGCCATTCATCAAGCCCTTCTTCGGGTGGCTCCACAATCTCGTTCAGTTGTGCCAGAGCTTCATTGACATCAGCTACAACCGGTATGTGCACTAACTTGTTTTTGTTTATTTCAGATGGATCAATATCGATGTGAACGATAAACCCGTGCTGAGCAAATTCGGCGACTTTTCCAGTCACACGGTCATCAAATCGAACCCCAACCGCGATAAGCAAATCTGCTTCGTCAACCGCATAATTTGCATACACGCTGCCGTGCATACCTAGCATGTCAAGGGATCTTGGATCATCACCAGGGAATGCGCCTAACCCCATAAGAGTCATCGTGACCGGGATACCCGTTTTCTCGACGAGTGTTCTTAAATTTTCAGAAGCCTCACCAGCAATTACACCACCACCGGCATAAATTACCGGCCTTTTTGCTCTCCGAATTGCAGCAGCTACCTGCGCGATTTGCTCTGAATGTGCGCGACGAACTTCAGGGTGGTAGCCCGGCAAATTCATTTCCACATCATAATCTGGCTGGATATTCGTGAGCTGAATGTCTTTTGGAAGATCGACAAGCACAGGGCCTGGCCTACCAGTAGTGGCAATAAAAAATGCTTCTTTCATCACACGAGGAATATCGTTTGCATCGGTAACGAGGTAGTGATGCTTTGTGATTCCTCGGCAGACTTCAACAATCGGTGTTTCCTGAAATGCATCCGTGCCAATAACGCTTGTTTGGACCTGCCCTGTGATAGCCACAAGTGGAATGCTATCGAGTTTTGCATCAGCAATTGCTGTTACAAGGTTGAGGGCACCGGGCCCACTCGTTGCCATACAGACCCCTGGCTTCCCAGTTGTACGGGCGTACCCCTGTGCTGCGAAACCACCGCCTTGCTCATGACGTGGTAGAATAGTCCTCAGTCGATCACCAAACCGAGTGAGCGACTGATGCAACGGCATGCTAGCGCCACCAGGATATGCAAAAATCACCTCAACACCATTACGGATAAGTGATTCTACAACTGCATCGGCTCCACTGATAAGGGATTCATTTCGTGTCTGATCAGGTGCCGTTGCCATCTCTATCGTCCTCTCTTGGTATCTATGAAACTAATCTACGCATTTTTTCCAGTTTACCCTCGTCACTTCATGAAGCCTTGACCATAATTAGGAAAAGGTTTCTTTCAGTAAACTCGCTCTTCTCAACGATACACGAAAAGAAGCTTCCGGTCAGCTATTCAAACGCCATATTAAGCACTATTTCTTCAAATTACCCCCTACAATACGACTGTGTTAGCTGCTCAGAATGACCGTGAAACCGCATTGTCACCCGTAAGTTCGGGTCAACTGCACCAACTTACCGACGGACTGCGCGATCACAATGGTTTTATTGAAGTTCTCGCAAGTCTCAATCAGGGGCACGGTGGGACAATTGGTGGGACATGGGGAGCGGCAAGCAGCCTAGCCGTTGCTGCTATTGCATCTGCAAGGGCTCAAGAACAACAGGGACTTATTATCGTCGTTGTTCCGCACGCAGTGGACGCCGATATTTTTGCTGATGACCTCACACTTTTTACATCAACAACAATCGATGTTTTACCTGCCATTGAATCCATTGAGAATCTCTCATCAAAACACGAGCCCCAGGCTCCCGACCCGGCTGAAGCAAGACGTCTAGCGATTGTTAAACGTTTGGTGGAAGACTCCGACACCAGTCCCCGTATTCTCGTGACGTCAATGCAGGCTGTCCTAACTCCACTCCCTGACCCACGACAGATTGAGGAAAGTACACGGCAACTCATTCTAGGTGCCACGATTGATCCTCAAGAATTAGCTGAGTGGCTTTCAGCAAGAGGATGGCAACAAGTAGATACGCTTGACTCTCCAGGCACCTTCGCTCGTCGTGGTGGCATCATCGATCTTTTTGCAACTGATTGGGAACGACCCGTTCGGCTTGAATTCAATGATGATGAGATTGATTCACTCCGATCGTTTGATACTATCAGCCAGCGGAGTATTCAGACTTTAGACTCTATTGATCTGACTGCCTTGCAATCGCAGCACACAAATGACAAGCGGGCATGGCTCACCGACATTGTGCCGCCTAGTACATGGTGGAGCCTTGTGGAACCTCAAGAGCTATCCGATGAGGGCCAACGATTAGTAAATATTCTTCCAGAACAATCAACACTCAATGCCGCAGACTTGTTTTCTCGTGTCTATCGGTTCCCGTCTATAATTTTATCAGCGATAGCACCTACAAGCCTTGAGACAACCGCCCACCTAGCAATTGAAAGCGTCGAACGTTTCACTGGTCAACTTGATCGAGTTTGCCATGAACTCAATACGGTCGGAAAAGACCAGCAGGTTTGGGTTGTGGCACCCACTGAGGCCGAAGAGAAGCGCCTGAAAGAGCTTCTATCTCCTTCAGCACCTGCTCATGCAGGACGACTTCATTTCATACAAGGCAGGCTGTCAGCAGGTTTTCGGCTGGTTCCGGAAAAATTTGTTCTTATCTCCGCTGCCGAACTGTTTCGTAGGCACGATTCACCACGAAACAGATTGCCGAAACATCGGCTCACCAGAACTATCGATACGTTCCTCGACCTTAGGGAAGGTGACTTTGTTGTTCATGTTGCTCATGGTATCGCTCGATATAAGGGCCTGAAACTTTTAAAGAAACATGGCCGAACTGAAGAATTCCTCGAGCTTGAATTTGCAGAATCGACACGAATATATGTGCCCGCTTCATCAATCGAACTCGTACAGAAATATGTTGGTGGTGGCAAAACAGGTCCCAAACTGGCAAAGATCGGCGGGACACTATGGACACGTCAGAAAAAAGCAGTGGAAGAAGCAGTTGCTGATATGGCTGCTGACATGCTGGAAATTCAAGCGATACGAGCAAAGCAGCCCGGTCGGGCTTTTCCTCAGGACACACCTTGGCAAAAAGCTTTTGAACAATCATTTCAGTTTGACCCAACTCCTGATCAAGTAACAGCCGTTGAAGCAATCCGAGGCGATCTGCAAGAGTTAAAGCCGATGGACAGGCTGCTCTGCGGAGATGTTGGATTTGGTAAAACTGAACTCGCAATGCGAGCAGCCTTCAAAGTTGCTGAATCCGGTAGCCAAGTCGCTGTCTTGGTGCCCACTACGATCCTAGCGGAACAACATCGTCGCACTTTTACTGAACGGTTTGCTGAATATCCATTAACTATTCGTGGCCTTTCACGGCTCACATCGACCAAAGAAGAACGTAAGACACTCGAAGGAATGGCGAGAGGTACTGTTGACATTGTTATCGGAACGCACAGGTTGGCACAGGCGGACATTCATTTCGACAATCTTGGACTTCTTGTTGTTGATGAGGAGCAACGATTTGGCGTGGGTGTCAAAGAACGCCTCAAGGCAATGCGTGCCAGCGTTGATGTTCTAACTATGACTGCTACACCCATTCCCAGAACGCTTCATATGGCGATGTTGGGCATTCGAGACATTTCAAACCTTACAACACCCCCGGCTAATCGGCTTGCAGTCGAAACACGCGTCTGTCGATTCGATGAAACACTCATGCGGCACGCCATCGACAGAGAACTTGCCCGAGACGGCCAGATTTTCTTCGTTCACAATCGAATTCATGATATTCAAAAGATCGCAAGTAAGATTCGTACGATTGCGCCTCATATTACTATCGGGATAGCGCACGGAAGGCTCGGTGAAGGTGAGTTAGAGCAAGTTATGGTTGACTTTGTAGCAGGCCGAACTCAATTACTACTAGCGACAACAATTATTGAAAGTGGTTTAGATATACCAAGAGCTAATACCATTTTCATTAACGAATCCGATCACTATGGACTCGCTGACTTACATCAGTTGAGAGGTCGTGTTGGACGGTCACACCACAGGGCCTACTGTTATCTGATCGTCAAAGAATCAACACGATTAACATCCACCGCAGCACGTCGCCTTAGAGCAATTCAAGAATTCTCCAGCACCGGAGCAGGGTTTTCTCTTGCAATGAGGGATCTCGAAATTCGTGGTGCGGGTAATCTGCTAGGCACGCAACAGAGCGGTCATATAGCTGCAGTAGGCTACGAATTGTACTGCCGTCTTTTAGAAAATGCAGTATGCGGCCTTAAGGATCTGCCCTTAAAGGAGCCTCCGCCGGTGAGAATTGATTTACCAGGAGATGCATGGATCCCCCGGGATTATATAGCCGACCTGAGAACAAAAATTGACTTTTATCGTCGGATTTCTCGAACTATCTCCAACGGACACGTGAGTGACATTGAAACAGAAATGGGAGATCGCTTTGGACCACTACCGGCAGAGGTGCGACGTTTGCTTGATCTTGCAAGACTACGAATCGCAGCATCGTCACTAAGTATTGATTCGATTTCAAAACAGCCAGGAATGCTTGTTATTGGTCATCATGATATTCGTCGTATTGAGAAATGGAGGCAGGCGTGTTTGCTCGTTGGCCAAGAAGTTCGCATCGTTGAAAACAAAACCGTTGTTCTACCTTTACATGAGCGAGATGCTTCAGACGGAGACCGACTATTCCAGACCGTCAAAAATATTTTTCGAGTGGAGGAATTATGAGTGATATTGCTTGTTTCAATCACGACTGATCTCCCAAGAATATCATGCCGCCGTCCTCTATAAATTACCTGCCTTATCACCCGCATAAAACTAGTAGTTTGCCAAAACTGAAACGAGCACGTCATTCCAAATCCGGCGTCTTCCTTCGGCAAGTCTGCTTCGAATGCTTTTTAACCTGATTTAAAAACTTCCCTATGCTCGATGGTACCGCCATCTTCTCTACCTTAACGTCGAAAATATAGTCTTTTTTGAGAGCGTTCCGGTCTGTACAGTCCTGACGATGCCATGGTGAACCGCGGTGATCATTGCGTTACCATTTTACTTCTTTATACATCGATATCGTGCATTACTTGAACCAACTTTGTCGTCGCCATATTGCTGTTGCAGTTGCTTTCAGCGCATGCATGACGTGTGCAACCCTTGCCACTGAGTCTGTGCAATCCAGTGCCGAGCCAGAGCTTTTCAAGCCTGTAATGCCAACAATTCCTGAGTCAGTATCGAGGCCATCAAACTGGCCAACAAATATTCCAGCAACACTCAGCAAGCATGTTCTCTCCAGTATTCTCGAAAAGCCCGGCGCTCCTCTTGAACCTGTTGATGAAGATGGAAATCCTTTCGTCAAGAACACTGAAGACAAGCGAGACAAGAACAACTCCGGTAACGTAATACTTGCCGACTACGAGGAAGTTGAAGATCCTACGAACGCAACAGACTCACATGAGCCTCCTGTCGATGACATACCAGGTATGAAGACTCTCGATATGGCACAGGTCGTAGCTCGTGTCGGACCAGAGGTTGTGCTCGCAGGAGATTTAATGACTCCCGCGGCATCAGAATGGCTAAACAAGGTTTCTCCTGGACTCGAGCCAGAACAAGTTGCAGAACTCCGATTGAAAATTTATCAACAGGTCATCAGCCAACACCTTGAAACATTACTGGTTTATGTTGATGCTTGCCGCACGATACCCGAGGAGAATTTTCCCGAGATCCGTGAAAAAGTGAATGAAGCGTTTGATCAAGAGCAGCTCCCTAGAATGGTTCAAGCAGCAGGAGTCGAGTCTGTCCGTGAATACGAACAACTTTTACGATCGCAAGGCCAATCACTTGGACGAATGCGAAAAATGTTTTTTGAGAGGGCTCTCGCACAAGAATGGTTACAACAAAATGCGAACACTTCTGGAGAGATTCCACATGCAGAGATGATTGCTTGGTATCAGAACCATCTCGATGAATACGAGTTTCCAGCGAAGGCTCAATTTGAACAGATGACTGTAAAAGTCAATCAGAAGCAACCAAGAAATCAAGCTTGGAACCGACTTGCCGCCATGGGCAATGATGTCCTTAATGGGCGCTCATTTTCAGAAGTCGCAAAGGAATCCTCTGAAGGGCCTACTGCTTACAATGGCGGTCTCTATGAATGGACCACCCAAGGCAGCCTGGTATCAGAAGTTATCGACAACGCTATTTTCTCTTTACCTGTGGGTGAACTCAGTGCAATTCTTGATACTCAGCAAGCACTACATATTGTTCGGGTTCTTGAGCGATCTGATGCTGGACGTACACCATTTGTTGAGGCACAAGTAGCCATACGGATGAAACTGCGTAGACAACAGCAAGACAGTACGAGAAAAGAATATCTCGATCGCTTAAAAGATCGGACACCAATATGGACTGTATTTGATGATAAACAGAAAAATACCCGTCTTGCTGAGAATCCATCTACGACCCGGTAACAAGGCCTTCCCCGGTAAGATTAGTTAATAACTGAAGCAAACCCTCGCCATCAATTGAGGTCGATTGCTGACAAGTCGTTTGAGGACTAAACTAGTTCTCCGTGTGCAATCGGATCGTTAAGCGGCCCGACCGCCGCTCAACACATCCTTGGAGCCCCGCCGCATGAGTGCCCCCACAGCCAATTCAATTCGGCCAACACCTTGGCCAGGAACCCATTCTGGTGAGCAGGCAAGCCTTTCTCTTGAAGGGCAGTCTGTAGAATTACCAGTTATCGTCGGCAGTGAGGGAGAAAAAGCCCTTGATATTTCTCGCCTACGATCAGGAACTGGATACATAACACTCGACGAGGGATATGTTAATACCGGTTCTACGACGAGTGGCATAACATTTCTGAATGGTGAAGAGGGTATTCTTCGTTACAGAGGCTACCCAATCGAAGAACTTGCCGCACGTTGTGACTTTATCGAAGTTGCTTATCTTCTTATCTATGGGGAGCTTCCAAAAAAACCAGAAATTGATGCTTTTCGGCACTCTTTATCAAACCACTCGATGATTCATGAGGACATGCGGAGCTTTTATAATGGCTTCCCTCGTGATGCACATCCTATGGCAATTGTTGGCAGTGTTGTTGGTGCGCTTTCGACGTTTTATCAAGACTCCTTAGATGTCCGTGATCCAAAACAAGTCGAGGTCAGCGTTCATCGTCTCCTTGCAAAACTTCCCACAATTGCTGCGTATAGCTATAAAAAGTCGATTGGCCAGCCATTCATCTACCCAAGGAATGATCGTTCTTATTGTGAAAATTTTCTTGAAATGATGTTCGCTGTGCCGTGTGAAGAGTATGAGATCGATCCAGACTTTACTAACGCACTTGAAATGTTACTTATTGTACATGCCGATCACGAACAAAATTGTTCGACATCAACAGTTCGTATGGTGGGCTCAAGCGATGCAAATCTTTTCGCAAGCATATCTGCTGGTGTATCTGCTCTGTGGGGTCCCCTTCACGGTGGTGCAAATCAAGCATGCGTCCAAATGTTAGAACAAATTGTGGCGGATGGTGGTAATGTAAAAAAATACGTTGAGCTTGCAAAAAAGAAGGGTTCTGGTTTTCGCTTAATGGGTTTCGGCCACCGTGTTTACAAGAACTATGATCCACGAGCGACTCTTATAAAAGCAACGTGTGACAAACTTCTAGCGAAAATTGACCGTAACGATCCTTTGTTTGATATTGCCCAGCAATTAGAAGAAGTTGCTCGGGCAGATGACTATTTTATCGAACGAAAACTTTACCCAAATGTGGATTTTTACTCTGGTGTGATCTATCGCGCTATGGGCATACCCGAGCAGATGTTTACCGTACTTTTTGCAATGGGACGCCTTCCAGGGTGGATTGCGCACTGGATGGAGATGCACCAAAACCCCACCAAAAGAATCTGTCGCCCACGACAAGTCTACTCAGGTGAGACCTGTCGCAAGTTTGTGCCGCTTGATCAGAGATGATCGTGACAAAATCTCTTTAAGCTTGGATAAACTTTTTATTTTGGCTTCCCTTTTCCGCGTTTCTGTTTAAAAAATTCTGATAAAAGACTGCTCGACTCCTGCTCAAGGACATGACCCACATGCTCAACCTGATGATTCAGTCGGTTGTCTTCAAATAGATGGTACAGAGATTCGACTGCACCAGCTTTAGTATCTGATGCCCCCCAGACAACAGCCGGCAACCTTGCCTGGACGATTGCACCAGCACACATTGGACATGGCTCAAGAGTCACATACAGAATGCAATCAATGAGTCTCCATGAACCTAATGCTGAAGACGCTTGTGTAAGCGCAATCATCTCTGCGTGCGCTGTTGGATCTCCCAGTTGCTCCCTCTGATTATGCGCACTGGCGACAATGCGGCCAGCGGCAACTATAACCGCCCCGACAGGCACTTCATCTTCCTCGATAGCTTGTCTTGCTTCACGTAAAGCATATTGCATCCACTTCTCATGCTCTGGCTTACTGCTGAATTGATTCTCTGAAAACATAGGCCGGACTCCCGATGGTTGCTGACGATTCTGCAAAAAACATTCGAGGTAATATCAATAGTATTACCAGAAAAATAATTTCATTATTAAATCCCCCCTGCAAGACGCACTTCGTTGGACTCCAAAGTCTTTTGCTGGATAAAATATAATATGGATACGTGTAAATACATTAAGACAACCGTCTCATCACAACTCACACACTTCATTTGGAATTTTTGATGGATGCACTTTTACTACTACTGCGATGGATGCATATTTTTGGTGCAGTAATTCTTGCTGGGGGTCTCTGCTTCACTCGCTTTGCTCTTCTTCCTGCGTTGGCTGATACCGACGAAAATAGTCGGGAAAAAATACAAGAGAATATCCGGCGAAAATGGCTCCCGTGGGTCATCGTCGGAATAACACTCCTGCTTGTGAGCGGATTGACAAATTTCCTTCTCTTTAACAACACCGTAAAGTCGCAAGGATGGAGTGATGGTCAGTGGATGAGGCAAACAAGTTATCACGCTATATTCGGTGTAAAATTCCTTTTAGCCCTAGGGGTTTTCTATTTTGCAAGCGGACTCTTTGGCAGGGGGTCTGGTACAGCATGGATTCGAAGCGATCGGATGCGATGGCTTGGAGTTACCCTTGGTCTTATGGTTGCCGTAATCATGCTATCTAGCTGGCTTCGGAATCTTCATATGGGGCCAAATCAATCATCCAGTCTAGAACCTGGTGTATCACTTAGTGTTGAAGCTAAAATGACTGATCCCAATGATCCGAATCGTTACCAAAATTCAGAGGCAGGAGCTGCTTTTCGAAAAGATGGTGACTCACAAGCACCCGTTGAATCATCTGACACAAGTAGACCGACTGAATAATTTGCTTACGTTTCCAAGCAGGGCAATTTGATGGATAAAAAAAAGAAAAAGCGACTTGAAGTTCTTCAGCAGAAAATAACAAAACTCCAAAAACTCTTAGCTGCTGAAAAAGAACAGCCCGATGATCCGGCCGAAGTTCCGCGAATCGAAGCAGAGCTTGCGAAGACGCATGAGGAAATGGCATCACTGAAGCAGTGATTGACAACGTATTTTATTTTTTTACTGGCTTCATTACCTATGAACATCCGTAGCCTACTCGGTCCGTTACTCGGTTTTGGAGCAACTTCCAAAATACACATCTGGCAACGATTCGAACCAATCGGTGAAGGCATTGCTGGAACAATGTCTAAATTTTACAAGGTGCATGACAAGGAGTCCGACCACATCGTTGGTCTAAAACTACCTAACATGGACAAGGTTGGTCCAATCGAGGCTCGTTTCAAGGGATTGAATAAGCCCAGCGAGGGTGAAATTAGCAAATTTATTGAAGGTGATCATGTTGTCAAAACACACGAGTGCGGAAAGACGCACGATGGTGGTCATTTCATTGTTCAAGACTTTCTCGACGGCACACTGGTTCACTTTCGTTTGAAGCGTGGTGAACCACTGTCACCAGACGACCGAATTAATATGATTGTGCAAACTGCGATAGGTGTCGCTACAGTTCATAAAGCTGGATTTGTTCATCGCGACATCTGCCCAAGAAATTTGATGGTGAGTCATTTGGGCAAAACGACCCTCTTTGATTTCGGCCTCTCTGTCCCTGATAAGCCAGCTTTCCTGAGACCTGGCAACAGAACAGGCACACCGAATTACATGGCGCCCGAAGTGATTAGACGACGCCAATCTGACCACCGGCTCGATATTTTTTCGTTTGGTGTCACAGCTTACGAAATTTACAGTGGGCAGCTTCCATGGCCGGGAGGAGACGCTCGTGCAGCTCTAGCTCACGACACACCAGCTCCAGATATTCGTGATGTTGCCAATGGCACACCTGACCGGCTCGCCGATGTCATTATGGACTGCATCAGACCCGACCCCGATGATCGACACGACTCAATGGACTTACTATTACAAAAAATGCGGCGTTTAACCTGAAAAATTGGGGGCTTGAAGGGACCATGAGGTGATTTACACTAATAAATTATGTTTCACGGTTCGAAGCCCTTTGCCCCACATACAATCAAAGTCCTATCTGCTAAGGAATTTCCACTATGACAATGAACAAAAGTCTTCGAGTCCGTAAAGGTGGTGGTGGCAACCGAGGTGTACTGAGCCGAGCAGAGAGAATTACAAAGCTCAAGAATCTTGAAAAGTGGGAAGATGGTCAGAGCCCTCTCGGCCTACCAAAAGTCCGCGTTTACAAAATTTCAATGAAGAAGAAAAAAGCTAAGGATGATTCGGAAACGGCTGAAGGCGAATAAATCGTTTTAGACATTTTGGTTACTGCTGCTGGAAATTTGTTTGATTGCTTGGGCTGCAGCTACCTGTCCCGAATGAATTACCTGAGGAATTCCTACGCCCTCGTAAGCACTGCCAGCTAGTCCAAGTGATGGCAAAATTGCTTCGAATTGTCGAATTCTCTTAATTCTCTCAACATGTCCTAAATTGTACTGCGGCATGGACGTGTGCCACCGGTCCACCTGAACCATTATTGGTCTACCACACACGCCAAGTGTTGTCTTTAAATCAATCAGAACTTCTTGAAGAACTTCTTCGTCCGTTAGTTCTGCAATGCCTGCATCGAGTGCTCCTCCTATAAAAGCGCGAATCAGTACAGAATCCGCTGGTGCTCTACCTGAAAATTTACTACTCGAAAAACTAGCCGCCAAAATTCTTTTACCAGCAATTCTTGGAACAATCATGCCCGCAGCCGACAGAGGATGTGTTATTTCTTGCCGATGAAAACCAAGTGAGACGATTGCAGCACCTGCAAATTCAATATTCCTTAATTCTGCTGAAAGTTCTGAAGATACTGTGGCGAGAATCGGAGAAGCTACCGACGCTGGCACTGCAAGTACAACACCGCTTGCTCGAGCCATTTGCTTACCAAGGGCAACTTGCCATTCCGCTCCATCATATTGCAGAGAACTCACTTTATCCTGAACAATTTTTACACCTGCACTCCGAAGATGGCTTTCAAGAGTATCGATTAATGTCTGCATGCCATATTTGAAGGATACGAATTGTCCATAACGAGCACCACTGGCATCACTACTTCCATTCACCTGCGAAATTCTTTTTTTTTCACCTCGTGTAAGACTACCCCAGTCTTGTTCCATCTTAAAGAATTCCGGACATGCCGCCGCCATGCTAAGCCTACTGGGATCTGCAGTCCAAATACCCGAAACTAGCGGCTGAACTAATTTATCAAATGCTTCTTGCCCAAGCCTACGTACGGCAAATGATTCTAGACTTTCATCTGCACATTGTTTTTTTTGCTTAGGAATAAAACGCTCTCCAGCGACGCGCAAGCGACCGAGGCAAGAAAGAACATTTGACTGTAGAAATGGAACAATTTGTCCCGGTGCAAGAAGCCTAAACCCTGGTGGTATAGGTAGAAGGACACCACTATTATTTTTTCGTGGACTCCAAATGAGCGCTCGCCTTGCCTCAGGATGAATGCTCACAAGTTCTTTGGAGATGCCGAGCCGTCCAACGAGCTCAATGACTTCCGGACGAACAGAAAGAAAACTATCCGCTGAACGTTCTATAAGCCATCCTTCTCGACTCACCGTTTCAATGACACCACCAAGTCGATGCGATGATTCGACAATAGTGACTCGAGGGGTTGGGCTTTGCCGAAGCAACCATTCTGCTGCAGAAAGTCCCGCTAGCCCTCCACCGACAATGATTATGTGTTGTTGATTTTTTGAGTGGTTAACCATGGTTTATATGGATAAGAAGATATGATTGGCTCGTTGTTTACTCACAACTGTAGCGACATCTCAATACATTGGATCATAGCGTAATAGCCTATCTCCCCTAATCTATCGAATGGGGCCACCGATTACGCACCTACAGTGTGGCACCATGTTTTTGGTCTAGACTCAGTTTCACTCGACTTCTAGTGTTCGATCATCTTTGAGACAGTGGCATTCCTCAGTGTTTGCCGACGTGACTTCGGAGGCTCCAAACCGTGATCGTGATGCAACGCTTCAGCCAACATTTATTTTCAACGGCTTTTTTCATCGCCTGCATTCATTTTGCTTTTAATACTGAAGCTGTAGAGCAAAAGAATGGTACATCGATGCAACTACCCTCATGGGTTGAATCGATTGGGGAGCCCTCCAAAAGCCAAAGTGACGGGACAGCGCCTGAAGAAGCTATTGTTCCAGTAGTACAGTCAGCGGTCGAAAGTAAAAATTCTTCTAATTCTTATTCAAGAAAAACAAATACTACTCCACAAATAACACAAGAGCAAATTCCTAGATCAAGGGCTTCGAGCCAAAGTAAACCAAGTCTCTCCGAACGTGCTGCTCGACTCTTTGACCCGGAAGTTCTGAAAACTGCCTGGAATGATCTTCTTCCAAGCTCAAAAGAAAAGACTAATACACCTGTTGCAAAAAAGAGTACACCGAAGGATGAAGGGGCTTCCCTCGGGCCAGAGACCAGCATACTTAAACAGGATAAGTCTAATAAATCTCCATCATGGCAACGACCACTCGCAGCCGCAAGAAGCCTTCTCCAGGCACCACCAAATGCGAATGAAATATCGGCGATCGAAACCACAGGTGGTTCGAACAAGAAATCAAAAGTGATTTCATCTACTCCTGATGAACCTATAGATATTGATCCATTGAACGCCCCGATTGCCGAGGCACCTGATGAAACGCCAACCCTGGCTATAGACCCAGCAAGTTTTCGCGGAGCATATCCAGGAAAGACGACTCGCGCAGATATCGATAATGAATGGGGCCCGGGTGAGACAATCCCTCGTGACGATGGAACAGAGTGTTTCTTTTGGAAAATCGAGCCCTTCGATAGAGTTGCCGTTACATTTCGTGATGGTGTTGTTACGGCAATCCAAATTAAGTTATCGAAACCCGTACCAAGTTCGGAACTCGCCAAGCAACTTGAGATTGCAGATCTTCGAACTGTTGCCATTCTTGACGATAATGGTGCAGCGATCGGTCAAGTTTTTCCTGAGCGGGGCGTAATGTTTAGCCTTGAGACAGGCACAACTTCAGCTACAGCCGTCTTGCTTGAATCGCTTGATCCTGATTCATTTGTGCTTCGTGCAGAGAGTGAAATGAAATCCTCCGCGGCCTACGCCGTTGCTGATCTCGAATATGCCATCGAGATTGATCCAACACATCTGCGAGCGCATCGTCTGCTTCTCGCACTCATGTGTGACGAGGGCCGCTGGCAGACTGCGCTTCAACTGGCCAATACTGCCGAAGAACTTGGGCCCGGGGATGCGTGGACCGGCTTACAACGAGCTGAGGTTCTACTTAAGCTTGATCGTCCAAAAGAAGCACAATCTGCCATCGATGAACTTATCGAGAGACAAGATGTATCCTCACTTCTTGCATCACAAGCTGGACGACTTCGAGGACGCATTGAGCTTGGTAAAATTTCACCGGACTACGAACAAACTGTCGACCTGTTTACTGAAGCAATTCGTAAAGCAACGCCGCTTGCCGAAAGTCGCTCCGAAAACGTTCGTTCTGTAGCACAACAAGTTCTTCTTGACGCCCATCTAGGAACTGCTCAGGCGATTGCCCAAGGAACTTGGCAACAAAAAAGTCGTGTAATTCCAAAATGGATTAGCCGAGCCAATACAATTGTTGAGAAAATTGACTTAGAAGATCCCAGTAAAGACCGGCTCGAACTTGAGTTGACCTGTGGTGCTCTTGCCGTTGCCGCCGGATCAGCAAACGCTATCGAAGCTGTGCCTTGGGTAAAGCGTTTACTTGCCATCAGAGAACGAATGAATGACTCCGTGACTGATCCCTGGAGAAGAAGACAGATAGATTGGCAAGTTGGCTGTGGCCTCAATGATGCTCTCGAGGCGGCCCGAAAACGTGGTGATGCAGAGGATATGCTCGACAATGCCACGCTCACTGTTGCCTATCTTGAGCGAGGTGCCGAACACCGTGAATTAACGGCCGGAGAAAGACGAGACCTTGGCGATTTGATGTTCCAGATAGGCATTATGCATAGCCTCCGAAATAGTGATCATGCCACCGCAGTAACCTGGTTCGATAAAACAATTCCTCTCTGGAATCAAAATGAGCAGGTCGTTCGAGATAATGAACTCGGACGCGTGGGCGAATCTTTCATTAGTATGGCCATTTCTTACTGGCAGGTTGAAAGACGAGATGACGCAATCGACTTGAGCCGCACCGGAGTTGATTTCATGGTTGAAGCCGTTGATTGTAAAAAACTTGATGAGCAGTCTTTGTCTGTCGCGTACGGAAATCTTGCAACCATGTATGCCGAGCAGGGTGATACTGACAAGTCACAGGCTTACGCAGAAATGGCTACTCGCGTTGAATCGACAAGTAGCCTCTTACGCTAGACAGTTCTTTTTAGAACAATTCTCTCTTCATTTGCGCAACATGTAACTGAGAACGCAACCCATGACGTTAACTGGCAACCACGTGTACTGGCAAATACGTAAACTGGCAAATACGTAAACTGGCAAATACGTAAACTGGCAAAATCTTCAGACAAGTGTTTCAAGCAGCAACCTCATCTTGCGAAGTTCAGCCACTTGATCGACTCCCTCGAGCGGTGGTAGATGGATGCCGAGCGCTCTGTTATATCCAGCACGACTAAGTTGCGTAGCAATTCTTCCGTATTCGATAGTACCTTTGCCAATCTGTACCTGAAATGCATCTGCTCGTGAATCTCGCAGATGGACATGGCAAACATTCGGCAGGATTGAATCCCACGAAGTCGGTTTTTTATGACCATACACTGAGTAACTCGGATCAAGCGTGACACCCAAACCAGGGACGTTGCGGCAAAGAGAAGCCGTTGTTTCAGCATCTTGTGTCATTCGATCAGATGCAGTCTTCACCCCGACGACCATTCCGTAAGATGCCGCTATAGCAACAAACTTTCTCAGACGTTCAATCTCCCCATTAAATGGCGTGCCCAACTCAGAGGCTTCAACAACAATCGTGACAATATCGAGAGTTTTTGCTAATCGACAACACGCATCAAATTTCTCGTATAGCTTGCCATCCTCCGGTGCTGCAAAGGATAACGCAACAGGGCGTAATCGCTGAAGGTCACTACAAGCGGCAATCGCAGAATCGCTATTCTCAAGCACATCTGCGGGCTGAAGATGTGTACCGCCTTCATGTATATCAATTTCAACAGCTGTAAACTCAAGTTCGGCAAGGCGTTCCATCGCCTGATCAAGCGGCAAATTGGGAAAACATTCGGTACTGACACAGACAAACAAAATGGATCACTCCTGGTAGACGACAACAAAACAAAACTGAACATTATTCTCTAGAGAATGTTAAGGTAGCGATAAATACTAAAAACTGGCAACTTCGAACTGTAACAAGAAGATCTGGTTCGTCTTGCACTTTGGCCAAAGTTGGCAAAACTGACCATTTATTAGCCGCTTTCTGAACTCGAATGTTAGAAATCTTGTTCCTAGGGAAATAATTATGTCTGATGAAGTCAATACGGCACACTCACGTGTTGTCCTTGAACAGCCACGCCACTGGAACCGCTGGAAAGGACGCCTCGCATGGATTATCACGAGCATTTCTGTTGTTGTCGCCATAACCGCTCTTGGAGCGAATGCGGAATACTTTCAAAAAAACCCAAAGGTTATTGAGCACTATCACTCATTATCAAAGGCGGCACGTGACAAAATTGCAATCGTAGAAATTCGTGGTGCCATCATGGGAGGGGATGGATTTGCTCGGCATCAGTTAGATCAAGTCAAAGTGGACAACGCCATCCGCGCTATCGTACTTCGTGTTGACTCGCCTGGTGGAACAGTAAGTGGGAGTGATGAACTTCATTACCGAATAAAAAAGCTAGCCGCCGAAAGAAATCTTCCTGTTGTTGTGAGTATGGGTAGTATTGCGGCAAGTGGAGGATATTACGTAGCGATGGCCAACAGTGGTCAAGATGAAATAATTTTCGCTGAGCCCTCTACAGTGACCGGATCTATAGGTGTAATTATCCCGCATTTTGACTTTTCACAACTACTTAAACGTTTTGAAATCTTAGACGATTCAATTACGAGTGGTCCCCTCAAAGAAATGTTGAGTGTTACGAAGGAAAGATCTCCCGAACTCGCCAAGCGAGAGCGTGGCATTGTTCAGGATCTTGTTGATGAAATGTTTAATCGGTTTAAAGACATTGTCCGGAAAGGTCGTCCAAAACTCAATGAAAAAGCTATTGAGGACGTAACTACGGGTCAGGTTTTTACAGCACAACAAGCAATAAAGCTTGGACTCGTTGATAAAATTGGATTTCTTGAAGATGCAATATCTAGGGCCACAACCCTAGCAGGCTTATCAGAAGATTCCGTACGAGCCGTTCAGTACAAGCAACCACAAGGAATCTTTGACGATCTTCTTGGCGGTGCCACTCAGGCACGGTCGTTCAATACGCTGGAGATGGTTGTCGAATTGGCTACTCCCAGAGCATGGTATCTCTGCTCGTGGTGGCCTATGCTTACGACAAACTCTCTCTAGCTAGGCAGAATATCTACGAAGACAGCTTCTACCAAGGTCTGCTAATCGTCTGCAGTCGCCCTCAACAAGGGCTTTTCCAGCGCAGGTCAAAAGAATCGAACGACACCAGCAGGCTGCTGCATGCACAGAATAAATATCGGCCCGCCTGTCAGCGTAATGTATGACAGCAAGGCAAGAGATAAAGCCCTGAATTCGATCTGACAGATCAGCAAGAATCAGTTGCTGTTCAGCCAACTTTCTGCCGTGTGTCCTGAGGAGACGATCCGTCTCAATACTCGCGGCAACAAGGCTGCGGCGAGCCTGAACCGCCAAGGTTCGAAGTTCACTGTCGAGAAGAGCATCATCTTCCTTGGGTGGGAAAAATTGTAAACTTCGTGAAATTCGCCATTGTATCCAGTCTAGAAACCTTCTCTTCGATGCAAGTGGGTGATGCTTTGCGATGCCCTTGAATAATGCCAATCCAAGTAGATCACTTTCACCCTCATATACCCCAGCGGCAAAATGATCATGAAATGAGTCACCGAGCGGGTGCCCTACAAGAAATGCACGCCCTCCATGAATTCCAAGTGCATCAACTGCCGCCTGACGCAGACAACGGCTTGCAACCACTTTAGCAAGAATGGCTTCAAGTTCTCCTGACCGTCCGTCATCGATTAACGACGCTGACCAACCAGACAATGCTTCGCAGACAAGTTGAGCTGCCGCCATTCTTCCCAGACGTCCAAGCACTAATTCTCGAGTTTGAATTGGCTGCCCCCAAGTACATCGTTTTCCGGAATATAAAACTGCTTGCTCCAGCAATAGGCTGATGGTTCCAGATGCCTGTGCAGCCAATGTGACACGTCCACGATTGAGCCCATGCCAGACAATTGACATCCCATCTCTTTCCTGGCCATCCGGACCTTTACCAGGACTGAGCACACAAGAAGAATCAATCGTGAATTGTTGGAAGTCCAATGCATTATTGTGGGCGTGCTTCAGTGGATGAAGTCCATAGCTTTGCAATGTAAAATGAGGGGTATTCGATTGAGGCAGTTGAACTAATACAACAACGGGCTTTTCTTCAAAAAGGGCGAGGAGCTTAACCAGCCGCCCATACGTCGCTCCAGTTATAAATATTTTTGTTCCAGTGAGTAACAACTGGTTACCGTCATGCTCAAGTCGTGATGAAATTCTATGAAGATCGCATCCCGCATCGGGCTCAGTTGCAGCAAAGACGGATAGCGGATGACCTTCAGCCAATTGCGGCGACCAATGTTGCTGCTGGTCTTCAGAGCCAAATGCGGTAACTGCTGAAACAGCGCCAATTGTTGAGTGAACTGATAACAAACCGGAGACAGTAGGATTGACACTGGCTAAACGTGTAATCGATTGCACAAGTTCGATGAAACTACACCCCGATCCACCGTAGACCTGCGGCACAAACAAACCCCACAATCCTGTTTTACTTAGCACCTTCTCAGCAACCTTTGAAAGCTTGCCTGTTGGTGGTGCTGGTGGGTCGGCTAACGGAGCTGCAGGCATTGGAATGCCTTCGGTTTTATCGTAAAGCTCATCACTATCACGAAGCTTCTGAATAGCTACTATTGCGTTATCGACAACTCCTGACACCTCGCTGGATAATCCTGCCACCATCCGCTTCGCAGCAAAAGAAAATCCACCTCCATGCCCCACCGCACTACTTCCTTGCCACAGCGCAGAGTTGAGTCGGCTATCGGTACGTCCACTCTGATGGGCAGAGCCTGAGTCATTGCCTGAGTCATTTTTGCCTGAGTCATTTTTTTTCATGTCTTTAATAACCCCAACTCTGGGCAGCACCATTTCCTCAGTGCAACCTGCTTGCACTTCAAAAAATTCCATATAGCGTGAGAAGTTATTAGTAATAACATGACGCTTGATCTTGAAGGATTCTGTTGCTTCTCCATGTGCTACATCGAATGGGTGATCCACGAGTACGAATCGTTTCACACGTAATCGTTTAGGTAAATCTTTCTGCTGTATGCCTATCCTCCGAGAAAACCAACGAAGCACTTTTGGGTGCGACAGCGCTTGACTGCGGCTCCAAACCTGACAACGAAATCGCTTTAAGACCTCTTTTACCGTAAGTGGCTCAGGTACGATGAAGGCCACGGGCCAAGGAAGGCCTTCGCCTGCTACGCAGACCTGAGCTACAGCTGGTTCCTCAAGTAGAGCTGTCTCTATATCAGTTGGGGAGAACTTTGTACCGTTAGAAAGTGTCAGAATATCGTTCATTCGTCCAGTAATTCTCAACTGACCATCTTCATCTATTACACCCGTATCACCAGTTTCTAACCATGCCGTGTTATCGATTGGAAACTCCGTCCCACCCCTCGCTGGGTCAATCACAGACAACGCCCGACAAGGCGTCCGTACAAAAATCTGTCCCAACTCAAACTCTTTGTCAGAGATTTTAATCTCTATACCTCGTAATGAACGCCCAACGGTACCGACTTGCCTACATCGTGGATTCGATACCGCAACAACAGGGCCTGCCTCAGCCAGACCGTACCCTTCAACAAGTGGTACATCGTGTTGCTGAAAAACCCGAGCTGTCCACTGCCTTAGTGGCGCACCGCCAGAGACGCAAACGCGCACTCGTCCGCCTAATGCATCACAAAGGTTAGTAATTCTCCCTTGCTGAACAGCTCTTGCCAATCTGTCGTAGAAAATTGGCACTCCAAGAATTGCAGCTGGGGGTGCTTTTTTACACGCCTCGAGAATCTGGCGGCGATCTCGAACAACGTTTAATGCACCTCCTCGAACAACTGTTGTATAAAGATCTCCGACCCTTGCTAACGCATGACTCTGCGGCAACCACGAAAGCCGAATATCGTCAGGTTCTTCGAGAAATTCTACTGCGGACGCAGCTGCATTCATGACGAGTGAACGTTGGCTGTGTACAAAACCTTTTGGTCGACCAGTTGTTCCTGACGAAATAAGCACTGCTGCCGGTCCATCAGGGTCACATCTTTGCAATCGTTCAGCAATGCTACGCCGTAGTGAGGCATAGTCTATTCGGCCTGTCGACCAATTGACCTGCACCTCAAGCAAAGG
Organism: Planctomycetota bacterium; assembly: GCA_014238855.1. Taxonomy (GTDB): domain Bacteria; phylum Planctomycetota; class Planctomycetia; order Pirellulales; family UBA1268; genus UBA1268. The sequence continues at coordinate 53,208 of JABAAH010000005.1, forward strand.
CAAGTCGTGTTGAGTGAAAGACCGACACCGAATACCTCCTGATAAAATTAATCCACTTGGTTTATATAACTGAAGATGGCTACCCTGTTCTGATTGATTTTCTTCAGCATGGAGCGCAACGTGGACAACACCGCTTAAAAGACATCCAAAGTCTACGATCGGCCAAGCAGCAGAATGTGGACCAATGTGCAACACTCGATCACCGGCTGTCATACCAGCGGCTTCTAGTTGTTCTGCAACTGCAACTGACTGCTGAAGCAACTGCCCCCAGTCGAGCTTCTTCCCAGCCAGAGGATCAATGATGGCCAGATGATCAAAACTTGTATCACACCGTTGTAGCAGGAGTTCAACCAGCGAGGATGGCGTCTCTTCGGTCGTCCAGCTTCTTGATGTACCTTCAAATGAGGAATGTAAAGTTTTTTCCATACAGCAATCTCATCAAAAAATATCAAGGCGTTCTATGAAACTGAGCGTCGTGCCGAAGATTTCAATACGAACCTTTGGTCTACCAACATTATTTATAACTACGTTTGTTTACAAAAGAAAAATCGGGGCTACAGATGAGCTGAATGGCCTGCGTCATTGACAAGTAGCCTAGGGTTTCTCGAACACTCTATTCTACCAACTCAAAGATAACTGCTATCCCCTGCCCAAATCCAATACACATTGTGGCCAAACCCAAGCGAGCATGACGGTCACGCATTGTGTGTATAAGTGTGGTAGCAATGCGAACGCCACTTGCTCCGAGGGGGTGTCCTATGGCCAAGCTTCCACCATGAATATTCACAACTTCATGATCAAGCTCTAGTTCGTTCATACAAGCAATCACCTGAACAGCAAAAGCTTCATTGAGTTCAGTGATTTCAATTTCTTTTAAATCTATTCCTGAGCGGCGCAAAACTTTGCGGGTTGCATAGACTGGCCCCAAGCCCATCAAAGCGGGTGACATCCCGACAACCGCGGTACCTACTACACGAACCAGCGGCGTGAGCCCAAACCGCTTTGCTGCTGCCTCAGACATTACCACCATTGCTGCTGCCCCGTCGCTGAGCGGTGCGCTTGTAGCAGCGGTAACACTCCCAACCTTAGGCAGAAATGCAGGACGGAGCTGACTCATTAAAGCAAGGCTAGTATCTGGGCGGATCGATTGATCTCGATCAGCTAGAGTGGAAACTCCATCGATAGTCAATCCCGGGCACTCAACGATTTCCTTCTTAAAAAAACCTGTCTCCGTCGCATGGGCCGCCCGCCGATGACTTTCCAGTGCGTATTCTTCTTGTGATCTTCGACTAATACCACGACTTGCTGCGAGATACTCAGCAGTCAAACCCATTGAAAGAACCGCCCGACTAGAACCGGAAAAAGCCCGTGGATGGAAGTCAATTTCAGAATCCATAGGAAGGTGCTGCATATGCTCAACACCTGCAACAACATGAACGTCTTCGGCTCCAGCCATAATTGAGTGACATGCCTGCGCTACACCTTGCAATGATGAGCCACAAAGCCGGTTGGTGGTTGATGCCGCTGCGCTGGTAGGCAATCCGGCTAGCAGGCCGATCGACCGAGCTACATTACCACCCAGTTCACCTCGCTGCTGGGTCACACCAACAACTACCTCCTCAATATGTTCTGGCAAAACACAGCCCCTTGCAACCGCTTCCTTGACCACAAGCGCACACAGTTCATCGCCACGAACTTTTCTGAAAACACCACCAGACGAATGGGAACGACCAATTGCAGTTCGGCAACAAGACACAACAACAGGGGTGTTTTCTGGGGGATATTTTCTATTCTTCATTCTTCCCTCTCAAACATGTTTTTGTGGAACAGGCACCCGTTCTCCCACTGCCGCAAAAGGAAGACCTGAATCAGCATGTGCCAGAAGCCTTGCTGGTGCCATCATGCGGGGCCCTAAATATTCAAATTGATCCAGTCGCCGCACAACCTCAGTTGCACCGAGGGAATCCCCCCATGCAAGCACTCCGCCACGGAATGCTGGAAATCCTAGCGCATGAATAACCGCAAGATCAATGTCACAGCCGTCTCGAACAATACCTTCGTCAAGCACCAAAAGTGATTCAAGCAGCATGGGTATAAATAGTCGATCACAAATTTTTTCATCAGTTATCTGTCGCTCAGGCAGACGATATGGCTCGATGACTGTATTTAATTTCTCATTCACAGTATCAATTTTTGCATCATGCCCCGTGCTGTTGTACTTATAAAATCCACACCCTGTTTTGCGACCTAACCAGCCGGCTTTTACAAGTGCTGGGATGACAGGCGAGGCATCAATACGATCACCAATGGCATTTGCCATGACGAGTCCGGCATAAAATGCCGTGTCGAGACCAACCATGTCATACAGTTCGAAAGGGCCAAGAGGCATGCCAAATCGCCGTGAGACTTTGTCGATACGCGCCAGATCGACTCCTTCACGTAACAGTTCTACCGATTCATGCAAATACGGTGTCAGTACACGATTCACGAGAAATCCGGGGCTATCCCGAACAACCACAGGAACTTTTTTAAGTCGTTTCGCATGCAGCACAACAGCCGCAACTGTTGAGTCACTCGTATCCGGGCCACGAATGACCTCAACCAATGACATCCGCCGAACAGGATTGAAAAAATGCATTCCACAAAATCGAGCTGGATCTGAAAGCGCTGTAGCAAGAGTCGCTATCGGATTTGTTGATGTGTTAGTACATATAACCGTACTTGCAGAAACTACGGCTTCAATTTCTGCGAGCACTTTTTGTTTAAAATCGGTTCGTTCAGTAACACTTTCCACAACAATATCTGAGGCTGATATTGCTGAAAGCTGTGTTGAAGACATAAGAAGGCCAGTGAGCTCACTCACTTTTTTATAATTCGTCTTTTGATAATACCGATCCCAGGCAGCTTCCTCGAGAATAGACGGGATGTTTTTTTGAAGCACCTCAGCATTGATGTCAACTAGATTCGTAATAAACCCTGAGCGCAAATGACGCGAGGTGATACCGGCCCCCATTATGCCCGCACCAACAACAGATGGCTTATTGAATCGCTGAACGGCCACAAACTCTTCTGGAGACTTTTTTATTGAGTCATCAAGCCCTCCATCTTTACGATTTCGTTCACTAAGCCGATACACACGGACAAGCTGTTTCGCGACAGACGTCCTTGCCAACTCAGAAAATGCTTTGCTCTCAAGCGCTGCTGCCTCGTGTACTGACTGTGCAGATCCTTGAACAATTGTTTCCAACACAGCCACCGGGGCAGGATAATTTCCTTTTGTACGACCAGTAATTACGGCACCCATCGTAGCTAGTAAAAAATCATGCTCTGGTTTTTCAAGTATTCGTGGCTGTTGTTGTTCGTGACGACGTTTACGAAAACTTTCTGTGCTGATTGATTGTTCAAGTAATTGAAGTGCTGATGCTCTTGCTGAACTCGATGACACACAAGCATCAACAAGACCGATGGCTTGGGCTTGATCGCCCGTGACCGATTCGCCTGACGCTATCAGTTCGATTGCGGGGCCCGGTCCTATGAGTCGAGGCAAGCGAACAGTACCTCCCCATCCTGGCATAAGCCCAAGTTTCACTTCCGGCATGCCGAGAACCGCCTTCTGATTCTCGGTCGCAATACGAAAATCACACGCAAGTGCAAGCTCAAGACCTCCGCCTAAGCAAACGCCATCTATAATCGCCACGCTTGGCCATGACGATGACGAAAACAGTTTCAGGAGGGTGCGCCCCTTGTCACAAAGCTCCATGATTTGAGCGGGTGACTGAGTCCACATTGCATCAATTCGATCAATGTCAGCACCAGCAAGAAATGAATCTTCTCGACGGGATTCTACAAGAAGACCACGGGGTGGATTCTGCCGCAGAAGGAGAAACATCTGCGATAGTTCGTCAATAAACAGCCGATTCATTATATTTTGGGTATGGTCAGGTACTTTTATACCAATAGCAGTAAATCCACCGGCTAACTGCTCGATGACAAAAGTACTGAAAGTAGCTGGTGACTGCGGCATAGTCGATGATCCTGTTATGACACTTCTCGCAATGAGGCTCCGGGCTAACCGCATTCACTTGCTCGTTCGACAAAAACCGCTAGTGTATCGGTGTTTCAAGAGACCACTGGGCCTTTACGAAAACTCCGGTATGTTATTTAAGCAAAATTCTAGATTCGTATCTCTTATAAATCGGGCAGCTTGATGGATTCAAAACTTGGTGATGCACTCAAATTCGGTCCACGTACACAAATTGTGCTGTGGATAGCCCTCGTTGCGATTGGAGTTTGCGGGAGGCTTTGGCAACCGGCCTATAGCGTTACTCCATTTGCCGCAATTGGACTTGCTGCAGGCTCTCTTTTTGGTATTTCTCTTGCTGCCGCAGCAGTACCTATTGTAGCACTTGCTATCAGTAACTTGGCACTACCAGGATACGGCTCTACTGTAATGGCACTGGTTGTGTACGGATCACTTGCGTGTCCTGTTCTATTTGGCAGCCTGATACGTCGCCAAGGGTGGATTGCTCTTATCGGGGGATGTCTTGCATCGTCACTCCTATTTTTCACCACAACAAATTTTGCTTGTTGGGCGTTAACCTCCATGTACTCCCATACCTTTTCTGGCCTTATTACCTGTTACGTAGCAGCACTGCCATTTTACCGATGGATGCCTGTTGGTGATCTCGTGTGGAGTATTTCCCTATTTGGTGTTCTTGTTTCGATTGGCCGAATGCACCAAGTATTGCTTTCCACACAGGTCATACCGGTAGCAAGTGGTGCCCCACAAACAGTGGATCGCTTGACTGAAGAGCAAAGGGGCCGACAATAAAGCACATCAGGTGTTGGCTTGTGAAAGCCACTTGTCGACACCCGTTTGATCTCACTCTCCGCGGGAATGGCGGAATTGGCAGACGCGCTAGGTTGAGGGCCTAGTGGTAGTAATACCGTGCAGGTTCAAGTCCTGTTTCCCGCATTTTCCACAAGGTTCATCTGATGAATGACACGGCTGACAACAGCACTGAGTCTATCCAGCCTCAAACAAGCGATAGCAACCTGTCGTCAGATAAACGCGACGACGTGACTGTATCGCAGCAGGAACAGGACGCCACCGACAAATCAGCAGATCAAACTCTTGCTGTGCCACCAAAGCGAAGAATCGCAATTGGCACCCAGAGGCCAGATACGGCACAACCAGGTGCCGCTTCACGTTACACGTACGTGACATCAGAGCTCCCCTCAAACGCAGCAGACACACCATCGGCGCCCACTGAAGATACTTCTTTAAAATCAAAAGACGGTGCTGTCGATGGAAAACAAACACGCAAAGATCGTCGGCAAAAACGATCAGGTCGTGATTCAAAAGCTTCAGCATTTACTGATGCCTTACCACCTCAGAAGCGAGTGAGTATTCCAAACCTACGACAAGATCTTGATGAAGATCTTGAAGATGATTTTGAAGCCGCTCTTGCTGGACTTGAAGTTGAAACATTACTCGAGCAAACGTCTGTTATCGATCAGCCCATTGCACCCGGTGCAAAAGTTGAAGGAACCGTGCTTTCAGTTGGCTCCGACACAGCTTTTATCGACCTGGGGAACCAACGGCAAGGTGCACTTCAGCTTTCTGTACTCATTGAGGAAGGTGATGAAATACCAGAGGTTGGACAGACTGTAGAACTATCCGTGGGAGGACGGAATGAGGAAGATGGCCTCTATGAGGTCGCTCCCGCAAACCGAGCAGTTGTAGTAGAGGATTGGTCACAACTTGAAGTTGGAATGATTATTGCGGCACGATGCACCGGGGCAAACAAGGGTGGGCTTGAATGTGACGTCGCAGGAATCCAAGGCTTCATGCCAATGAGTCTCATTAGTCCATGGAGAATCGAAAGTCCTGAAGAAATGGTTGGCCAGACACTCGAAAGCCTTGTTACAGAGGTTGTTCCACAGGCCCGCCGCCTTGTTCTATCTCGCCGAGCAGTGATTGAAAAACAAGCTGCAGATGCGAAATCAGAAATGCTTGAAACGTTAGAGCCTGGTGAAAAAGTTGAAGGGATCGTAAGGTCCATTCGTGACTTTGGTGTCTTTGTAGATATTGGGAATGGTGTTGAGGGTCTTGTACACATAAGCCAATTATCGTGGGAGCGAGTAGGTGACCCCAGTGAACTTCTTAAAATTGGTCAGCATGTTCATGCCATGATCAAAAAAGTAGACAGTAGCACTGGAAAGATTGGTCTTTCGATTCGTGATCTTGTCGAGAGCCCATGGGCAACGGCAGATGTGAAGTACTCGCTTGGATCGACGGTGCGAGGGACAGTAAGCCGAATTGCTGACTTTGGTGCTTTTGTCAAACTAGAGCCTGGCATTGAAGGCTTGCTTCATGTTTCTGAACTGGCGACCCGACGCATACGCAGCGTCTCTGACGTTGTAAGTGAAGGCGAGCAAATAGAATGTCGTGTCCTTTCTGTCGATCCTGCAGAACAAAGACTGTCCCTATCTCTCAAAGCTCTTACAAAAACTTCTCCTGATGAAGATCTCTCCGATCAAGAAAATGACGAGCCAGCCGGTCCAGAAAAGCCACGCAAGAAAAAGAATGTGACTCTCAAAGGTGGTATCGGGGGGCAGTCAGAGGGCGCTCGATTCGGTCTCAAGTGGTGATTCTTTAGCCGCTTGAGACTGTCATAACACCTTTCCCCATCCATGAGACGAGAGCCTCGGGAACCTTCACCGATCCGTCTTCTTGTTGAAAATTTTCTAGAATTGCCACAATTGCTCGACTGATTGCTACGGCTGTCCCGTTTAGCGTATGCACGAACTGAGTCCCCTTTTCCGTTGGTTTACGAAACCTAATTGCTAATCTGCGAGCTTGGTAATCAGTGCAGTTCGAAGTACTCGTTACTTCACCCCACTCACCAGCTTCCCCACGCCCCGGCATCCAAGCCTCGAGATCATATTTGCGATATGCAGGCCCCCCTAAATCACCAGTAGCCGTATCAACAACTCTGTAAGGTATTCCTAACCCATCGAAAATTTTGCACTCGAGGTCGAGGAGTTGCTGATGCATAGCATCACTCTGGTCAGGTGCAGTAAAAGTGAACATTTCAACTTTGGTGAATTGATGAACTCGATAGAGACCTCTGGTCGCCCTACCGTGAGCACCCGCTTCTGTTCGAAAACAGTGGCTTATTCCACAAAGTTTTACTGGAAGCTCGTCGCTATTAAAAATCTTTTCAGACATTGCACCAGCTAGTGTTATCTCGGCAGTCGCAATAAGCGACAGGTCGCTATTACCGATGGAGTAAATTTGAGTCTCAGGCCCCCTTGGCATAAATCCTGTACCCTCGAGGATCGAATCTCGAGCAACGTCAGGAGTCGTCATGACCGTAAAGCCTTCTTGCATGAGCAAATCAATCACATATTTTTGAAGCGCGAGCTCAAGAAGTACACCATCATTGGTGAGAAAATAAAAACCATGCCCAGCAACACGACTACCCGCTTCAAAATCAAAAATCTTAAGCTTCTCACCCAATTCAACATGATCCCGAGGCTTAAATGGGAAGGGAGGAATCGGTGCACTACCGCGACGAACTTCTGCTGCATCCTCTTCGCCACCATGTGGAGCATCGGAATGCGTTAGGTTCGGTATAGACCGCAGGATTTTATCGGATTCTTCAAGCACTTCTGTTTGCTTCGCTTGAAGAACAGAGGCTTGCTCACGAAGCCGACGACCTTCAATTTTCAGTGGCTCTCTTTCATCCTGAGACACCTTACCGATCGATTTACTGACTCGGCCGGCCTCTTGATTCAGGCGATCAATATCTAACTGTAATTTCCGACGAAGAAGATCTAACTCAGCAAACTTTTCTACGTCAACAGAAGCACCTCGAAGACGACAGTTCTCAGCAACGAGATCGATATTGTCGGTAACAAAACGGCGATCGAGCACAAATCTCTCCTATCAAAAAGTTTCGACGGTTGTCTGGGTCATGAAGACTCTATACTCAAAGGCAAAGATTTTGAACCTCGACACGAGTTGTAAAGTCCAGACACGTAATGACCCAACCAACTACTGCTGCTGTTCCGGATATTGAGGAAGCCCCTGTTTTGCGGAAGAAGAGGGCTAAACGACGACAACCTCGCTACCATGTTGTTCTCTGGAATGATGATGATCATACATACCAGTATGTTGTCTCCATGCTCCAAAAGCTATTTGGTCATCCCTCACCAGCAGGAATCAAAATGGCAACCGAAGTAGACCAACAAGGAAAAGTCATTGTGCTCACTACGACCCGAGAGCACGCTGAACTCAAACGCGATCAAATTCATGCTTTTGGTGCAGATAAACTCCTCCGAAGGTCAAAGGGTGCCATGTCGGCGTCGATTGAGCCAGAAGCATAACGAGAGCATACAACACAAAGTAAAGCCAAACATAAATACGGCTCGGATCATTCGATCCGGGCCGTATTTTTTATAATCTCGTAAATGAGTAGCTAGTTGAGACTTACTAGGTTGTCTTAATTCTCACATCCGCATGACGGCTCACACGGAGCCTCACGCCAAACGGTTTTGGGGACACATTTGGTCACGGTGTATGCAACCTTCTTCGGAACCATGCGACAAACATCAATGGTTTTCGTGTAATGAACTGGCCGCGTTACACAGTATGGCACTTGCTTTGTCCGCGTCTCTTTCACCATCTTGCAAACCTTGTAACACTCTTCACGACATCGCTCTTCACGAACCATTCGGCACACCTGATAGGAGCATGTCTTAACTCGCTGCTCAGGCACCATCTTGCAAACCTTATACGTTCGTACTCGCTGCTCAGGCACCATCTTGCAGACCTTATAGCAACAGGTTCGCACTCGCTGCTCAGGCACCATCTTGCAAACCTGATATGTTCGTACTCGTTGCTCAGGAACCATCTTGCAGACCTTGTAGCAGCAGGTTCGCACTCGCTGCTCAGGAACCATCTTGCAGACTTTATATGTTCGTACTCGTTGCTCAGGAACCATCTTGCAGACCTTGTAGCACGAAGTCTTTACCCGTTGTTCACGAACCATTTTACAGACTTTATAACACTGCTTTTTCACAATGGTTTCCCGCTCGTAACGGACACAGTCAATGTGTTTTTCACAAATTTCAGGGACCCAAACTTTTTTACAAATTGTTCGTGATGGACATTGAACCTGAATCTTTTTTACTGGCCCGGGGCGATAACACCGTCTCCCGGAACAATCAGACTCCCAGCAGCCAGGCTGACGAACACACTTGGTAACCACAGGTCCTGGAATCTCACACTTCTCAGTTTCCCAATGTCCCTTGCAGACCTTTACTGTTTTTGTATAACGCACTGGCTTGCAAACGGTATGACAAACATCACGCTCTCGTGTTTCCCACACCGGCTTACATACCGTGTAAGGAATTTCCTTCGTTCGCGTCTCATACACTGGTTTGCACACCGTGTAGCACTGCTCACGAGTCTCGTACACTGGCTTGCATACCGTGTAAGGAATTTCCTTCGTTCGCGTCTCATACACTGGCTTGCACACTGTGTAAGGGATCGTTCTCGTTCGATTTTCCCAGACTGGTTTACATAATGTGTACTCGATATCTCTGAAGCATTGCTCTTTCTCGTAGCGAATACATTTAATTTCCTTCTGCTCCGTAACTTTTTCACACACAGTTTTGTAACAGGTGTACTGCTTCTTCTCGTAGACAACATCCTTCACAAGCCGAGGTCCGCAGCATGATGAAGCTGCACACGATGGTTCACTGTTTTCGAATTGTGTGCAGTTCTTACGCGCTCTTGCGAAACTTACCGATGACACTTTTGTTTTTGCATTTTGATAAGTAGCTAACCCGCAATAAGCAGCGTTAACGGCCCTTCCACTTAACAACCCCATTGCTATCAACAGCATGGCAGAGACAAAAATCTTTTTCATAATGCTTTCTCTCGCTCTACGATTCCGTAAGAAATTAATCCGTTATTCTTGGATACACAGCAGGCACTGACTGATACAAACAGTGGATAGATAGCTTGTACTCTTTAAACTTCGCCCATAAACTCTGCGCAGGACGATTTCTTTTCCGGATCGTTGTATTTTTTCTATTGTCTCTGGGGTATTACAATCGTTACATCCGGATATTGCACTTGAATCATTTGCGATAATTCATTCCCTCCGGGTAGAGTCGTTACTATTCCACTGGGGTCTGGCAGATATTTCATGGTGACTGAAGACACAAATGAACGCACGCACGAGATGCCTTCGGACGCCACTGTCCCAAAGGTCGTTGTCAGCAGGATCAGCCTCTATCTTCGAGAACTGCAACGGCTTCAAGTCGCAGGCGAGGACACCATCTCTTCAAGCCAGCTTGGTACTCTTCTCGGGTTTAGTGATGCCCAGGTAAGAAAAGACCTCGGATTCTTTGGACAATTCGGTTACCCGGGAGTTGGCTACCGTTGTGATGAACTCATTAGAGCCATGCGTGACATCTTAGGAACAAACCAATCCTGGCCTGTCGTAATGATTGGAGCAGGCAATCTCGGCCAAGCACTTCTTGGATACAAAGGTTTTGGACAACAGAATTTTTCAATCGAAGCGGCATTTGATGCAGATTCAAGAAAAATAGGGCGGGTTATCCAGGGCATTCAGATTCAACCCCTCGGTGAATTACCTCAAACTGTCAAAACAAAAGGGATTCGACTCGGGATGGTTGTTGTCCCTGCTAGTCAGGCGCAAGAAGCAGCCAATGATCTCGTAAAAGCTGGCATTGAGGGCATTGTCAATTTCGCTCCTGTGACACTGACGCTTCCATCAGGGGTACAAGAAGTAGCAGTAGACCTTGCGATAGAGTTGGAACAACTTTCTTTTGCCGTGACCAGTATTCTAAATCGCCCAACAAATCAGATTCCTAATTCTCATACAATGCCGACAAGACTACCTGCGGTAAACCCACACCATCGTGATTAAGCTTGTTCTTTGAGGGAGAATCAGATTGTTTGAAAGAGCATGTTTTCTTTTACACTTTTGAAGCAAAAAGTACCGAATGTTTAAAATAGTTTCGGTCATTGGCAAAGCACTTTTGAACACTTCAAACGAAAAGATATTGATCTACAGCAGAGCTGTGAAAAACACGCTATACTACGGCAATCTCACTACCCGGTGGTGTAACGGTAGCACAAGGGTTTTTGGTACCCTTAGTCAAGGTTCAAATCCTTGCCGGGTAGCTTCGTCGATTAGCCGCCGAATCCCGGAGTCTTGTTCCTAACATTGTTGAGCGACTCGGAAGACTCTGCATCAGAATTTGCTACGCGGTTTTTGTCTGACTCTCGACCGCTCGGCTGCGAACCACTGCCTGCACGCTTCGATTTCTTCCGCTTATCCAGACTTCCCGGGCCAGCTCCATTAGCAATGATGAATAGCATCGTGCCACTGATCGCTAAGTTTTTTAGAAATTGGATCATTTCAGCTGGCTGCTGATCGGACTCGGCATTCCAAAAATCATGGAAGTAGTAGGTTGCGGCAAGCAAAAACAGAAGCAGCATGAAAGCACCGAGACGAGCTTTGAACCCGATAGCTACTGAGATTCCCCCAACAATCAAAAAAAATATTGCACCGCACAATAAATACTTATGAGCTGGTATTCCCAGAATTATATTTTGAGGCATGCCTTTTGATGCCATGAGTTCGGCGACGCTACTAAAGTTCCAAATCTTGTTCCCCAGGGCACTGAGCAAAAAGATTACAGCTATCATCAGTCTGCCTACACAGGCAAGAATGCCTTGAATAATTCCCACACTACGTCTCCGGAAGAATTGGTAAGAGCACTTATTATCCACAACACAGTCCAAAACAAGCAACTTGGTAAAGTTATCGAAGAACGTCCGTGATCACCAAAGCCTGAACGAGCGATCTTCTATTCTCTTTACCACGGCAAGTCCGGCTGCGATGTGAAGAATTGTCGCGTCCTTTTCCTGCCAAGAGTTCGGTGGGCTGAATGGTGTCATGCCAGGTTTTGAGAGGTCAAGCCGGTCAAACCCTCTGATGGACCATCCGTCGTTGGCTCCCTTCTTATGAGCCACGTGATAGCACCAGTGCTGGTGATATTTTTCGACACTCTATCCAGGAAGGTTCGCGTCCTTGTCCTGCCCGAAGCATTCGGTCCGATCACTAGCTAAGTGCTTGAATCGTTGCCTAGCACGCTGCGAGCAAAATCACTATGCGTCCCGTGTTTTGAAGTGTCATTTTGTTGAGCGTGAAAACTCAGTTATCTCTCGTCCACAAGTTCTCGTCCACAAGTCTTTCCCAACCTTCTTAAAACATCTTGAAAATCCTTCGGGAGCCGTGATTCGAAGAGGATGTCCTCACCAGTTACTGGGTGGACAAATCCTAATTCAGCAGCATGTAAAGCCACTCGTGGTGCCAGTGACCGGTCTTTCAATGTCGATCCTCGTGGAGCCGCATAGACCCGCTCACCGCAAATTGGGTGCCCACTTTCAGCAAGATGAATCCGGATTTGATGTGTTCTTCCCGTCTCAAGACGACACTCTACCAGGGTATATTCGTCACCAAAATGTTCACATGGCTGAACGTGTGTTACGGCATGCTTTCCTGTGCCATCATCTGCGGAACCCCGCCGTCCATCACCGCGATCGCGTACGAGACTTGAGATTACAGTACCTTTCCCAACTCGACCAACGGCAATGGCCAGGTATTTTCTTTTCGTCGTATGCTGTCGAAATTGCTCTGCCAATATTCTTCCCGCAGGTACGGTCCTAGCAAAGACCAGAAGGCCGCTTGTTTCTCGATCAATACGATGAACAGCTCGAATGGGACCAGAGCGATGGATTCTCTCTTTTCTTGACCCGCTGCTTTTTTTATTTTTTCCCACAGCTTTTAAGAATCGCCCAATCACCGTTGGCAAAAATTCATCAAGCGTAGGCTGCAACTGGCGGCGGCGAGTGGGCCACCCAGCTTCCTCATGGTGCCGAGTTGTCGTCATGCCAGCGGGCTTTTCAACAACAACAAGCTGGTCGTCGAGAAAGACGATTTTTACATCTTGGGAACCGGGTGGCGCAGCAGCAGGCACGTCAAGAATTTTTACAACCTCACCGGATTTCAAACGTCTCGCATTATCGACACAAACATTTCCATGAACCATAATACGTCGATTACGAATCCACCGTTCTGCAACTGCCCAACTTGTTCCAGCTATTTGCTGCCGCAGATAGGATGCAATCGTGCATCCATCCTCATCATCATTCACGTGAAAAACTTGACCGGCCCCGTGCTTCACCATGAATACCTAACATCCAAAGAATATGAGTTCTATCGAGGACATCGAAATGGCTCTCCATAAAACTTTAAAAATAAGTTTACCTGTAACACACCGCTAAATCTTACATACAGCACGCTACCGCTCTAAGGGGCTTCTTGTCGTATGTTGCAGAAACAGTAGGGCTAAGGCGGCCCAACCACCACCCGCTTGACCCAAAAAAACCTAGTTTTAGACTCTGCTTATTGATTAATGTGGTGGTTTTGTAGCTGCCCGAAAAGAACTCTCTAAGTAAAGGGACTCCAGCGTGCCCGGAACCTGTGTCATTGGTTTGCAGTGGGGTGATGAGGCCAAAGGCAAACTTGTCGACATCCTGACAGAAAATCACAATATTGTCGCTCGGTATCAAGGTGGCGCAAATGCTGGGCACACGGTAGTATCAGAAGGCGAGACATGGAAACTCTCCCTGATTCCAAGCGGCATCCTGCGTGACAATGTTACCTGTGTCGTGACCGGTGGTGTTGTTCTCGACCCAGCAAGTGCAATACGTGAAATTGACATGCTTGAGTCACGGGGCGTTCACGTTACCGGCAAGTTGCGATTAAGTGATAGAGCCCACGTTGTCTTCCCATGGCATGTGATTGAGGATGGCATTCTCAATGGAAGCCTGTCGAGTGGCGAATCAATTGGGACCACAGGAAGAGGAATTGGCCCCTGCTATCGAGATAAAGTCGGTCGGTCACTGGCTATTCGGCTCGGAGATCTCTATCGCTCAGACTTTCGTTCAACATTCAATCACATTATTGAAGTCAAACGCCGATTTCTTGAAGCAAGTCAACCAGCTGGTAGCAACGTCATCGAACTTGATGGTGACAAGATTTTTGATCAATACCGAGGTTATGCAGAAAGACTCCGTGACTACGTCGGCGAAACAACGAATTATCTTTTAGATTCTGTTGAGAGTGGCAAGCCGGTTTTATTCGAAGGCGCACAAGGTGCACTACTCGATATCGACCATGGTACTTTCCCATTCGTCACGAGCAGCAACTCTTCCGGCGTTGGTGTTTCGAGTGGATCGGGTGTTCCGGGACGATGGATCACACGAACCATCGGTGTTCTGAAAGCATATTCTACGCGAGTTGGAGGCGGTCCTCTTCCAACTGAGCAAGATAATAAGGTTGGAAAACACCTTCAAGAACGCGGTAACGAATTTGGTACTGTGACTCAACGACCACGACGCTGCGGCTGGTTTGATGCAGTTGCCACTCGGTATTCTGCCCGACTCTCAGGCGCTGATGAACTCGCCGTCATGCTGCTCGATGTTCTCGCTGAACTCGATGAGGTTAAAATCTGTACTGGCTATCGTATAAATGGGACTGTTGTAGATCAGTTTCCTAGCCAGATCGATGATTTGAAAAATTCGGAACCCGTTTACGAGACACTTCCTGGTTGGCAAGAAGATTTGACTGGTGCTCGTAATGAGTCTGATCTACCGGCAAATGCCATTCGGTACATAGATCGCATAGGAGAACTTCTTGGTCGGCCGGTGACAATCGTTTCAGTTGGGCCTGATCGAGAGCAAACTATTTTCCGCACCGACCGTACGAAGCCCGCACCATGTCCTCCAAATACCCAACAGGAACGAGCGACGGTGTGAACAACTCTGTTGCCACCCGATCCATAAACAAAACGCCTCGGACAGCAAGTCAACAGCAGGCTATATCGACGAATAGGCCGCTACCACAGCACGTTGCCGTGATCATGGATGGCAATGGTCGCTGGGCTGAGAAGAGAACTCTTCCACGCATTGAAGGTCACAGGCAAGGTGTTACAAGTGTTCGCAAAGTCACTGAACATGCTGCAAGACGTGGTATTGAACAACTTACCCTCTATTGCCTGTCGAGTGAAAATTGGCAGCGACCCCAAGCCGAACTCGATTTCCTAATGCTCCTTCTCGAGCAGTACATGATTGAAGAACGATCCCTCCTGATGCGTGAACGCATTCGCCTCGTGATGATCGGGAATCGCGACGGTTTGCCTAGCAGGACTCTCGCTGCCATCGATGAAACGGTAGATATGTGTCGCGGAAATGACGGCATGCGACTTTGTCTGGCGGTAAACTATGGGGGACGGGCTGAAATTATTGAAGCCGCGAAAAAGCTTGCTCATCAAGTTGCCTCTGGGCAACTTGATCCGGATGAAATAGATGAGCGCAGCATCGAATCTCAATTAGAGACGAACGGCATGCCTGATCCGGACCTCCTCATTCGAACTGCCGGCGAAATGAGAATAAGTAATTTTCTACTGTGGCAGATGAGCTACGCAGAATTCTGGGTAACACAAGACCTCTGGCCTGATTTCACTGAGGGACATCTCGATCAAGCAATCACTGCTTTTCAGTCACGCGAGCGACGATTTGGAGGCCTTGCTTCATCATGAAGAGAGAACCAAGCCGATTCGCAACAATAGGTTCACGGATAATCGTCTCAAGTAGTCTTATTTCTTGCTTTGCAGCATTAACCTGGGCCGACGCTACTGGATTCCTTGGCGGACTCCCTGGCTGGTGGCTACTTCCAATTTTAATCCTCTTAGCTGTTGGCGGAGTGAATGAGTTTCTTGGTCTCTATGCGAAGCGGCGTATCCAACTCAAAGGAGGACTCCTTCGCATAGGCGTCGTTGCAATCTTTTTGGCTGTTGCAGTCGGGACTCAAGCCATGGTCTCTGATACAGGAGATACCGCTCCCGTAGCAGCCCTCAGCTGGTCTGCTCTGGCTGCGACGGTAGCTATTGGTCTGCTCTTTGTTCAAGAAATCCTACTTACTCGCACTAGCAGCCAATCTCTTGATCGATTAGCTGCTGGTGTTTTTGTATTGACGTACTTAGGATTCCCTATGGCTTTTATGGTGGGATTACGACTTGTCAATCTTGCGAGTTTAGGCTTCGAGCAAACAACACCAAAATATTTTGGAATCATTCCGCTATTGAGTCTTATCGCAGTTGTCAAAGCTGGTGACATTTTTGCATATCTCATCGGATCTGCTTTCGGCCGAATCCCGTTATCACCAAAACTTAGTCCTGGCAAAACCTTTGAGGGTGCCTTTGCGTCGTTGGCTGGCTCGCTATTTACGGCGTGGGTGATCCTGCAATCCTCACTCATATATAACGGTGGCCTACCGCTACAGCCTCTTGGTGGATGGTTTGTCTTCGGATTATTTGTCGGACTTGCTGGAATGGTTGGTGATCTTGCAGAGTCGCTCATCAAGCGAGAATTCAAGACCAAGGACTCTGGCAAATCCTTAGGGGCATTAGGCGGAACACTCGACCTCATTGACTCGCTACTCTTTGCTGCACCCGTTGCATGGTTTCTCTGGGTGAATGCCCTTTAGTGAAAGACCCTCTTTTCGGGCATACTGAAGGTTTTTTCTAGATAATTCAGCCATTCTAATGATACCCCTTGGGAACGATTCTCCTGCCAGAGTATTATATGGAAGGAGTCGAACAGTAGTTTGGCTTCTGCATGTTTGTCACGTGACAGACGCACACTTTCCTCGAGGCCATCAACCCACACTCGGTTAATGGACTTTGATGTCTCGCTCAACGCTTGCAGTAGTCAATTCGAAGCGGCTCTTAGAACTTTTCGGGCCGCGTGATCAACACCTCCGAAAAATAAGAACTGCTCTGGATGTTGGAATTTCTGCCCGAGATGGAGAAATTCACATCGAGGGAGAGGATGCTGCTGTACACAAAGCTACGCAGATCTTTGAATCTCTTGATCAATCCCTTCGGACCGATGGCATCATTACAGAACAAATTGTTGAACGATTACTCAATGGAAATACTGCTTCTGAAAAATTGATGCATCAAGAATCAATCGAAGTGCATCGCCCCGGTGGCCGCATAGTTCCTCGATCAACAGGTCAAGCTGACTACGTGCGTGCTATCCGGCAATCTGACATTGTATTTTGTGAGGGACCAGCTGGTTGCGGTAAAACATTTCTGGCAGTCGCAATGGCTGTGTCTGCTCTTCGTGAACAACACGTCACCAAGATTGTACTTGTGCGACCAGCCGTTGAAGCGGGCGAAAGCCTTGGTTTTCTTCCGGGTGACCTCCAGGCAAAAATTGATCCATATCTTCGTCCCTTACTCGATGCTCTCCGAGAAATGATGGACTTTGATTTATTGAAGAAACTTACGGAACAGGATGTCATAGAAATGATTCCACTTGCATACATGCGAGGTAGAACATTGAATCATGCCTTTGTCATCTTGGATGAAGCACAGAATACAACTGCGGCACAAATGAAAATGTTTTTGACCCGCCTTGGTATTGGATCAAAGATGGTGATTTCGGGGGACACGACACAGATTGATCTCCCTTCAAACCGCAAAAGTGGACTTATTGATGCAATGGAACGACTCGGCGAGGTTTCCGGCTGCCACCGAATTAGTCTTGGAGGCGGTGATATTGTTCGGCATCCTCTTGTTCAGCGCATTGTTAAAGCTTACGAGGAATAATTAGATAGTTCATTTCTTTATTCAAGAACGAGAGACTATTCAGTAAACACCGATGAGTATTGCCCCGTCCTCATTTCGCCGCCGCATTCGTCGAGCCTCTTCAATGGAAGGCCCGCAGAGTTTCTGGGGACGACTCCTGGAAACAATCTCTCGTTCTGAGGTGCTTGTACGCCTTGGGCTTTGCCTTCTGGCTGCATTTTTTCTTTTAATTCTGCTCCGTGGGTGGTCGCAACCATTCGCATTCAGGATTGGATCTGTTGCTCCTCGAGGTGTTGTGGCCCGAGTTGCATTTGAGAAGCCTGATCTCGCAAGAACTCGTGCGGCACAACAGCGGGCAACATCACAGGTCCGTGTCGTTTACATTCAAGACCGGTCTCCTATGGTTCGTATTCGTGACGGATTGAAGAATCGAGTGGCTGAAATTGCAGCAGCGGAGACCTTAGCTGGTGTCTCACGTGCCGCGTGGCTCGAGTTCGCTCCGGAAACAGCGGCAGTTCTTGAGAGACTCCCGGTACCATCTCCAGGGACGGTTGTAAAACCTGCTGAGCCACCAATGGCCCCCGAGCCACCGGATTTTTCAACACAAGCAGAACCACGTAACGATAATCCGACCCTGTCCTTGGAATCACAAACTCTTGGTCAGGAAACGACAGTAGGCAAGAAGCAACCTGGCACGAGTCCATCAACGGGAGACATCGGTTTCGCCGATGATGTGATACGAGCACAGGCACAATCCGTGGCAGAATCAGATTCAGTCGTAGGAGAGCAATTAAAGCAGTCGATCCCATCTGTCACAGAATTCTCACGCGAAAAGCTTCAAGCAGAACAAGCATTCACCGCCTTCCGAAACCCAGTAAGTTCAAAAGAGAAGCTACTCGAATTTAATAAAGCGGTTGATCGCGCATTCGCGTTATTAGAAACTCAGGGCGTACTCGAAAAAATCCAACACGGCATCGATGACGGCAGTCAGACTGAAATCGATGTACACCCTCTTGGAAATACGACTGAAATGATACGGGTTCAGGTTGCCGATGTGCTGCTTGGAGAGGCCAAGATCCGTTTGAAAGCACGACTCGCTGATGAGTTGGGGTCTGGCCCACTCACCGATCGAGTATTCATGTGGATTGATCCGAGACTGACTGGTTCACTCGAAGTTGATAGTGAGGCTACATCCAAGGCAAAGAATGAAGCCGTGGAAAAAACTCCTGAGCAGTTCATTCGCTATTCAGCAGGTGACCTACTCGCTCCTGCTGGTGAGGAAATCACCAACGAGCAAGTTACGCTTCTTAAACTCGAACACGAAGAATCTCTACGGCAACAACCTGTGAGTGAACGTTTTGGAAGAGCTACTTCGTTGTTTGGATTATTCGTAGCAATGTTCACACTTGCCGGTTTCTACCTCCACCTTCATCATCGTGATGTCATGGTTGATCTTGGTCATATCGCGACATTGCTTGTACTGATTGTTACAACAATGGCTGCATGTGTTTTTGCTTCGGGCGATGCGTGGCATGCTGAAATATTGCCTCTGTTAGTTTTCGCGATGACTGTCGCCATCGCTTACGATGAAGATCTTGCATTGCTGCTTGTAGCTGAAGTAGCTCTTGTTCTCGTTGTTGGTTTAGGCCAGGGACTGGCTGATTACATAACACTAACCGCGGCCGCGGCAGCAACAATTTTTTGGATGGGTCGTATCCGAAGTCGGAGCAAATTGATCTACGTGGGCTTATGGGCTGGTGCTGTTGCTATGACAACTCAGATCGGCGCTAACCTTCTCGAAGAACATCCACTGGACTTCTATCTTCTTTTTGAAGCAGCCAGAACTGGTATATGGACGGTCTTGGCAGGCTTTCTCATGACAGGATTACTGCCATTTGTAGAAAAAACATTTGGCGTCCTCACCGACCTCAGTCTGCTTGAGATCGGTGATGTTGCACATCCACTTCTTCAAGAACTGGTCCGTCGGGCTCCAGGCACCTATAACCATTCGATCAACGTTGCCAGCATTGGCGAAGCTGCAGCTGACGCAATTAACGCCCGAGGGCTTCTCGTTCGAGTTGGAGCCTATTTTCATGATGTTGGAAAAATGCTCAAGCCGGCTTACTACGTTGAGAATCAAAACAGACAAGAAAACAGGCATGAGACATTAGTGCCAGCGATGAGCAGCCTCATCATCATTGCGCACGTAAAAGAAGGTGCTGAACTGGCTCGTCAGTACAACCTTCCTCAACCTATTGTTGACTTGTTGTTGGAGCACCATGGCACAACACTTGTAGAATACTTCTACCGACGTGCTGCTGAAAAATCACAGACTGATCCAAACAGTGGTAGCGTTGATGAACAAACATTCCGCTATCCTGGACCTCGTCCAAGTACGCGAGAGTCAGCAGTCCTGATGCTTTCTGATGCTGTTGAGAGCGCCAGTCGCTCACTCACTGAACCGACACCAGCAAGAATTTCAAGCCTTGTACACGAACTCGCTATGAAACGGCTCCTTGATGGCCAGTTTGAAGACTGTGGATTGACGCTTGAAGAGCTTCGGCTTATTGAGCATAGTCTGGTTAAAAGTCTCACGGCTGTGTATCACGGTCGAGTCAAATATCCGGATCAGAGGACAGCCTAGTGGCCGCCCAGAACCGATGTGCTACAACTCCTCTCGCAGCAGGGCAATCTTCCCTCAACAGGAAGAATGTCGTTATATGCAATCGTCAGCGGGCTACTGCCGTATGTTCAAAGACACTCAAGTATCGGTTCATGGCTGCAATACATTCACTAAAAATATCAGAAGCCGACATTAGCCTGGCAATTGTAAATGATAAAGAGATTGCTGAACTACACGAAGCGTGGCTGGGCATTCCTAGCCCAACAGATGTGCTTTCCTTCGATCTCTCTGGCCCTGAACGATCACAACACACGCCTCACAGGAATCGTGACAGCATCCGCGGTGAAATTATTGCGAGTGCTGAGACCGCTTCTCGGGAGGCTCTCGTGTACCACTGGAGTCCAGACCATGAATTAACCTACTACCTTCTTCACGGCCTTCTTCATCTCAAAGGATATAACGACCAAACACCATCAGAGAGAATTTCCATGCGAAGAAAAGAACGGTCGTTGATGAGAGCAATTGGGCTTCCTAGTCCACCGAGAAGACGTCCTAAAACTACTTGTGAACAACGCTAACCCTTTTATCGTGCCTGAATCATTCTTATGCCAACTGCAATCTTTTTATTAACCATCGCGAGCCTAGCAGCACTACAATCCCGTGCAATCCGGGGTGCAAAGCGACATCAACTTCAAGAGATATGCCGCAAAAAAGGTCTGCCCGATGTCTATGAAGAACTCGTGCGAGCCAGTGAAGGAATTGCTTTTTTTGCTGCGACGGTGGTGGTTCTAGCAGGGGTAGCTTCGACTTTTTTCATATCCAAGACACTTACCACCACCTTGGCGGCCGGACTTTGGGCAGGCCTCTGTTGGGTTGTCCTTGTCATCATACCAATGACCCTTACAAAGTTTGCTGGAGTTTGGATCGTTGTGACGACATGGTGGTTATGGCGTCCACTCATCCGGCTTGTCACACCGGTCGCCAAAACGATTACGAAATGCGTAGAAGCCGTACAGTGGGTGCTCTATCAAAGCAAGAATCAGGCTACCGCTGACGAGTCACAGGATGAAATCCGACTGGCGATGGATGAAGCTCACCGCGAAGGACATCTTGATGAAGAGGCACGAGAAATGATTGAGGGAGTTATGGAACTCGAAGATGCTCAAGTCTCAGAAATCATGACGCCTCGTACGCAAGTAATTGGTATCCCTTTGAGCTCCGCCTGGAAAGAAGCTGTTGAGGCTGCTGTAGAAAGCGGATATTCAAGACTTCCAGTATGGAAGTCTTCACCAGATGACATTGTTGGAGTTCTTCATTTACGTGAAATTCTATCCGAACTGGCTCAGCACCAATACGCTGCAAATGAGGGTGAACACAAAACTCCTAATATCAGTGACCTTCTTCGCCCCCCCTATTTCATTCCGGAAACTATGAGTGTCCAGTCACTTCTCCGTGACTTACAACATGGCAAATCACATATGGCAATTGTGACAGATGAATTTGGTGGGGTGTGTGGCATTGTGACAATTGAAGATGCTCTGGAAGAAATTGTTGGAGAAATCACCGACGAACACGATGAAACACTTACTGATGGGATTCTTGTACAATCAAATGATATGTGTGAGACATTAGCTACCGTTCCCATCGATGACTTAAATCAGCGAATGCATTTTGTGTTACCTGAGGAAGCTGATTACGACACGATTGGAGGCTTCGCCTTTCATCTCTTTGGACGAATACCTTTAGTGGGCGAGACCATAACCTCGGATGGCGTCTCTCTCGAAATATTGGCATGCTCAAGCCATCAAATCGATAGGCTCCGTGTCTCAAGATTGCCCCAAACACCTGACTCACCATGAGTGCCGAAAAGGCTCAGGCTCTCGTCCTGCGGGCCCGACCATTTGGTGAAACCAGTGCAATCATCACACTGCTGACCCGGGAGGGCGGTAAGGTACGGGGATTGGCAAAGGGAGCGTGGCGACCGAAAAGTAAATTTGACGCCGCCCTTGACCTCCTTTCTATCTGTCAGGTACTCGTCTTACATCGTCAATCTGGCAATCTTGATCTTTTTATAGAGGCATTCCTTGAACACCGATTCCGCGTCGGGCCTCATGAAGCATCATTTGCAGCCGGACTCTACATCGCCGAACTTTTGGATTCAGTCACTGTTGATGCCGACCCGCAACCCCAGCTCTTTGATCTCGCCACACAAGCGATCCGACTCCTCTCTGCACCAAGACCTGGACAGAGCCATAGTCAGCGATCCATGCAGAGTCCCAGCTTTGTTGCAGCCCTTGTTATCCACACAGAACTGGGTGTCCTTCATCAACTTGGACAGCTTCCATCACTTCACCATTGTGCAGAATGCCAAAAACCACTGCACGGACGACGAATATCGTTTGGCATGCTCGCCGGGGGAGGCCTCTGCTCACACTGTCGAAGAGGAAAGCGATCGGTTGTATCCGTCTCAGACAAAGCAATTGATTCCCTACGACAACTTGCTAAATCATTCGACAAAAGCGTGTGGGAATCTCCTTCGAAAGCTCCGCTCGGGGAGCTTCGCGCAATTATGAATACATTATTCGCCAACATGCTCGGATATCGTCTGAAAACCAGCCATTGGCTTGCGACAACTTTGACCCCGTTACGTGAGAAACAACGATGAAGCGCCCACTAAACGTAAGGCTGTGGTCAATCTTCTTCACATTGACCACAGTGTTCCTTGTTACGCTCCTTTCAAGTGGCTGCGCAACACTCACGAAGCCTACATGGCCATGGAGCGATATTGATTCAGGGCAAGAAGAGAACCTTGATGATGAGTCCTCCTCTGTGATCTCATCAGAGTTTACACCGGATAATGAAGACTTCGGTTGGAATGCATTGAGGGGCGACACAATAAAACGGCGATTTAAGAAGCTTGTTGGGCGTGGGCCAAACGAATCTGTAGCGAAAGATGCTCTCCATGAGGGAGATGATCTGTTTGTTCAGAAAGATTACAAAGCTGCTCTCAAAGAGTACCATCGAGTTATCGACCGTTGGCCAGATTCTGCCATTGAAGAAGATGCTATGTGGCAAGTCGGGGAATGTCTTTTTTTCACTGATCAATATCCAAAGGCTGAAGATCAATATGATGCGCTCGTTAAAAAATATCCGAACACAAGGTATCTTGACCGCATAGCGAAACGACAGTTCGTGATTGCACAATATTGGCTGGCTATTGATGAAAAAAGCCATATACCGCTCCTGATACCAAACCTGATTAATCGCAGTCGGCCACTGTTTGATACACGAGGGAGAGCTCTCAAGGCGTACGAACACGTCCGCCTGAATGACCCACGTGGTTCGCTTGCCGACGATAGTCTGATGGCACAAGCAAATGCACATTTCCTAGAGACTGAATGGCTTGATGCTGATTACTACTATTCAGTCTTACGCACAGAGTATCCTGATAGTGAATTTTTAATGCCCGCTCATTTGTTTGCCCTTCAATCCAAGCTTCGGGCATATCAGGGCCCTGCATACGAGGGTGGCATGCTTGATGAGGCAGAGATTCTAGCTGACCAAATTCTCGTTCAATTCCCAGATCAGTTAAAAAGTGATGAAGAAGAACGAGTCATTCGCACGCGTGCTGAAATCGCAGCACAACAAGCGTTACGGCACTGGAAGAGAGCCGAATTTTATGCAAAAGGAAAACACTACTCTTCTGCCCGAATCTACTACGCGCTCATCGCCGAAGACTACCCTAAAACAATGCTTGCCCAGCGTGCCAGAACGCAACTGAATGGTATCGAAGGACTTGAGGATTTCAACGATAATCCATTTCCCACACTTACAGCTTTCCTCAATCCGGATTCGCTGAAAGAGGCTGAACTCGACGCCATGGCAGAATCTGACGCCCTGATTGCCAGCCAGGACAGCACTGGTGAAAACCAGCCACTGAGATGAGGCTCACAATGAACCCATCCATGAACCGCCGAAGTGTCTTATATGGACTTGCCTGCCTACTACCAGGAGTCATTGGATGCGCTGCTTATCGGCTGGGAAACAGCACTCTCTACGCAACAAATGTTCGAACAATCTATGTGCCACTTTTTCAATGTGACAGCTTTCGCATGACACCAGCACTCGATATTGGTGAGCGACTCACTGAAGCCGTCTGCAAAGAAATTGAAAAGAGAACTCCATTCAAGGTTGTCGATAGTTCCGGTGCTGATAGCATTTTGACTGGTCGTATTGTCGCAGATACGAAGCGGATGATGGTAGAGAGTCCAACAGATCAATCCCGAATGGTTGAGATGAATTTACAAGTACTTGTCACGTGGGCTGATCGTGGTGGAGCTGTTTTGGCTTCAGGTTCTATCCCGGTACCAGCAGCAAGTGTTGATGTTGGCCAGGCCGCTGCACTGGTTCCTGAATATGGTCGATCGGTAGTAAGCACTCAGCAAGAGGGCATCGTCAAAATGTCACAACAAATCGTTGGTTTAATGGAAGAACCGTGGTGATGAAGCCACAGCTTGAAGATCCTGTCGAGTGGCGACTACGCACACGCACCATGCGTCTTCCCGAATCAGATGACCTTCCACTTTTAATGGGCATTGTTAATGTCACGCCAGATAGCTTCTCCGATGGTGGTCGACACGACTACATTGAGGCGGCAGTTACACATGGGCGTTCACTCATTGAGGCTGGTGCTGACATCCTTGATATTGGCGGGGAAAGCACTCGACCTTTTTCAGAACCAGTTGATTCGGAAGAGGAATGGCGTCGAGTCGGTGAAGTTGTTCGAATCCTTTCTCACGACTCGGATTGTCCAATATCGATTGATACGTCAAAAGCCTGCGTTGCAAGAAATGCAATTTCCAATGGTGCTGAGATAATCAATGACGTCACAGGGCTCGAAGGCGACCCTGCGATGATTAAAATTGCTGTTGAGACTGGTGCTGGAATTTGTGCCATGCACATGCAAGGCACACCCAAGACCATGCAGTTAAAGCCAGAGTACGGAAACGTAGTAGAAGAAATTTATTCGTACCTTGAAGCTCGAAGAAGTGGATTAGTCGCAGCAGGAGTGTGCCCTCGTTCTATCTGTCTTGATCCCGGCATCGGCTTTGGGAAAACTCACGACCATAATATTAAACTTATGCAAAAGGCCTCGAGGTTTCTTGATCTTGGGAGCCCCATTCTTGTTGGACATTCCCGTAAAGGGTTTCTCGGAAAATTGGTGAAACGCATACTCAACAGAGACGTCTCAATACACGAACGTGATATTGCAACAGCTGCTTCAGCCTGTAGCCTCGCTGATCAGGGCATACACATACTACGAGTCCATGATGTCGCAACAGTGCGACTTGTTCTCACTGCCTATACGTCCAGCAAGAAAAAAGTATCGCAGTTATAAAGTATCGTAGTTATAGAGCCATGGCATTTC
>JABAAH010000060.1 GCA_014238855.1 Planctomycetota bacterium
CGAATTCCAGGTTCTCGAGAGCTTCGTCCATAATTGGCTCCTGTCAGTTTTCCTGAAACTGGAGGTCGGTTACCTCGGCAAGCAGGTCGTCGTATCGCTTCCGAGGAAAGGGTGGCTGAAGGCTGACCTCGTGCCCCATCCATGTGAATGTCTCTGGTGCACCCGCAGCTTCAGCCGCTGCAACGAGAACAGCTTCTGTTAGATCCATCATGGAGGCGTAATCACCGTACGCTTCATAGGCTTCCATCATGGTAAACTCAGGATTATGTCGCGGGCTAATGCCTTCATTCCGATAGACCCGACCCAGTTCAAAAACTCGTTCCATGCCACCAACGAGTAATCTTTTAAGATGGAGTTCTAAAGCAATTCGCATCACAAGGGGCATATCGAGTGCGTTGTGATGGGTTGTAAACGGACGTGCAGCAGCCCCACCGGCAGTTTCTTGAAGAGTAGGCCCCTCTACTTCGAGATACCCACGATCAGTGAGAACTCGACGTATTGCCTCAATAATTTTACTTCGAGCAACAAATCGATCGCGTACACCTTCGCCGTGAATAAGATCGAGATACCGCATCCGTTGACGGAGTTCAGGATCAACAAGACCGTGATATTTATCCGGGGGTGTTTCTAATGACTTTGTGAGAAATGTCAGACTACTAGCAAAAATTGTCATTTCACCGGAGTTTGAATACCCAAGTCTGCCTTCGACACCGATGATGTCACCAAGATCAAGGCAGCCAACGACTGGCCAAATATCCGTACCAACCTGCTTTTTGCCAATCATGACCTGAATTCGGCCAGTACGATCAACAAGATCAAGAAATACCAGTCGGCCTGCATTACGGAGTAGCATGATACGACCAGCAACTCGTACGGTTGGTCCATCATCAGCATCCGTAGCAATAGAATCGCCTTGTTTTCGAACTGTTTCAACAGCGTGGGCATCATCGAAACGACTTCCCCACGGATCTATTCCGAGTTCCTGAAGCTTGGCCAGTTTGTCTCGACGGGCCTGGAGGAGGGCAGCAACGGTAGATGAGGGTTGGTCAGTAGCAGTTGGTGACGAAGAAGACATCAGTCGGCTCTAGTTTTCCTAGGGATACAAAAGTCCTGAGACATTGGAACGGGTCATTGTCTGCTTTTCTCACAAATTTCGAAAGGGCAGCCGGGTAACAGAGAAGGAGGAGCCGGTCTCTGGTCGAATACGGGACATTCAGGGTACAACCCAGAGTTAGAATAAACTGTGCCCAATAACAGTATCTAGACCTCAAAGTGAAGGTTAATAATGCATATCCGGACGCACCACAGGCCAATGTTATTTAGTGTCGAATTACGGACAGCGCAGTGGGAACACATGGTTCAGTGGTACCGGAACGTTCTCGGACTTCGTGTTCTCGTCCGTGTTGTCGATGATGGATACGCTCTTTTTGAGGCAGGTGATACCCGGGTTGCAATTCTCAGTCGTGAAAATGCTGGTGCGGCCAGTGGACGGTGGAGCCTCGGTTTTGAGGTCATTGACTTGGAGGCAACACATGCCCGTCTTCGAGCTGCAGATGCCGATGTTGTTGAACCCAAAACTCATCCGGAGGGATTTCGAGAGTTGGTCACCGATGATCCAGATGGAAACCGGCTTCGTCTTTTTGCATGGCCAACAGCCTCGTAATACATTATGAGCCGATCATTGATAAAAAATGATGATCTACCAACCACGAGTTGCGAGACGAATACGACAGAGATACATGTCAGCCGTAATAAAAAGAGACTGGCCATTTTCACCAAAGCAACAATTGGATGTTTTTTGCCCGGTCAAAATCGTTCCAAGATGCGTGCCGTCTGGGGATATGACCAAGACACCACCTGGCCCCGTTGCAAATAAGTTGCCTTCTACGTCGACCGCCAATCCATCAGGGTTGCCTTTGCGTGTCGCGGTAAGAATTGTGGCATCAAAAAATGTTGTACCAGCATCCAGTAGCCCGTCTTCAAGAATATTGAATACCTTGAGTACGGGTTCATTCGGATCGGACTGTGCGACATAGAGTTTTTTCTGATCAGGTGAGAATGCAATACCGTTCGGACGCGTCATGGTGTTACAGACAAGATCAACGGTTCCGTTTGGCTGCAGTCGAAAGACTCCGCAGCAATCGATTTCCCTTCGTGCATCATCAAACCCATCAGGAAGTCCGTATGGTGGGTCGGTGAAATAAATGGCTCCGGATGTATGAACAGCCAAGTCATTCGGGCTATTGAAACGTTTTCCATCCCATGCGTCAGCACGTGTTCGTTTCCCACCATTTTTTTCAAGCACACTGATCCTTCTGTCGCCATGCTCGCAGCAGAGCAGTCTCCCTGCTGCATCGAGTGCGAGGCCGTTGCTTCCTCGTTCTCTTCCATAACTCGCTGGGCCAGTAAAACCGGCCGGTTCAAGAAAGACAGAAAGCCCTGTTTTTTTGTTCCAGCAATGAATCCGATTGTTTGGAATGTCACTGAATAACAGAGATTGAGGAGGAAGTCCTCCATCGCCATGTGGGACCCAAACAGGGCCTTCCGACCACGCAAAACCCATAGCAAGCACTTCAACTTGTGCACCGGGTGAAATAAGCGCATCAATATCTGAATGTAATCGCTCAACACTTCCGACAGTGGGTAGCCCGTCATCTGCTGCTTGGGTCACACATGCTATTGTCATGGTTGCAATCAGGAACTGGAAAAAAAAGATGTGTCTCCATGATGAGTCATTCGCCACCGTTGATTTCTCCGATCAGTTTTAAAAAATTTGATGCGGCAGCTCTCAATGGCCTATGACTTCTCCACCTGCACGCGTTCCATACGCCCCATAGACCACCTCATCAATCGAATCTGAAAGCGCTGTGACTGACCCGTCACACATCAGAAATACTGCAAGCCCAGAATGAGATGCCGAAATGTCCCGGTCGTCACTTGCTGGATGATTTGGAGTGTGACCAGTCTGAAACAACACCATATGGCCGTGGTCGTCACTCGGATCAGCCTGGTCACGAATAGCACCACTCCAAGCAGTTTCATATTCAAAATGGTTGCCATTGCTGGCAGCCACTCGGAAAGGACCGTTCTGTCTCTCACCAAGCATGAGCGTTGTTGAAAGTCCGTCAGTAATTTCAGCAAGCTTTGTTGCACTGTTACGACTGAAGACACCTTCTCGTTGCTCCTGTACAGCATCTAGATCGGGAGGGCCAAAGTTGCCAGCGTAGCTTGCCATCGCATATCGCTCCGAGCCCATTTCAACATATCCATCAGAGGACACCGTATCGGTTGGACAAAGAAAAACAGAAAGATGTTTTTCGCGAGGTATTGCGTTTGCCATATGATGAAGTGGCTTTGAAAAATCGATGCGATCGAATATCGCTGTTTCCTCAAGAAGAGGAAGCAAAAGTGTTCCCCATGAGTACCCACGAGTATTCCCAGCCGTTGAGTATTCATATTCATATCCCGTCGGTAGGTGCTTTCGTGCAGTTTCGTAGTTGTGCATTGCAACACCGAATTGTTTGAGACTGTTTTTACAATGAAGCAGTCGCGCCGATTCACGAGCTTGTTGGACAGCCGGTAATAAAAGACCGACGAGAATACCAATGATCGCAATGACGACTAAAAGTTCGATAAGCGTAAAGCCTTGTCTCAGGCGAGACGTGTTATTCATGCCCTTGGTGCCCATGTTTATGTCCTCCCAACTGAAAGTTGTTGTGTTGATGCCCATGTTCAACATCTGAGCTATGAACGTGATAATGAGAATGCTCTTGATCACTCATTATCTTGTTCTTGTCAGGATTGATTTGTTCAGAGCATCCCCAAAGCAATAATAAAAAACCTAAAAAAGATATGCGGTACATGCAAGAAGTTTAGCACGAAGACTTCTTCAGCCTAAGGAAATGTCGAAAATTCTCCACAATTTGGTCACCTGTCATACAGATTTTTGATACTTTCTTTCGTTAGAACACTTAGCGTAAACCAATTAAAAAAGTGATGAAGAGTTCCTCGTTGCCTCAAAGTAGCCTGTGTTGCTTACCAAATAAAAGCCTGCCTCCAAATGGTTTTGGTCTGACGACATTAACAGCCTTGGTCATGACAGGCATGATTGGCTCAGGTGTTTTTGTCACATCAGGATTTGCGGTTGAATCACTTGGCTCACGCACTCTGGTTATGGCTGCTTGGTTTGTCGGTGGATTCGTTGCCCTGTGTGGTGCCGTAGCCTACGGAGGCCTCGCACGTCGGCTGCCGAAGTCTGGTGGAGAATATCTTTACCTTTCACGTTCGCTCCATCCGTTTTGTGGATTTCTTGCTGGGATTGTTTCGCTCACAGCAGGATTTAGTGGAGGCATAGCCTTCGCAGCAATGACCTGTCAGGAGTATGCCAAAGGTATTCTTTCGTGGCCGGCATGGATGCCAAGCCAGACACTGGCAACAGCTGTACTCATCATCTGTTGTCTGATTCATGTTGAGGCAGGGAGGGTGGCTGCACGTCTTAATACCTGCATTGTTTTTCTAAAGATCATGACTCTTATATGTTTTATTCTCTTTGGATATTCGGTTGTCGGTTGGCCATCAGCAGTTCCAGAACGATCCATTCAAGGTGTGTCAATGGGCACGACCGTTGGTAGATTCGCAATGGCAGTCGTCTGGGTCATGTTTAGTTACACAGGTTTTAATGAGGCTATTTATGTTGCATCCGAAGCTCGGGCAGGGCGACGAACCGTACCGCGTGCCCTTGTTTTGGGTACATTCCTCACCACGCTTCTTTATCTGGCGATCAATGATATTTTTTTACGCGCAGCACCGCTTGCCGAATTAGCAGGTCAGTCACAGGTTGCGGCAATCGCAGCTACAGCCCTTGGCGGCAGAACAGCACAGTGGGGGATGTCTGTAGTTATTGTTCTTTCGACTTTGTCTGCGGCAGCGGGTATGACAATGGCTGGTTCACGCGTTGCAGTAGCGATGGCAGAGGACGGCTTCCTGCCTAGATGGCTAACAGGACAGTCTGGTCGAAGTCGGGCTGTCTTAGTCCAGACGGGTCTGGCGATAATTCTTGTGTATGGAACAACCCTACAAGATTTATTAGGAACCCTCGGCGTGACGCTGTCGCTATGCTCGGCTATGACCGTGGCAACTCTTTTTTGGCCTCAGAGACAGTCATTTTCTGAGAAGCAGCCGAGCGATGCATCACCGAATGATTCATCACCCCCATCGGCATTGGTGTTGGTATCTGCATCTGTATATTGCTTCGCGACACTTCTTTTTGCCGGGCTCTACGGCTGGCATGACCCCTGGCAGTTCGGTGGTGTTATAGCCATTATTGTTGTTGCAGTATCGATTTGGCCGTGGGCAAGGTCATCGGGTGTTTCAGCGATCAATTATTCTCAACACGATTCAGTAGAACAATCAAAAAAGTAGCGATGGGTCCCAGAAGCAATGAGATAAGACACCATGCCAGCCCGCTCCGTCCTTTCCCCTGTGCAAGCCCCGCATTAATCAGGGAAAGGGTGCCCCAGCCAACAAAAAAACTTGAATCCAACATGGTTTAGAAAGCACCCTATGAATCAGAATCCTGCCACGCTGAGACGGGAACGCAACTACAAAATAGATTACGGTCACCATGAACATTATCGACGCGACCAACAGGTGGCCAATATTTTCTGCGCTTCAGATCAGCGACAGGGAATACGGCCTCTTCTCGAGTGTAAGGTTTTGTCCATTCCTGAGTTGCGATGCAGCTGGCAGTATGCGGTGCATTTATGACAGGGTTATCATCTTGTGGCCATGCGCCTTTTTCGATGTGGCGGATTTCTTCACGAATTGCAATCATTGCTTCAATGAAGCGATCAAGTTCTGTGAGATCTTCGCTCTCGGTA
This sequence comes from Planctomycetota bacterium, assembly GCA_014238855.1. Lineage (GTDB taxonomy): Bacteria > Planctomycetota > Planctomycetia > Pirellulales > UBA1268 > UBA1268. The sequence goes on from JABAAH010000060.1 coordinate 5,880, forward strand.
GGTTCAACCATTAAGGTGCCGGGTACTGGAAAACTGAGTGTTGGTGCATGGAAGCCATAGTCGATGAGCCTTTTGGCGACATCTTCTGCTGTGACACCACTTGTCTCCTCAAGCGGCCGAAGGTCGAGAATGCACTCGTGAGCAATGCGTCCATGTGTGCCCGTATAGAGCGTTGGGTAATGTTCTCGAAGCCTGACACTCACGTAGTTTGCTGAGAGAATGGCAGCTTCCGTTGCATGCCGCAAACCGGCGCTCCCCATCATCCGACAGTACATCCAACTAATTGGTAGGACTCCGGCATTTCCCAGAGGGGCACCTGAAACAGCACCAACACCACCACGTGTTTGAAGACCAGTTGTTTCATGGCCGGGAAGGAAAGGCACAAGGTCTTCGACAACACAGACTGGACCAACGCCTGGGCCACCACCACCATGTGGGATACAAAACGTTTTGTGAAGATTCAGATGGCTCACATCACCACCAAAATGTCCGGGTTCTGCAGTTCCAACCAGAGCATTCATATTTGCACCATCGATGTACACCCGCCCACCATGATCATGAACGATGTTGCAAAGATTCTTAATATCAGATTCAAAGACGCCATGAGTACTCGGATACGTGATCATCACAGCAGCGAGCTGATCTGTATATTGTTCACACTTCTGCTGAAGCTCAATAAGATCAACGTTGCCCTGTTCATCACATCCGGTCACAACAACTTTCATCCCAGCCATCTGGGCACTCGCAGGATTCGTTCCATGAGCAGAAGCTGGAATGAGGCAGATGTTTCGATGGCCTTCTCCTCGAGACCGTTGCCAGGCTCGAATCACAAGTAGGCCAGCATATTCCCCTTGGCTTCCAGCATTAGGCTGAAGGCTGATCCCGGCATAGCCAGTAGCCTCAGCGAGCCAATCACAAAGTTGCTTTTGAAGAATCTGATACCCCAGTTGCTGTTGAGCCGGTGCAAAAGGATGGATACCAGCAAACTCAGGCCAACTGATGGGAATCATTTCACTGGTCGCATTGAGCTTCATCGTACAACTCCCCAGTGGAATCATCGTTCGATCAAGTGCCAGGTCGCGGTCAGCTAATTCACGGAGGTATCGTAAGAGCTGCGTTTCACTGCGATGAGCATGAAAAACAGAATGGTTCAGAAAATCACTTGTCCGTATGCAGTTTTGCGGAAGAAGCGTTTCCTCTGATGTTTTTAATGAATCAATATCAGAAAGAGAGTCTTCGGATTGTGAAAAAACGCGTACTAAATTGTGAATATCAGTGCTGCGTGTTGTCTCATCAATACTTATTCCGATGTGATCCGGATCAATTTTGCGGAGATTCATTCCAGCATCACATGCACGTTCAATATAGGTGTCTGTTGAGTTCCCTGTTCTCAGGCAAAGCGTGTCAAAGGCATGCTGGTTTTCAATTTCTATGCCCAGCTTCTGCAGGCAACGAGCTAGAAGAGAAGTTTTTTTTGCGATATCCAGTGCAATTTTTCTTAATCCCGCGGGTCCGTGGTAGATGGCATACATTGCAGCAACAACAGCAGGCAGAACTTGTGCAGTGCAGATGTTTGACGTTGCCTTTTCACGACGGATGTGCTGTTCCCGAGTTTGTAAAGCCAAGCGATACGCTGGTCTTCCTGCAGCGTCGACGCTGACACCAACAAGTCGTCCGGGGAGCGAACGCTTAAAGGTATCGCGGCAGGCAAAATAAGCCGCATGCGGACCCCCGCAACCCATGGGCATGCCAAAGCGTTGCGTCGATCCGACAACAATATCGGCACCCCATTCACCAGGTGGTGTCAGAAGTGTGAGCGAGAGAGGGTCTGCAGCAACACAAAGTAAAGCCTTGTTTTCGTGAACTCGTTCTGCAAGACCATGCCAGTCTGGTACATCACCCTCTGTGTCTGGATATTGTACGAGTACGCCAAAGTATTTCTGTTCATCGGCTATCTCCGTAACATCACCAATGATGAGGTCAATACCTAGTGGCTCAGCTCGGGTGGCTAGTACTTCCAGTGTCTGCGGATGACATTTACGATCCGCAAGAAAAGAAGATTCCTGGCCTTTGTGCATTCTATATGCGAGTGTCATTGCTTCTGCAGCAGCAGTTGCTTCATCGAGAAGAGACGCATTGGCAATAGGCATGCCGGTTAAATCACAAACCATCGTCTGGAACGCGAGCACTGCTTCCATACGACCCTGAGAAATTTCTGCCTGGTACGGTGTATAGGCGGTGTACCAGGCAGGATTTTCCAACACGTTTCTTTGAATAACTGTAGGAGTATCAGTACCGTAGTATCCTTGGCCAAGAAAGCTTTGAAGGACTTTGTTTTTTTGGGCAATTGTTTTTAATTCAGAGAGTGCGTCCCGCTCCGAGATTGCGGATGGTAACTCCATCGCTGTTCGCCTCAGGATGCTCTCGGGCACAATTTCTTCAATCAGTGCGGTTCGACTTGAGGTTCCAATAGCTTCAAGCATGAACTGTTCATCAGATAGTGAAAGACCAATATGACGAGCTGCAAAAGAGCTATCATCACTGGATGTATTTGCTGTGTTACACGAGGGTGAGTGAGCCTCAGAGACAACTTCGTGTGGAATGACTGTGCCGGAAGACATATCAAGGTTCCTTTCCTAACTGAGCCAACGCGTGTTGCTAGCGTATGTTTGGAGGCTGACGTTCGTAGTACTCGCCAGATGAAACAGTATGGCCGAAGCCATGCTGGGAACCCTGTTGTCCTTGAACCTGAGAGATTCACCCATGAGCATCGGCTCAGGGCTTGCCCCTTCGGTGGATGCCGCATGATGCGACGTCACTCTCCAACAGAATCACAATATGTCAGTACTTTTGCCTGAGCGTTCGGCCTTCGGCGGTCTTTCGACTCTCTCCTGACGTAAACAACTATAGTTCCTGCTCGTTCAGCAGACAACACAAGCGTGCTCAGGGACGCTCAATGACGTAAAGACAGCCGGGGGCCTTAGGTAAGCCGGGCAGGACAACCGGCACGATGTATATATTCGCTGTCAAAAAACCATGGACCACATGGTTTTCATTTAGCGATAAAAATCCAAAACAGAGCGATTCGGCACCGCTTCATGTTGCAGCGTGTTTAGTCGTGACTGTCCGCATCTCTACCGAGTTCCTGGTCAATCAGAATAAGCCCGTGACCGTCTCCTCCAACGAGTGAGAGTCGATCGTGGACATCATCAGCTTCAGCAGTATCAGCAATTTGTTGTGGAACAAATTGTGTTATGAAACTGTGTGTGAGATGGTCGTTATGTTTGTCTGCCAAGTCGATCAAGTCATTCATCCGCTGCATCAATTTATGCTCTTGTGTTCGAACTTGATCAAAAGCCACAACGGGATTGTCCCATTCATAGGCAGGTGCTTCGATAGTCGCAAATTTTGCCTGACAGTCTCGGTCATTTAAGTAGTCAACAAAAAGACTCATATGGGTGATTTCACCTGCTGCTTCAGTACGAAACCATTTTGCCATGCCGGTTAATCCACGAACACTGGCCCACGAAGCCATTGAAAAATAAAGGAACGCTGCGGAGGACTCGATACATATTTGTTCGTTCAGGGCGTCGGCAACGTCTTCATTCAGTGATAGTCGAAAACTCATCAAATTCTCCAGCAGTCAAAGCAGGTAAGTAAAAGACTCGTTGATAGTCTACTCAATAATTCTAGCAATCTAATAAGAGTTCGGGCAGAGGAATCTCTTAACTTTCATAAAAATCTTTTTACCAGATAGTGATAATGAGATTCATTCTCGAGAGTCAGTGTTCTGCAAGTTTATTTGGTATGAACACATACAACATCAACAAGAATCTGAGCTTATTCAAAAGCGATGATTTCTCAGGAGCATAGAAAAGAGGCCTTTCGCTTATCGAACTCACTACGATGATTTCGATAATTTTGACATCATTTTCATGACGAACAGAGTGGCTACATGATGTTCTGCCCAGCTACTCTGCTCTGCCAGTGTGGCTGGCAAACCTCTATGTAAGCGGTCATGATCTCACGGATTCCTATCTCTCGACGCTTCGGGAGATCTTGAAAGGTTTCCGCCAGTAATGCAGGTCTCGGGTACGGGGCATCTGTTTTTAAGCCGTACTGTCCTCGTACACCGCAAACTTCGCCGTTTCGGGGTGCCGGTGTCGTTGCACCTTATCGAGGGAGTTGCGATTTACCCGTATTCCAGCAATCTATTTGCAGACGAGCCGCAAGATGCGTTTGCAGAAATGACGATATTTTTTAATGAGCCTCTGTCGGAATGAGCTTTTGTAAAAGAGAGACTATGAAATCAATTTGTGTGGTGTTGGAATTGGTGTGTGGCGTATACCTGCTGGCTGGTTTGACACAGGCAGCCGAATCACCACAGGTAGCTGAGTACACCTACCACATGGCAGTTTCGAAAAAGGTGCCAGGTCTTCATGCGGGGGAGCACCCGCTGCCGTTGCCTACAACGATGAGCCATATCGAGTATGAGAAAATACTCTTCCCGTTTATCAAGAGCCGAGCGTATGCAACGCAACTTGGATGGGGACATGACAAGTATGTGCGTGATACTGGCGCGTACGTAAAGGGAAAATATTATGGGACGCATCCCGCGGTGCGGTGCTTTTATTCACCAAAGGTCATGTACTGGTTAACGGGAGAACCTGATTTTTGGCCAGAGGGTCGAGATGCAGGAGTTGCACCGCACAAGGGGCCGCGTGAAGGTGTCATTCCTGACGGTGGAATGATCATCAAAGAGATGCTTCCACCACCAGCAGCACGGTATGAAGGGATGACTGAAGAAGAAATTCTTGCAGTGCTGCGTCTGCCAACCTCAGCTGGTTGTGATGTGATGATTAAAGATAGTTCTGGCTCACCCGATGGTTGGTTTTGGGCAAGTGTGTATGAGGGACAGACATTAGATACCACGGACTCATTTGATTATCCGCAGGCAGGATTTGTTCTTGCCTGTGTCCGGTGTCACTCTGTTGCCGAAGAGGGAGGGACCTTTTCGTCACTCCGTAATATCACAGGTTTTCCGGGGGAGCCGATACAGTACTTTGTTGATAATACCTGGCGGAAAATTCCAACGGCGCTACAACCTTATGATTTTCGTCATGAACCCGATCCGCCTAAGTTCCGTGCCCCGCAGAGTCCGGGTCCAACGCGACCAAGTTTTGAATTTCTGAATACCTACGCATCAGCACGACACGTTACCTATCCAGAGGTGAAGAAGTTTCCAGCTGAATCGAATGATCACATCACGCCACACGCATCTATTCCCGAGCGATTTTTAACATCCGACCAGTGTCTGATGTGTCATAGTGCTGCAACGGGTCGCCATAGCGGAAGCCCTGTGATGTTTCTGGAAACCAAACGTGGTGGTCTCAACGTTTCACCATATGGTGAGTGGAGATGGTCACCAATGGGCCTTGCTGGGCGAGATCCTGTTTTTCATGCACAGCTTGAAAGTGAGTTGTCACAAATCACTCGTGACTTCTCGAGTGAGCAGGCCGATGCGTATGGAGATCAGGTAGTCAATACCTGCCTCCGTTGCCATGGTGCATTGGGAAAACGACAGCATGAACAAGATTTCGGAGTAAAGCCATGGGAAACAAAGGGCAAAGAGAGTCTCGATTGGTTTCATATCGCAGACCCGGAGCACCCACACCATAAGTACGGTGGTCTCGTTCGTGATGGCATCAGCTGTACGGTGTGTCATGGAATGGTTGAAGAGTATGCAGACCTACAGGGGTTCTTGGCCAATTCAATTACAGGTCAATTTAAGACGGGTCCTGCAAATGAGATTTACGGGCCCTTTAAGGATGTTGTGACGAAGCCGATGCTCAAAGTCTTAGGAGCAGCTCCGAAGCATAGTCCGTTTATTCAATCATCTCGAATGTGTGCGACGTGCCATGTCATCAATCTGCCAGTTATGGATTGGCCGTTGGGACATCCACCCGCCGGTGTTGAGCAACCTCCGCAAGAGCAGGTTGAACAACTACTTGCATCTGAGAAGACACCACAATTCCAAGGTTTTACTCACAGGATCGAACAGGCAACCTATCTCGAGTGGCTGAACAGCAGTTTTCAGGATGAATTCGGGCGAACCTCTGAATCACAGAGTTGTCAGGACTGCCATATGCCGAAGGGTTACGAAAGCCCTGATGGTGATATCTCAATCGATCAGATCGCAACGAAGATCGCGGTGCTTCAGGACCAGGAATATCCAGAATCTGATCATGCGATTTCGCGAGAGGATCATCATGTTCAATTTCGTGAGGAGGGTTTTCGACGACATACGTTCCAAGGCATGAACGTCTTTCTGTTGGAAATTTTTCGCCAGTTCAATGACGTACTTGGAGTCCGACTCCCTGATTATGAAACGGGTGTAGAGGGAATTCACTTTGCCATCGATAACTACGTGCAAAATGCCCAGAAGAACACTGCCACAGTTGAAATCCTCAATGTGGAAACTGCTGGCCAGACCATCGCGGCTGATGTGAAGGTCACGAACAAGACAGGTCATCGGCTGCCAAGTGGTGTTGGATTTCGCCGTGTATGGCTTGAGTTTATGTTGGTTGATAGCACATATGGACGTGACCGAATTATCTGGTCATCGGGCCTGACCAATGGGGCTGGTGTCATCGTTGGTGAGAACGGTCGGGTGTTACCATCAGAATTCTTTGATGATGTTGGTGGCCAAAACCAACAGCAGGCTTACCAGCCACACCACCGTGTTATCGATAGTCCGAATCAAGTCCAGATCTATGAAGAACTGACTCGTGATGCATCAGGGGAATTCACAACAAGTTTTCTGCATCGAGCACAAGATGTAAAAGACAACAGACTGCTACCTCGTGGTTGGTCAGCAAAGGGGCCAAGCGATGAGATGCCTGCAGCTTTTGTTGAGGCGACACATCCGCATGGCGTGGGAGACGATCCACAATATGCTGACGGGCAAGGTACAGATATTGTGAGTTATCGAGTGACGGTTCCAAAATGCTTTGATTGCAGAAAATTGCGGTTGAAGGCCACTCTCTACTCGCAGGCGTGGGCTCCGTATTATCTTCGAGATCGCTTTGCTGACATTCCCGAGGGCCCTGAGGGCGATGCCCGGCGACGACTGTTTTTTTTGATGTCGCATCTTAAGACCGAAGGTACGGTGATTGAGGGCTGGAAATTTAAAATTGCAACTGATGAGGAAGAAATCAATGAGTCGAATGAGACCGATGCGGTTAACAGAAAGCGTTGCAGTTGAAATGATGTGGTAGCGGTCTGTGTTGTTGAGTGTTGTTTGAAAGGGGGGGCGATGGATTCTGCCATGTTATTTATGGTCATGATGTACTGTCCATGTGTTGAAGACATGGTGCATGTTGCCAATGTTCTGTACCTAAGTTCATACCTTGTCCGTGACATTCTCTGGCTCCGAATCCTTACGATTTTCGCGGGCCTTTCCCTGCTTCCTTTTTATTGCAACTGCAGTGACCATATTCTTTGGGCACCGATTGCCTGGAATCTCTTATTCATGGCAGTCAATTCAGTGCAAATTGCAATTTTATTCCGTGAACGTCGTCCGAAGCCACTCGGTGGATCAGAGCAAGAACTCTATGACAAGGTGTTTGCTGATCTTGCTCCCGGTGAATTTCGAAGATTATTGCGTCATGGTGATTGGAAAGACGTCGAGGCGGGGACGCTTCTTGTGCAAAAAGATACTGTAGTGAGTGACATGATGGTCTTAAAGCAGGGGGCAATGGAGGTGTTCGTTGAAGACCGTGTGATTGCCCGGCTCAAGCCCGGTCAATTCATTGGTGAAATGAGTTTTCTAACGGGGGAAAAGGCAACAGCAGATGTCCGTGCCTCGGAGCCGAGTCGTGTGTTGGTCTGGTCTCAGGAGCGACTCAATGAACTGCTCGATAAGAAAGCCACGCTGGCATTTAAGATTCGTGGCATTCTTGGGCGCGATGTTGTCGGTAAACTACGCACGCAGAGTGACTTTGACGAAAAGTCAATGTGGGCGAGGTATCAAGATCAAGAGCAGAGTCCAGATGCGTAACCAGATGCGTAATTAGAACTGGTACTCAAGCCCTGCATTAATGCCCTGCGCCAGGAAGCCAGTCGTCCAGAGATTGAAGCTTGGTTCAAAAGGTCCTGGTGGTGTAATTGTTCCGCCACCAAATTGCTGGGGATTGACAGATGGATCGATCTGATCTGTGACGCGACCTACTGTTGTCCAATAAATCAGTGAATAGCCGACCGAGAGTCGAAACTGAGACCAGATGGCATAGTCAGCAGTGACTCCAAATTCACCGGCAGCGGCAAATAAAGACCGTTCGTTCCCGGGATTGGTTGGTTGGGCGAGGACGCCTCCCGGAAAAGTACCCGTTGTCGTCGTGCCAGCACTGGTTGTTGCTGTTTCTGTGGTGACACCATTAATACGAGTACTCACGGTTGTTGCACCGAGTGCAACTTTACCAAGAACCTGCAATGACCATCGATCTCGCCACCATTTCTCAATCATACCAAATTCACCACCGTAGAACTGGTTGAGTGTTCGAAATGAGTCTGATGCAGTGTAGGTGTCAAAACTTGTCGCTCCGGTTGAAACACTTGATGACAGATTTACTGCAAGTTGATCCTCGAGCATCAAATATCGAAAACCACCTGCCCAATAGCGTCTATGAAAATCTTCTCCTTTTGTTGTGTTATATCGATATAACACGTTAACACTTCCAAACTGACTACGAAGTGCTGCATCAGCGGTCTGATCAAGGAGTGTTGGAGTTGGTTGGCCAGTTGGGCCTGGTTGGAGACCTGGTTCTGGAATGACAACGGCTGCTGGTTGTCCAGTATTGGCGTTGATATAGGGTCGTGCTAGATAAGGATTCCCCCCGGCCGTTGAAAGATTAAACGACTTTTTCGTGATAGCCAGTCCAAACCCAGTACCACCAAAGAAACCACCACGTCGCTGAAGTCGCTGTGGCTGG
>JABAAH010000061.1:0-142 GCA_014238855.1 Planctomycetota bacterium
CGAGGTTCATCAATAACTTTATCAATGACACCGAATTCCTTGAGATCCCATGCTCTCATTCTCAAAGCCCGAGCTGCATCAGCCTTAAATTCAGTAACCCCCCAATACATCTCCTCGGTACCAGACAAGCCAATATCAAGCA
>JABAAH010000061.1:152-14664 GCA_014238855.1 Planctomycetota bacterium
GGCACAGCCCTCTGGGCTGATGACGCTGTAGTAGGCGTGTTCCAGAATTGCAACACGATCTCCTACCCCAATGCCTAATGCTCCTCCGGACCCTCCTTCACCAATGACAACACAGATAATCGGCACCTTCAGCGAAGCCATTAAAAACATGCTCTCAGCAATCACTTGGGCCTGTCCTCGCTCCTCAGCACCAATGCCGGGGTACGCGCCCGGTGTGTCAATGAGACAGATCACAGGCAGGCCGTATTTCGCTGCCAATCGCATTTTGCCCATTGCTTTTCGGTATCCTTCGGGGTGAGCGCAACCGAAGTGGCATGCCTGCTTCTCTGTGAGCGTTTTTCCTTTTTGGTGACCAATCACCAGAACTTTATGACGATCGATTTTGGCAAACCCAGTGAGCATGGCTGGGTCATCACCAAAAGCCTTGTCACCGTGAAGCTCGACGAATTCATCAAAAACAAGGTCTAAGTAGTCGCTTGTTTTTGGCCGGTTTGGATGTCGAGCAACCTCAACAGTCTGCCATGGATCGAGATTGCTAAAAATTTGTTTTTGGAGATCGGCACATTCCCGGCGAAGTTGTTGAACTTCATCTTGAGACTGCTTGCCGAGCGGTGCCGTTTCGAGGTCGGCAATTTTATCCTCAAGCTCATAAATTGGTTTCTCGAGGGGCAAACGATGAAGTCCGCGAGCCATTGTAATATTCCTGAAGTTACAAAAACGACATGTGTATTGTCACCACTGAAGCGAACTGCCGTCAATTGGCTTTTTTAGATGCCACAGAGCGGCCCTGTGGCGTCAGGAATGGTTCGTTGCGGACGAGTGCAGCGACTTCGACCATAGAAGATGGCCTTTCCTTCACTCGCTTTGCAAGAAGATCCCGAATAAAGCGGTCCAGCTGAGGTGTAACAGAGGGATTCATTGCTGACGCGTATGGTGGGCTTGTGTAGAGATGTTTGCTGAGAAGTTCCTGTTGAGTAGATCCAGTGTATGGAGGGTGGCCGGTGACGAGTTCGTAAAGAAGGCAGCCAAATGAGTATATGTCACCAGCGTATCCGACGCGATGTCCTCGGATCTGTTCAGGTGACATGTAGCTCGGTGAACCCTGGATGGTCACTTTGATTGGTACGAGACGAGAAAGGAAGCCAGGTGGTCGTGCAGCAATGGCAAGATCAATTAAACGAACATCGCCGGCGTCATCAACAAGAATGTTTTCTGGCTTAATGTCTCGGTGAACCCAGCGGTTTGCGTGAAGGTGGCTTATTGCATCAGCTATTTTTTGTGCAATCAACTGTGCTTGAGCTGGAATCGATTCTGCTTTGGAAGCAAGGTGCATTTTTAGATTCGGATGACGGAACAATTCCATGACAAGATGTGGAAGTCGACCCGTTGTTGAATATCGATCGATGCGAATAATTCCGGAATGATCAAGTGATCGACTGACAGTAAGTTCATGTTTCAGGAGTTGACGAATGCCTTTGTCGGAAGCTGACTCTGGAGACGCTAGTTTAACCGCGACGCGTTCTGACTGGCTCTCGTCTAAAGCCTCCCAGATTTGACATTTACGGCCCACGCCAAGTTGACGGACGAGCCTGAGGGAACCAAGTTGTTCAGGAGGACGGGGCATGAAGAGTGGCTGCTGGTTATGGTTTGAGGGTAATTTGTAAAAGTAAAAGGCCGTGAGCTGGTGCTGTTGGGCCTGCGGATGTTCGTTGTCTGTCGGCGAGCACTATGCTGGCCCATGTTTCTGGTCGTTTGCCATTACCAACCATAAGGAGCGTGCCGGCAATAATCCTCACCATATTGTAGAGGAATCCGTTTCCTTCAATTTCTATCCAGACTTCGTTGTCAGCCTCATACTCACCTCCTGTGCGCCTCTGGATTGTAATATCATGAATCGTTCGTACTTTCGACGCACGAGGAGAAGACGGGTTTTCGAAACTGCTGAAGTCATGTTCGCCGACTAAGCAAGAGGCGGCCTTTTGCATTGCAGAAATGTTGAGTCGGGATCTCCATTGCCAGACGAATGGCCGAGCCAAGACAGGTCGGACTTCTCCGTCATGAATGCGATAACGATACCGTTTTTTTTCAGCATCAGTGATTGGGTTGAATGAGGAACCAACTTCACTCGATCGAAGCACCACAACATCATTTGGAAGATGGGCGTTGATTGCCCTGCGCCAGACATCTGGTGAGAATGTTTTTGTTGTTGTGAAGCTTGCGACCTGATCTGCTGCGTGAACACCAGCATCAGTACGGCTACTCCCTTTTGGCACAATTGTTTCGCCACAAACACCTCTGATGGCATCACGGAGAACACCCTGCACCGTCCTTTTGTCGGGCTGAATTTGCCACCCGCTAAACCGTTCACCATTATAAGCAAGACGAAGTTGTAGTCTTTGGCTCATGAAATCAATTCATTTCTCTTGCGAGGTGCTCAGCGATTTGTACGGCATTTGTCGCTGCCCCCTTTCGCAAGTTGTCTGATACGCACCACATAGCGAGTGAGTTTGGGCTCGATGTGTCCCGCCGAATACGACCGACGAAGACGTCATCTCGACCTCCTGCATCTCGTGGCATTGGGTAGCTGGAGGCAGCAAGGTTATCGTTGACAGTAATGCCAGGGAAATTGGATAAAAGATGAGATGCTTCCCCTGGCGAAAGCGGCTTCTCAGTTTCTATGACAAGACTTTCGCTATGGGCATCGGCAACTGGTACACGAACACACGTGGCACATACGCCAATCGTCCTGTCGTTAAAGATTTTTTGGGTTTCCTGAACCATTTTCATTTCTTCACTCGTGCTTCCCCCCTCTTTCGCTGATCCAATCTGAGGGATCAGATTCGCTGCAATTGGATGAGTGAAAATCTTTGATTCCTCCGGTGACCCGCTTAGCCAAGCTTTCAGCCCTTGCTTGAGTTCCTCTGTGGCTGCTATTCCGGCGCCGCTAACTGCTTGGTACGTGCTTACAAGAACGCGCCGAATGCGGGCCGCATCATGCAGTGGCTTCATGACCATCACCATCTGTGTCGTGGAGCAATTCGGGCTTGCAATGATTCCGTTATGAAGACGGATTGATTCTGGGTTGATTTCAGGAACAACCAGAGGAACGTCTGGCTGCATACGGAAATGGGCACTTTCATCAACGACCACAGTGCCTTGTTCCACGGCCCATGGCACAAATTCTGCGGCTACGTCATCTGGCGTGCTACCAATTGCTATTTGTACGTCCTGGAAGGCCTCTGCTGTGAGAGCTTCAACAACAAGCTGTTTTCCTCCACATTCAATTGTTCTGCCCGCAGATCGCTGAGAAGCAAGCAATTTAATGTTTTTCGTTGGGAATTTTCGGCTCACAAGTTGGTCAAGGATTATTTTTCCAACAGCACCAGTAGCGCCGACAATAGCAAGTGTGTGGATCATAGATTCGGTCCTGTGGCAAGTTAAGGATCTGAGTTGTTGTGAAGGGTGTTGAGGTGCGGGGGTAGAAACGCCATGTTAGCAATAAGCATAGCGATTCCGAACTCCATCATGCCCATCGTAAGGCCGATGCCCAGATGCACAAATACTGCCGTCACCAAAAAAATTGGTCTTGTTAATCGAGGCCATATCAATGCCACATATGAAATTTCCCAGAACAATGCGCAAAGTGTAAGTGCATTGACAAGCAGCGGGTGCCAAGCCAGAAGTGTCAGGTCAATCGTCCGATATTGGATATTCGCTACTGCACCCCAGAGTGCGGTGCCTTCCCACCAGCTTGCTCCAAGTAATTTGCCACACCCGGAAAAGAAATAAATTATGCAGAGATGGACTTGAATAAGTCTCATCGCGATCGTTGTTTCAATATTTGGAATGGGGCGAATCTTTTTGAAGATACCATCGACGGAGAAGCGGGCCCCTGCACTACCGATGACCATTGGTACCAGCATGATCCCTAGGGCGTCATCAAAACCAAAGGTGTTCAGGGGTGCACGATTCACGGCACTGATATATCCAGCGAACGCAATGCACGCCGCAGTGCGGGTGAAAAACCCAACGCTTAGCGAAAGAGCTGCAAGAACGCTTAAGGCTGCAAGCAGCCAGCCTGCGGTCGGTGTTTGCGCGACAAAATACCAACTCCAATGCCATGGTTGATCGTTTAGTCGCCACACATTTCCTGCTGATTGCCAGCCGTTCTGCCCAAAGAAACCTTCTTGGTCACAGAGCCAAATCACACTCGACCACGTTAAAAGAGTGCCAGTCAAGATTCTAAGGATGCCGAGAAGTGCAGGGTCTGAAGGTGTAAACCAGAATGTTGTCCATGCTGTGTACCACGAAGTGAGCCAGCCTGTAGTTGCTTTACCAAGTTGTCTTACGACAGAGGGTTTTTTCATTTGGATACCCTCGCTCGCCACATATAGGTGCCAAGCGGAGTTGTCATGTCATCCCCTGCCCTGCCCTCCCTTGTTTCAAAAGTATCTGGCAAATAATGTTCAATGAGTTTAAGCGTGATCTTTTGCCCGTTATGTTTGGTGAGTAATCGTGTTGCAATATCCTCAGCAAAAGGTTGCCAGTCACGGGTTGCTACACGGCGGATTTCTACGGGTGCCTGTGGCGGCGGTATCATCGCAGAAATCTTTTCTGAAATCATGAAGCGGCGGTGGTAAAGAAGTCGCGGCCAGTCGGAATCGGCATCAGGAAGCGAACCTTCTAGTACGGTGCCTTCGTCAGTGGTGAGTGTCCATTGAATGGAATGCCCAGGCCCGGGGTTTGGTGCAAAGAAACGGTACCCGTGGCTTAAGCTGAAGGCGCCTACAAGCGGACGGAATGGCTGCAGGATGACGTTTGCTAGTTCACTCGCGGGAGGCGGGCCTGCAAGTGGGGGTAGAGCCACTGCGAGAATGTATATCGCTATGAGAAGAGACACAAACAGCCGGATGGCAACCGGCCAGTGACACTCAGTCATTTTGTTGTCAGCAGGTCGGAGTTCTTTTGTCATGGTCGTTTTGAGGATTGTCATGAGTCTATGCGAGTACTACAAGACCCCATCGGCTTGTTGAGGCGATTGGCAACAAACATTTCATGCAGGGGTCAATAAATTGATTCTTTTGACACGCCCAAAAAAACCCCCCACGGCTCAATCGAACCGTGGGGGATTGTAAGGTTTTCGGAGCGTCTAACGTTCTCGGAACGCTACTTGACTGACGCAGTCTTTTCAATGAGACGAGCGTCGGCGATTGAGTCGGTTGCTTCAAAGGACAAATCAATCGTATCACCGGCTGCAAGATTAATTACCTTCGAGAGAACACTTTCACGGCCATCGTGCTTCGTCACAACTCGAATCTCATAGTCTTCCCAGGCAGATCCTGCTGGCAGAGATGAGGTTTCGAAAGTTCGAGTTGATCCAGATGAGTCTGTCATGTTGCCTGCCAACCAAACAGTTGCTTCATCTGGAACATGAATAGTAAGGCTCGTTGTAAGTACCAAGGTTTCCTCAAAAGAAACTTCGCTACGTTCACCAGCCATGACACTTACAATCTGTGTCTCTTCGACAGGATTTCCGTTGCTATCGACTACCATCGTAACTTCGTAGTCATATGTTGCGCCTTCTTGGAGGCCTCGGGAAACGAATCGACGAAGCGTTCCTGTTGATGTCGTTGCAGATCCATTGACCAGTACTTTGGCATCGTTCGGTACTGATACAAGAAGAAGTACACCGTCTTTTGGAATAACTTCAGTTGAGTCGCTAGGTGCTGGTGTCAAAACTTCCTCGCCGGAGTCACCTGCGACATCACCAACAGGCTCGTCGCTTATGACGCGGTAAGCGTCGACGGGCATGCTAGACGTCATGGGTGACATTGAGGAATAGCCAACACTTGCTGCTGGGGCAGCGTATCCGTAGCTGTAACCGTAATATCCATAAGAACCACCGGAGCTACCGCCACTGGAACTTGAGCCACCTGAGGAACCGTAGAACGAGGAATAACTTCCTCCCGAGCTACCGTGGCTAGAGTGTGCAGAATGACGGTACGCTCGACGCGACGCTTTCCGCTCCCAATGCGTCATTCTGTGGCCACCCGATGAACTGCTGCCACCGTATGATGACGATGAACCGCCGTAAGAGGAGGAAGATCCACCAGACGAACTGCTGCCGCCACTCGAGCTAGAGCCGCCACTCGAGCTAGAACCGCCACTTGAGCCATAAGCAGCAGCATAACGCTGGTGCCATCCAGCCTGTGCATTGCAGCAGGCTGACGCCACAATTGAAAGAACGGTGAAAGATCCAATTGAGCGGATGAATCGTTGAGCCAACATGTAGGGCAATCTCCACTGGGAGTTAAGGGTATTGCGAATTTCTCGTGAGATCGCTGAGCGAAAGAGCCGAGAACAGAACCATCTAATGAATTAGGATAGTTTGACGGCTGGGTAAATCAAGAAGGAAGGGTAAAAAATAAGGGATACGAAGAGTGGGGGTGTTCTAGAGTGTAGTTCCCCGGGAATATCACCGTTGACCTCACACTCAAAAAGAATGTTTTCCCGCTGTTTTTATCTATTTCCAGCTGTTCTCAAGATCTGTCAGCTGCCATGATTTCAACCTGGTCAATTTCGATCTGACCAGTGGCTCCCATGAGTCCGATCTGTAGAATCGCCTCTCTTGACCAGTTCGGCACCAGAATTGAGCTCGTAACGGGCTGCCATTCATTGCTGATTGTTCTGAGGGGAGCAACGAGCCGAGTTGAACGGACTCGGCGTTCGTCGAAAAAACGGATTGCCACGCCCGGTTTTGCCTCGGATAGTCGTCCTTTTCCGATTTGCAGCGATCTTACTTGATAAGAAATTGTGATTTCGCGGACTGCTCGACCATCAATCGGAAATCCCTGAAAGATATGGGCTGGACGTCCGGGCTCACTGTTTTGAAGTAATAGGTGTCGTTGCCCCAGTGCCGCTTCACCGTTTTCAAGAAGTGTTTCTTGTCGACCATAATACCAAGCAGAAGGTGTTTGGCTGTTTGGTAAACATTCCTCGAAGCCAGAGTTGGCGAGACCTGGATTTTTCCCATTTGGAAGTACCTCACGGCGTTCCTCGGCGTGTCCTGTCATTGGGACGAAGAGGCTTGGTACAAGATCAATCCGTTCCAGTTTCCCTTCTTTTTTCTGAAGTCGTACCAATGTCTGCTCGTAACGCTGGCCCACCGGAATAATCATAATGCCGTTTTCAACGAGCTGATCAATAAGGGGCAATGGAATTTTTTCAGGTGAGCATGTAACGATTATTTTGTCGAACGGCGCCTTCTCTTTCCAGCCCATAAAGCCATCACCAATTTTTGTAACGACGTTCGCATATTTGAGTCGCCGTAGAGTTGTGCGTGCTCGTCTTCCGAGTACCTCATGTATCTCAATCGAGTAAACGGTTCCCACGAGTGGTGAAAGTATTGCTGCTTGGTATCCACTTCCGGTTCCTATTTCCAGAACTCTGTCTGTCGGTTTTAGGTCAAGTTGTTCAGTCATATAAGCAACGACAAAAGGCCCCGAGATTGTCTGGCGTTCTCCGATTGGTAAAGACATATCGAAGTATGCGAGCGGCCGTTGAGCAGTGGATACGAACTCGTGGCGAGGTGTCATTCGCATGCTTTCGAGCACGCGAACATCGGTAACCCCGCTTTTTGCTATATCTTCGCGAACCATTCGCTCTCGTGCGACTGTGTATCGGTCACTCTGAAGACTTCTTCCTTGCGATAGAGCGGTCGGCTGTCTCGCTATCACGGGCAGGGTAATTCCACCGCCGCACACTCCAAGGAAACCGTAGAGGCACGTATTTTTTAGCGTTTGCCACATCATTTTTTACGCCGAGCGATCGTCTTCAAGTCTACCCCAGCCTTGCGGAGCGCTATCCGGTTGTCTTCCTAATGAGCCCTTTGTGAGTTCCAGGAAGGCGGTTTCAAGATTTATTTCTTCTTCCCTCATTCCAAGTAGTCGTTCGCCGCCGGCGATAATTCTCTCGGGAAGAAGTGACGTGTCTACTTCGCGGTCGTTGAGTGTTGCACGGATCGTACCTTTGCTTACTTGCACCTCAGCAATGCCAGGGCAATCCTCAAGAAGGCGAGCTGATTTCTCTGGGTCACCCTGCACGTCGATGCAGATAGTAGGTCGTCCGCGGACTTGAGCAAGGAGTTCCGTTACGTCACCATGAGCAAGGAGTTGTCCATATTCAATGATGCCGACGCGGTTGCAGATATCGGCGAGTTCCGGAAGAATATGGCTAGACACGAGAATTGTTTTCCCTAAGTCTTGGAGCCGTTTGAGTAGGCTTCGCATTTCGATTCGAGCTCTTGGGTCAAGGCCGCTTGCAGGTTCATCAAGAAGAAGCACTTGAGGGTCGTGTAGCAGAACTCGCGCTAAGCCAAGGCGTTGCGTCATGCCACGAGACAAGCTGGTCACAAGTTCATCTCTTTTTACGCCAAGGTCAACGAGATCGAGTGAGCGTTCGGATACTTTCCGCCGGGCAGGTCCGTCGATGCGATACGCAGCAGCAAAAAATTCCAAATATTCAATAACACTCATGTCGTCATACACCCCGAAGATGTCGGGCATGTAACCGATGGCTCGGCGAATTTCACGAGGATGTGTATAGATAGAGTAACCGCACACCGAAGCTTCACCCCAAGACGGGGAGAGAAGTGTCGATAGGATTCGAATCGTGGTCGTTTTCCCAGCACCATTCGGACCAATAAATCCAAATAAGTCCCCCTGCTCGAGTTTGAGAGTTAGAGAATCGAGTGCAAAAAAGTCACCGTACTTTTTTGTGAGGTCAACAGTTTCGATCATGAAAAATACTTACGTTTTTTTAGTCAGAGAGTTTAGTTGCTAACTTCGAGAACAATTCTCCAAAGAGTCGTATTTCCCGCATCTGCAAAACCTTGGTCTTCGGATGCAGCTTTTTTTTGTGGTATCCATTTTGTGGCAGGTGGTCCCTTTCCAACAAGAATAATACGATCCAAAACAAGGAGGTGAGTCATGTCGATATGCTCGAGTCGGCCTAACTGAAGGCCAGTATACTCTGATCCACCGGTCGCCCGATGCATGCCAGCAACTTCTAAAATTCGTAAAATGTCACGGTCGTCTGATTTCCAACGGGCTGAGACATTGCGGTCTTTAACTGCACGTTTTTTGGTGAGAACCGCCCCTAAGGATTTCGGGCCTCGGCCGGCGTCGAGGTCAAAGGTTTCGCCAGGAAGCAATGTACCAACATCATACAGCCAGCCGGCATGCATTAGGACGCAGTCTTGGAGTGGTATCTGCAGCTGACTTGTGAGTGTTCCACGCAAGGTCCCCTGCCCGGTCCTGCTAAGAGTTGATTGTATTGGATGAGTTGGTAGTCGCCCGATCCAGTTTGCTTCAAAAAGTTGGCTCGAAGCAGCGGCGATAGAAATATCTTGAAGTTCTGACGCAGCAGGACCGTATTCATACGGTGTTCCAGCCAGTGAAGCGTGTGGAGACAAAGCATCAGGACCGCCTATATTTCGACCTGCTGCTGCAAACCAGCTTACAACAGAACGAAGATCGTCCTTGATAGTGTCTTCAACTGGACTGACAGACAAGTCGAAGTGGCCATTGTCTGATGCCCAGATGCCGGCAAAGCTTCTTGCTCTACACGTCTGTGTCGCTTGATCAATATCAAAAAGTCCAGCAGTGTGAATCTGCCATCCATCCGCCTTGAATCGTTGCGATGTCGACCACGTAATTCCAGTAAATCCGAGGACGATCAGTGGCAAAGCAAGCCACGTTACCCATCGGAACCGCTCGCTTCGGCGGGCGATCCACCAATCGAGTGGATATATTGCACAGACATAGAGCAAGCCAATGAGTGCGATAAGCTCAAATGGAATCACAGAGACGCCAATAAAATTATCAATAGCAAGTCTTAATTGTCCGGCGAGGTCGAGGCCGCCCCGCTTTACCTCCCCTGCCCTTCCGTCTGATTCACCACTGTTCTGGATATGCATCAGGTTCAGTAAAAGAGAATCGGTGCCAGACCAAGAACTAAACGTTTGGGTATCGAGATCGACACCAATCCATGTTATTTGTCCAAAGCCGTACGCTCGCCGTACAACGAGTGGCGGATCATTTTTTGCACTGCCGACAGAAGCCTCAATCACGCCATCGATATCAGGAGAATTATCAAAAATTGGAATCTGTAATGTTTCGATAGCACGCCGGGCGAGTGGTCGGCTCGCTCGTGCGTAGGTTTCTAAAGCAGCAGCTCGACGTAATGGAATCATCCGATCAAATGTGCCAGGTAGCCATGATTCTATACGTGGTGAAGCTGATAACGCAGAGGGAAGTGACATGCCTGCCATGAACAAAAGGTCACCCCCCTGCCGTGTCCATGCATCGAGCTGGAGGAGTTGTTCGTCGGAAATACCCTGTTTGATTGCGTTCCCGCAAATGATTGCTTTATCAACTCCGTCAAACATCAGGCCCGCAGGACCAAATGCAGGTGAGATTGGAGTTGAGGTGGTCTCTGGATTCGGAGAAATTATGAGCATGCGTGAACCGTCTTCACGAGCAGCAAGGCGAGTCACCCTTTTGGCATTCACGAGGTCACCAAAAAGTAACAGGATTTCTTGGCTCGATTCCAATGGTTGTGGAATTCGCAGCGTTGTTGATTCAATGACCTGCTCCCGAGGCGAGGCCGTGCTGGCGGTATCAGGGTTTCCTTGGTCGATAACTACAGCCCGGATACTTTCGTTTCGATTGCCGAGCTTCACAAGAAGACCGGCTGACCAACGTGTGTCGGTGCTTGAAATAGGTCGCACAAGTGGCGATCGGAGCCATTGCCCGTCTGGGTCCATGGCTTCTACTGCAACATAACGCGTTGGCGACTCTACAAGAGCTTTTGGGAGATGCAACGTTACTGGGTTCCAGTGACCCGCACGCGTCATGTTGTTGAGGCCAACATCAGCTGTTATGCCTTCATTTTGAGTTGACGCTTTTACAACTGCCGGCACAGTTAGGAGTAGTAAAAGAGAAACGAAGGCCGGCCGCATGAACATCATGGCTTCTCCGCATCCGGGCAGGTACACAATGTTTGTCCACAGCCAGGACAACCCTGCCCATATTTTTTAGCAACTGCTTGCTCGAGGTCTATCTCGGCAACATTTGCAATGGTTACAAGCCATGCGAGGACGTCGGCGAACTCGAGAGCTTGTTCTTCCTGTGAACCGCTCCGAAGTGCCGTCGCAAGCTCACCTATTTCCTCGGTCAGCCACATAAATGTTCCCTCGACGCCACGTGCAGCATCTTTGTCGTGGTACATGTCGCGAATGAGTTGTTGGAACTCACGAAGTGTCATGTGGCATCTTCTATATCGTGTGCGGTAAAATATATCGTGTGCGGTGAAACTCGTCCGTGATGATACCAGAGCCAAACTCTGTTGGCATGCAGATCTTCTGCGAAGTCCGAAGCTACCGGCAAGAAGCCGATATTGAGCAGCGGCCGGACTTTACAGCAAATTTTTTGTATGATCGAAATGGGTTCCTTTGGTGGTGGGAGTTTCAGAGGGTGGACAATGAAGTAGGTCTGCTAAATTAATGCCCAGGCTCTGAGGCTATATGTTCCTCAGATACCTATTGAGTATCAAGAAAAGTGAGTGTTTACACAAATCATGCCTGCCTATCCATCAGTCCGTATTTTCGATACCACGCTTCGAGACGGAGAGCAGTCTCCGGGTGCGAGCATGAATCTCACCGAAAAAGTTGAGATAGCGCATGCTCTATCTCAACTAGGCGTAGACATTATCGAGGCCGGTTTCCCAATTGCTTCACCGGGTGATTTTGAGTCAGTTCGTGAAATTGCTCGCGCTGTAAAAGGGCCAGTTATCTGTGGTCTTGCTCGGTGCAGTGACAAGGACATAGACCGTGCATGGGAAGCGCTTTCTGAAGCAGCACGTCCGCGGATTCACGTTTTTTTGGCAACAAGTGCTATACATCGTGAGTTTAAGCTTCGCATGGACGAAGATGAGGTTGTTCGACGAGCAGTCGAAGGTGTTCGCCGGGCGAGAAGCTGCTGTGAAGACATTGAGTTTTCACCGGAGGATGCTGCTCGCACAGAAATAGATTTCCTTTGCCGAGTTGTCGAAGCGGCCATCGATGCTGGAGCGACTACGGTCAATATTCCTGACACAGTTGGTTATGCGACGCCTCAGCAAATGTTTGATGTGATACATGCGATTAAAAGCAGGGTTCCAAATATCGACAAGGCTGTCTTAAGTGTTCATTGTCATGACGATCTTGGATTGGCTGTGGCCAATAGCTTGGCTGCTGTTCAGGCTGGGGCTGGTCAGGTTGAGTGCACAATCAACGGGATTGGGGAACGGGCTGGAAACTGTTCCCTTGAAGAAGTCGTGATGGCTCTTCGGACAAAAGCGGACGTCTATAAGTGTCAAAGTCAGATTGTGACGCAGCGTTTAGTCCCAACAAGTCGACTGGTTGCCAACATCACGGGAATTCAGGTACCAAGAAACAAGGCTATCGTCGGCCGAAATGCGTTTGCGCATGAGGCAGGTATTCATCAGGATGGCATGTTAAAAGACCGAAGCACCTATGAGATTATGCGACCGGAAGATGTTGGTCTAGAACGCACGAACCTTGTGCTCGGGAAACATAGTGGTCGGGCCGCTCTGGCAGATCGTGCAGCTGCGCTCGGATATCAGTTAACTGGGGAACAGTTGCAGACAGTTTTTGAACAATTCAAGGTGCTTGCTGATCGAAAGAAAGAAATCTATGACGGTGATATTGCGTCACTTTGTGAACAACAATTTGCCGTGCTGCCGGAACTCTTTGTTTTTGAAGGGTATTCAGTTTCGTGTGAAAGTGGTGCAGCACCGACAGTGACACTTCGTGTTCAACAAGATGGCAAAAGTCAGGCAGTATCAATCACCAGTGGTGACGGCCCGATCGATGGGATCTTTTTGGCGATTGAGAAACTTACAGGCATCACAACGGTCTGTCGAGATTTTCGTGTCCAAGCTGTCACTGTCGGGAAAGATGCACAGGCAGAAGTGTCTGTGGAGCTTGAAGCAACTGCCGAGCGTTATCGAGGTGAATTGCATCGAGGGAGAGGCGTGTCAACGGATTCATTGGAGGCTTCAGCAAAAGCATTTCTTGCTGCTGTGAATCACGTTGCGATGGGAAGACAACCAAGGCTTCATCCACAGCAGTTGTAAGCATTTCTATGTGTATCACCCGAGCAATTTTCAACTCGAGTAATTTGTTAACCCAAGCAAATTTTAAATAGCTTCTTCGCCACGCTCTCCTGTTCGAATCCGAACACATTCTTCCATTGGTAGAACAAATATTTTTCCGTCACCAATTTCTCCAGTTTCGTTTGATCGTCCTCCCCTCTGGATTGCTTGAATGGTTGGTTCGACAAATTCATCATTGACTGCAATTTGAAGCTGCACTTTACGCAGCAGATTGATGGCAATTTCGTGGCCCCGATACGTCTCAGCGTGACCTCGTTGACGACCGAATCCTTGGACATCAAGAATTGTCAGGCGAAAAACGTCGACTTCTGAAAGAGTTTGTTTCACTCGTTCGAGTTTATCTGGTTGGATGATTGCAATAATAAGTTTCACACGTGCCGCCTTTACGTTTTCTCCTTTACGTTTGCTCTAGCATAGACTGCCTTCGGCTGCAGTATCCAGCCTGTAATATGATACAGATGCCCCGACCTAGGCGAGCTAGGCGGACTGCTCGCCCAAGCCATTGGGGCATCCATAAAGGACGGGGTTCAAAAGCACTCAATTTTCTATGGTGCTTTCGGTGGGGAGGGTGCGACTTTTATGGGGGGGTGAAGATTTTCTTGTCGCAAGGATTTGATTCCCACTTCTTCTAGATTCCTGAGGAAATCAGATTCAGTCGCTCGGTGAGCGGCTGCTACAACGCTTTTTTGTATGAACTGAGGCAATGAAACAGGATCGCTTTACAACGTCTCCAAAACTGAGCGTTGCAATTCGTGTGCCAAGAGGCTGGCTTCACTTTTGATAAGGGTGTTACGAGTCCCAAGTGTCGGAAAACACGGCATTAGGTGTTGCTGTCAGCAGGTCGAGTTCCTCAAGACTTCAGTAGACGGAGTAACACATGCATGCACTGTCTGCCTTTATTTGAGGCAGAAAGCTGGGGGGTTTATCTGAGGGGTTACATCTGTGCATTGGTGGGTCGCGAATGCATTAAAAGACAAACAATTAACACCATGATGGTTCGAATGGGTATGGCGTGACAATGTCGCTGCGAGACAAGACTGGAGAACTTAAAGGCACTGAGAAATAAGTCAGAGAGAATAAGATCGGCCTGTGGTTTGACAAGAATCCGATAGCCCCATTGGATTGATAGCGTGGGACTGGCGGCGGAAGGAAAGCAGCGGAGGGAAAGCGGCGGGGGAAACGGTAGCTACCTGCCTCCGTATGGCTCCGCCGGCGTGGTGGGTGCATCGTCCAGCATGTTGCCGAACTCGTCATCTTCTTCCGGCTCGTCTTCTGG
>JABAAH010000062.1 GCA_014238855.1 Planctomycetota bacterium
CGGCGAAAAAACATACTGATGGAAAAGGGGTCCATACGACATACACACCAACGATTCGTGAGGGCAAAGATTTGCTGAAACCTGGTGGGTATTTTAAAGGCCTTTCTTCAGGAAGTCTGACGGATCGATTGAACTTTGCCAGCCTCATGCTTGCACTCTTTTGTGGTACAGCCTCATTACCACACATTCTCATTCGTTATTACACCGTGAAGGATGCTGCTGCCGCCCGCAAAAGCACGGTTGTTGGCATCGCCGCCATTGGTGGCTTCTATGTGCTGACTCTCTATCTCGGTCTTGGAGCTATGACGAGTGGATACCTTGATCCAACAAGTACGAATATGGCAGCCCCACTTCTCGCAAAGTCTTTCAATGAAACTTTATTTGCAGTTATCTCAGCAATTGCATTCACCACGGTTCTTGGCACTGTGAGTGGATTGATTATGGCAGGAAGTGGAGCCGTAGCTCACGATCTGATTGAAAATTGTTTTGGTGTCACAATGAATGATCATGAAAAAGTTCGAGCGGGTAAGATTGCCGCAGTTTTTCTTGGAGTTGTTGCGATGGTACTTGGAATTTTGTTCAAGAACTTCAACGTAAGCTTTCTTGTTGGATGGGCATTTCATATAGCTGCATCTGCAAATCTTCCAGCGCTTGTTATGCTGCTCTTTTGGCCACGGACAACAAAACATGGCATCATTGCAGCTGTGACTGTAGGTATGGTGTCGTCACTGGGATGGATACTGCTTTCGGCTGATACATTTGAGAAAGTGTATGGTCTTCCTCGAGGCGACTCGCCAATTCCATTTAGTCAACCCGGCTTGGTGACTATACCACTCGGATTTCTCGTTCTTGTTCTTGTCTCATTAATTACACCGCGACAGGAACCGCATCAGGTACGTGTATGAACGATCCACCACCTGGTACGAGTGTGCTGCGTTGCAATGAAAAACATCTAGATGCGATTCAAGATATTTTTAATGAGGCCATTCTTCATACAACGGCACTTTATGAGGAATCACCACGTTCTAAAGCAATGATTGCCGCATGGTTTGCAGAAAAGAAACAGATTGCCATCCCTGTTTTTGGAGTTGAGCAGCAGGGGATACTTGTCGGTTTTGCAACATGGGGATCATTTCGACCATATCCGGCATATTCCAAGACAGCAGAACACTCTGTGTATATTGCTAGCGAGTACCAACGGCGGGGCTTTGGTCGGCTCTTACTCGAGACAATTATTCGTGAGGCAACAGCACACCAACTTCACCTACTTGTTGCAGGCATTGACTCAACCAATGAAGCAAGCATTGCCCTTCATCGTCATGTCGGATTCACACACGCCGGAACCATTCAGGAAGCAGGTTATAAATTTAAGAGATGGCTCGATCTTGAATTTTGGCAGCGTGTTTTATAAACAAGGCCATTGGCTTACCGAAGACCGGGTTCTTGGAGATCGGTTCACTGAAAACCATTCCATTGAAGGCAAGATTGAGTGTCTTTCCTTCATAAACGTTGTGTATGACTATTCGGTTCGTGCCATTGATCCCTTGATATGTAGCTTTAGGCACCTGGTCGACGAAAATGTCGATAAGCCTGAAGAACATCATGAAGATCAGACGAAATTGTTATTTCATCTTCAGCAAAATCACTGAGCCAGGTTCTGTCACTCGAGATGGCATCAGCTAATATTGGCAGAATCTCGCCAAGTGTTACTTTTACGTTGTGTGGATCAAGTGGTTGATCGAGTAACGCAACACATGCGGCATCATTTTCTGGACCGTTATAAACACGTAATTTTCGCAGCCCCATGGCAGACTCCCTTTTGCCGTGTACTCCAGCGGATTACCGCTGGATTGTTGCCTGTTCGACAGGGTGTATTGCAAACTGCATCGTGCAGTAGGCAGATCATGGAACCCATGAATCCTGTCCACGTATTTAATATCGGCAGTGGAGGCCTTAAAGTTTGACCGAATTCTCCATTTATGCCGATTTTCGTTGTTTATGGCAGAAAACTCAAGTTTTTTGGTGGTTTAGATAACCCGCCCATTACCGGATTGACTTTGCATACGACCTGCACGCAACGCCTCACCAATACTCTTTGGAACAAGTGCCTCAGCTTTTAAGACTCCTGCACGGTTTTCGGCAGTCTCAGCTTTCATTTCTTGTTCATGTGCGATTGCGACAGCTCGTCTTTCCTCGGCCTTGGCTCGTGCGACGCGTGTATCAGCCTCTGCTTGGTCAGCCTGCAGTCTGGCTCCGATATTTTCACCAACCTCAATGTCGGCGATATCAATAGAAACAATTTGAAATGCTGTTTGTGCATCAAGTCCCCGGTCGAGCACTGCTTTCGAAATGGTATCCGGATGCTCCATGACTTTGAAATGTGTGGCAGCAGATCCAATAGACGTAATAATTCCTTCACCAACACGGGCAATAATAGTTTCCTCAGTTGCTCCACCGATGAGTTGTTGAAGATTTGTTCGAACTGTGACCCGAGCGCGAATCTTTAATTCAACACCGTTTCTGGCGACAGCAGAAAGCGTTGACTTTCCACTCGCTATATCCGGACAATCAATAACCTTTGGATTCACACTTGTCTGGACTGCATCCAGAACATCTCGGCCAGCAAGGTCGATACCACATGCTCTATCATAATCAAGATCAATACCAGCACGATGAGCAGCGATAAGAGCACGGATGACACGGGGAACATCACCACCAGCTAGATAGTGAGCTTCAAGAGTGCGAGGAGAAAGTTGTTTTCCAAGGCCGGCTTGTGTTGCCATAATCCGGCCTTGAACAATTGTGCGAGCATTAACCTTTCGCAAACTCATTCCAAAGAGTTCAACAAATGTGACAGCCGCTTTGGACCAATACGCCTGAAACCATATTTGGCCGTAATTAAATATCAGGATCAACGTTGCAAAACCAATGATGCCAAGTATGACGCCAAAGATGACAAGTGCTTCAGGTGGCAAGGTGAATCTCCAATGTAAATACGGGGGATGCAGATACGCTAAAGCGTAATAAGCAGGGGCGTAATAAGCATGGGCGTAATGAGCAAGCTTTCCTCCGATCCTACTTGGAAGAATCTGAAATGCAAAAATTTCAAGAAGATAGGCCTGAGTTGCCCGGATTAGGCATGCCAAGGCATTGTTGGCTCATTCTTTATAATGCTTCGTGATTCACAGTCCATCCTCCGCCGAGGAGACGCGTATTGTCATAGCAGACCGCTGGTTGACCTGGTGTAATCGGGCCAGGAGCATCGACTGTTGGTTCAAGAAAGTGTGCCTTAAAGTGGGTTTCGCCATTTCTCGTGACGATGGCTTTTGCTGGTGGTCGTTGCGCTCGGCATTGAACAAGGCATTCAAAAGGAGTAGTTGGTACATCAGCAACCCAGCTCACTTCATCAGCAAGAAGACCTTGAAGTGGTAAATCAGACTTTGGGCCTACAACAATTCTTAATGTCTCTGGCTCAATACGAATAACGTACAACGGTGACCCGATTGCAATACCCAAACCTTGTCTCTGACCGATGGTGAAATGCTCAATCCCAGGATGCTGTCCAAGAATAGTGCCGTTTGTATCAACAATGTCACCTGCCCGGGAACCACCAAGTCTCTGGGCAACCAGACGGGGATGATCACCAGGTGGTACGAAGCATATTTCCTGGCTATCAGGTTTAGCTGCTGTCACAAGACCAAGTTGATCAGCACGTGCTCGGACTTCAGATTTGGACAGTTCACCAATCGGTAGCATCATCCGAGTTAATCGATCTGGAGAAATTCCAAAGAGAACATATGACTGATCACGTGAAACATCACGACCTCGATGAATTTCTGAAAGTATTGAGTCAGAACCTGAGGTTTGTTTTTGAATAATTTGTGCATAGTGTCCCGTTGCAACGTGTGTCGCACCCACAGCGTCGGCATACTCAAAAAGACGACCAAATTTGATCCATTGATTACATCGGACACAAGGATTCGGTGTTCTCCCAGAACCATATTCAGTGACAAACGTATCAATTATGTTTTCAAAATCTTCGGTGAGTTCAAGCGGATAGAGAGGAATCCCAAGGTGGTCTGCGACGCGGCGGGCATCGAGTGCATCAGTGACGGAACAGCAGCCTTGGTGTCCGGCCTTCGGTGGGGATGCTTCGACAATCGGAAGAACACTTGGTGGTGTCGGTAAGGCCGGTTGGCCATGCCGCATGAAGACACCGATACAATCGTGACCAGCTTCAACAAGTAAAGAGGCAGTGACGCTCGAGTCAACACCTCCCGACATAGCAACAACGATGCGGGACATTCAAGTCAGTCTGGCAAGGAGTCTGGGATATTTCTTCCCACTGAGCGGATGGAACGAGTGTACTTAATACGTCAGAACGGTTTCGATTCGGTGATCACCTAATCGTTGACGTCCTCTTAAATCCTTAAGTTCAACGAGGAATGAGCAGCCTACCACTACTGCCTGTACTGATTCCAATAACCTGACACAGGCTTCAGCAGTTCCTCCTGTAGCCAGAACATCATCGATAACGAGTACACGTGATTGGGGCCTTACAATTCCCTTATGCATTTCAAGTGTATCTGTACCGTACTCAAGGTCATACTGATAGCTAATCGTATCAGCCGGTAACTTTCCGGGTTTGCGCACAGGAATCAAACCAACACCGAGTTGTAAAGCGAGAGGTCCTGCAAAGAGGAACCCCCTGGCTTCTACAGCAGCGACATGGTCAATGGCTTCATTTTGCCATGGCTCAGCAAGTTTCTGGATTGACTCACTGAATGCTTCCTGGCTTGCAAGCAGCGGTGTAATGTCACGAAATAATATGCCCGGCTTCGGGAAATCAGGGACATCCCGGATGTGTTTTTTTAAGTCCATGGGAAATAAGGGTAGCTTGTTTATGCGCCTCGTCGCAACTGCCTAGTAGGACGGATGGAAATAGTCGCTCGTGGAACGCCCTCAATTTCAGCAGCAAGTGACCCTAAGGTTTCGGATTCAATCTGGCGAACACGTTCACGAGTAAGGCCCAGAATGCTACCGATTTCCTTTAATGTCATTGGTTCACCACCTTCAAGACCGAAACGCATTCGGATAATAGATGCTGCTCTGTCATCAAGCTCATCGATACGCCGCAGAACATGCTGCAATGTGTCTTCATCAAGCATCACGTCAGCTGGACAACGCGTATTGTGATCTTGAATGATATCACCAAGTGACCAGCCGCCCTCTGTGTGATCGGTCTGCGGTCCAGCTTGATGAACTTGCATTGCTTTCTTGATAATCGGAAGCTTTTTACGCGCCAGGCCAAGCATTCGTGCTACTTCCTCAGGTGTAGGTGTTCGACCAAGAGAATCGAGAAGACGAATTGTTGCTCTTCGCCATTTCGATAGGATTTCAACCATATATGCAGGAATTCGAATGGTCTTCCCGTTATTTATGAGTGATCGTTTGATTGACTGTTTGATCCAGTAACTGGCATACGTACTAAAACGGGTCCCCATAGTTGGATCAAAACCTTCAACGGCTCGCATGAGGCCAAGATTTCCCTCTTCAATGAGATCACAAAGCTGAAGTCCACGGTTTGAATAACCGCGAGCAATGTTGACAACAAGACGGAGATTTGCCCTGACCATATGGTCACGGGCAGCCGGGTCACCTTTTTGAACCCGAACTGCGAGTTGTTTTTCTTGGGCTGCAGTGAGGAGAGCAGTTTCATTGATATCGCGTAGATAAGTTTCCATAATTTTTTACTAGGTCTCTTTGCTGATGAATGAAGAATCGGTTGTGAGTACGAACGGGGTTTTTGTAACACTCACGCTGTATATGGAGAGATACGATATGGTGGGAGATTCCATCGCATCTGCTACAAGCACAGCACATAAATTCATGGGATCGCACATGGTCGGCGTCCCCGGCGAAGAGTTTCATCGACTGTTCATCCGCGACGACTACACAAAGGGGGAGAAAGAGGCTCTCTGTGCTGAATGTATCGACTGCATGGCCGATTCATGAGACACCCACCTTCGGATTCATTGAGGCGTCAGGTTTGGTAGATGCCAATCAAGAATGACGAGTTCGGGGAGTGACCCAATTCGAAGAGGAAGAAGTGAGGTACCAATGCCTCGAGAAACATACATAGGTGGTCCATTGCCACGGTACCATCCCGATACATAGTCTCCACTCCCTGGTGGCGTATAGAGTGGAAAACCACCGGGAGCAATCTGGCCTCCGTGCGTATGACCACTCAGAATGAGACTCGGTGGAACTGGAGAAAGTTTTTGAAAGATATCGCGAGTCGCTGGACAATGCGCAAGCACGAGATGTTGATCAACATATTTAGTGTTCTCGTGATGATTGATAGGCTGAAGTTGACCACCAAGCAGATCATCAAAACCAGTCATTTTCAGTATCTTGGAATCATGTTCAAAATCGCATGACTCATTGACTAAGAGTTGAAAATCGAAGGGGCTTAAAAATTGCTGAAATGATGATGGTGTGAGTTCAGCTTTGTATTCCCAATTCCCCATGATTGCCACGCGATGAGAAGTTGGTGGAAGTTTTTCTAAAAACTCCGAGAGTGGTTGCAAGCCATCTTTATGGCTGATTGTATCGCCTGTCAGCAGAATAATGTCAGGTGCGGCAGCCGTAATGCTTGTCAGCAGCATTGTTTCCAATGCACCAATATCACGGAGATGAAGATCACTTAGTTGAACGATTCGCAGTGCTTTATCGTTTGGTAATGCAGGCGTTCCGATGTGTAGATGCGCCTGCGAAAGTGATTGAGAGGCACTGATAAGAGATTGAGTTGTCAATCCACCGGCGATACCACATGTCGTCCCTGCAACTGTTTGAATCCACTGTCGCCGACTCAATCGAAGATGCGGAAAACCCATGCTTGAACACTCCACATAAGAACAAGGCGATCGTCGTCATTGAAGAGAAATCTCTCAAGACTCATTCTGATCATTTTCCTTGTTGGTTTGTTGCATTCTCTCGGA
This sequence comes from Planctomycetota bacterium, assembly GCA_014238855.1. GTDB lineage: Bacteria > Planctomycetota > Planctomycetia > Pirellulales > UBA1268 > UBA1268. Next base: position 7,002 of record JABAAH010000062.1, read on the forward strand.
CAATGACTGAATGCATGTCATTAGTAAGAGTTCGATTGAGAAAATTGAGTAACACCCGACCAAGTGTTCCATTTTCTGACAAAGAGTCGTACTGCCCATCGCGGACCATCAGCGTGCTGTCAACATCTGCAGAGATGAGTGCAGCATGAAGTCGTTCACTCTGGCTGACGGGAATGGATGTATTGCTTGTGTGATGAATGAGCAAGGTCGGTGGGTCATCTGGTGATGCGTAACTGATCGGGCTTGCTCGCAAGGCTGCTTCACGGAGCTCAGGCAGTGGGCCACCGATGAGTCTACTTGCAGCTGAGGAGGCACGGTCATGCTCACTACCAAGTGTAGGCAGATGCGCAATAGTTGAGATTCCACAGATTGCAGCAATCTGATGTACGGGAAAGTCATGCCCCTCAAGGGTGTCGTGATATTGTTGATCAGCATCAAGACCGATTAGTGTTGCAAGGTGTGCACCTGCAGCCTTGCCAACAATGCAGATTCTTGTTGGATCGATACCCCAGACAGCTGCATCTTGTGAAAGACGCTGAATGGCTGCAACACAGTCTTCTCGTTGAGCCGGGAAAATATGAGCAGGACTTGGTCGATAACTGATGCTTGCGACGGCAAATCCGTGATAGGTGAGCCATGTAAGTGGGCAATTCGTGCGAGTACTACTCGACCAGTCATCACCCGGAAACCAAATCACCAAAGGGAGTCTTTCATCTCGACATCCACCAGGTAGATAAAGATCAAATTGTTGATGTCCTTCTGCTACACCATAGGAAAGATTTCGGTGTTCAATGCGCAATGCACTCTGTGGTGGAATATCTTCAGGAACAACTGTCCACGTACCACGGCGGTTGATTCGTCGTTGGGCACGTCTGGAAACGCGTCGTCGCGGGTATTGCCCTGAGGAGTCACTTGATTCTGAGCGAACACCTGCAGGAACATCTCCCGAAGGTCGAGGATCGTCACGATAGAGTCGAGTTGCATGTTTGCCAAGACCTGCCGCAGTCATTGCGCCGGTTAGGGTCGGCACGAGCAGGACAAGACCAATCGCATACAGTGAACACAACACTTTAATTGCGTGGTGACTTGTGTGAAGCATTGACACCATTCAGGTTGAGACAACAAAGGGTAAATGTTACCCTCCGTCCGCTTACGTTTTCTAACATTTCATCGTACCAAAGGATGTTGTCAGATGCGATGAATTGATGCAATTTGGTGGTGCTTTCACTTCGGAAGCCCTGTTTCAACGTGGATTTGCAACTTCGCCACCATCGCGAGTTGCGAGTCCCCGCCAAATTTGCAATGAAATAGTATTGGTGATTTTTCTAATTGAACCATCAACCATGCCAGTATTCACAACTCCATTGTGGTAGCTACGAGATGTAATTGCGGCAAATGTTTTTTGCGTAGCACTCTTGCCCTCCTGCTGTGAGTTGTAGTCAATATCATAAGAGACTCCACCAACAGCAAATTCGACAACTGCGTTGGGAGTAAATGTAGCTGTGAAGCCATTATGATGGACTCGGCCATCTGGCCATTCCGTATGACCAGTGTTCTTGTTTGTGGCAGGCCCCAATTTGTTCTCTCCACCACTGGCCAGAGATGCTAGTTGAGAATCATCAGTGGGTGGAGAATGAGCCGGATAGGTACTTCCCGGATCGGATGTATTTCGAACGTAAGGCGTAAAGGCCTTCACCTCACTGACCATTAAGGTTTTCGATAATCCATCTCTGAATTCTTTTGCTTTGTAATGTGAGTTTGGATGGAATACCCCATTACCGCCTTCACCCGTTGCAGGATCATAAATAAACCAGGTTCCAAAATTGAAACCATAGTTGGTTGGATAGACATAGTCAGCACCATCTTTTGTCCGGAAAAAGTTGTTCACCTCGCTTGGACAAACAAATGTTTCAATCCTTGTTGATCGTACTGTCGCCCAGTTCGTTCCCGCTGCACCACCCGGATATCCATCATCCCAAGGTTGTTCAAGGTTGATTCTCTCTGCTACGCCACCCTGTTCAATGTAGGGCAGAAGTCGTCCATGAATGCCCCAAGACTCATTGTTACTTGGAAATGCAGTACCTGGTGTATGCACCATGCTCGGCGGAAACCCCCCCTTGCTCGAGGCGTAATTATGAACCGCCAACACCAACTGTTTCATGTTGTTGCCGCAGGCCAAACGTCTTGCTGCCTCGCGCGCCTGCTGGACTGCTGGTAAGAGCAATCCAACAAGAACACCAATAATTGCAATCACAACGAGAAGTTCAATGAGTGTGAAGCCGGCTCGATAACGATTGCATTTCGAATGAGAAAGTATTCGCACGGCACCCTTCTTTTGTGGAGACTAAATCTCTGTGCCACGTCTGAAAGGAATAGCGTCTGGCGAGAGCAAGAACAAGTTTTCAGTCTACTATTATAGAAGATTCGAAGTCCAATACATAATATGTAATAGTAGGCGTACGGCGACCTACTTAGGAATGAGGTCTTAATGAGGTCTTGGTGTTCCTTGTTTCTAACCAGCAATCCTAGGAATCCATTTATAGTGAAATACAACATCCAATATGCAATACGTATGGCAAGGAGTCACCCAATGAAAGCGACCGTTCCCGCAACTGGAAATCATCTTATCAAAGCTTGCTTGCTGCTTCTTCTAGGAATCCATGGCGTGTATGCAGGTGAATCTATAAATCGCCTCACAGAGTCTGAGAAACGGAGTGGTTGGAAGCTTCTTTTTGACGGCACATCACTTCACGGCTTCAAGGGATATCAGCAAGACACCCCAGGTTCCGGCTGGCATGTGATTGATGGGGCCATTGTTCGTACAGAATCCTCTGGTGATCTTCTCACTAAAAAAATGTACGACAGTTTTGAAATTCAACTTGAATATCGAATACGTAAGGCAGGGAATAGTGGGCTTATGTTTCATGTCACTGAAGATGGCAAACGACCGTGGTATAGCGGGCCAGAGGTTCAAATCATCGACAACGATGCTGGAAAAGATGGCCAGAAAGCAGGGTGGCTTTACCAGCTGTACCAATCGCGGGAAAAAAAATGGGTCACACGCATAGAACAAGCAGCCGGATTACCGGCAGCAGAATTCGTTGATGCATCGCGACCTGCGGGAGAGTGGAACCATCTGTACTTGCGAGTGACACCAGAGTCAGGCGAGGTCTGTCTTAATGGAGTCAGTTATTACAAGTTTATGATTGGAAGTGATGATTGGAATAAACGCGTAGCAAAGAGCAAATTTTCGAAATACGAACAGTTTGGTCAGGCTGGGAACGGTCACATATGTTTCCAGGATCACGGCGATGAGGTTGCTTTTCGATCGATCAAAGTCCGTCGCTTACCAGATGGAAAACTCCCACAAAAACCAGCAGATGGAACACTCAATCTTAAGGCAGTACCAGCATTTCCGGGCCTTGCGTGGGATGGTTGGTCACCAGTATCTGATGATGGAAAACCTGTACCACCACTTCGTCCGTTGATGGTGACTCATGCTAGTGATGGATCGGGGAGGCGGTTTATTGTGGAACAAACCGGTCGAATTTATGTGATTGAAAAAGATGGCCAGAGAGCAAAAATCTTTCTTGATATTCGTGCTACCACTCGGCCGTGGAAAAAGTCGAATGAAGAAGGCCTCCTTGGGCTTGCCTTCCATCCACGTTTTTCAGAGACAGGTGAATTTTTTATCTGTTACAGTCCGGTGGATGCTCCACAGTCTGAGCGGATTTCACGATTTCATGTATCTGCTGAAGACCCCAGAAAAGCTGATGAGACCAGTGAAGAGATTGTGCTTCAGTTTGACCAGCCATTTCCAAATCATAATGGTGGTTCGATAGCTTTTGGTCCGGACGGTTTTCTCTACATTGGTCTTGGGGATGGTGGCAGCCGAAATGATCCCTTTGATAATGCCCAAAATCTCAATGTCTTACTCGGGAAAATTCTCCGCATTGATATAGATCAGCGTGGTGCTGACACAGCCTATGTGGTGCCTCTTGATAATCCTTTTATTCATATGGATGGGGTACGGCCGGAAATTTGGGCCTATGGTTTTAGGAATCCATGGCAGCTTACATTTGATAGCAAGACGGGTGCTCTTTGGATGGCAGATGTAGGACAGGACTTACAAGAAGAAATCAATATTGTCGAAAAAGGAGGGAACTACGGCTGGAGACGGATGGAAGGGAGTTATCCTTTCGGAAATATTTCATCAGATGTCCCAGCCATTGATCCGCTTTGGGAATATGATCACCAGGTTGGGAAATCAATTACCGGTGGTCCTTTTGTTCGAGGGAGTAACATTCCGCAACTCGAAGGCCGCTATCTCTACGGAGACTTTGTTTCAGGCCGCCTGTGGGCTCTGGGTGTGCAGGATTCGAACGACCCTTCGACGATTTCAAATCAGTTGATTCCATGGAATGGTCTGCCGATATTTGGCTTCGGTCATGATCAGGATGGTGCTGTCTATGTGTTAACTGCCTCAAATACGGGTCAAGGTATTTATAGGATTCAACAACGCAAGAAGGAATCAGTGTTGTCGCCGTAGTAGTGCCAGCTTGATTCTGTTGTTCTTGATCTGCTGTTTACCGACGTGCTTCATGTGCCGTGAATACTGCCCAAACAGGATTATGGTCAGAAACCTCGAGTGCCTGTTTCAGGCTTAGTCCATATGTACTTTGTAAATCAAGCACACCCCAACGACCTGTATATTCACGAGTCGTTGTTCGCTGAAAGATAAGATTGTCGTAGGTTTTTGTACGGCGAGTATTGGTTGTTGTGCCAGAGACGGCCCATGAGATGTTGTCCAATGTACCAAGCCGATCGAACTGCTTTGGTGCAGCGTTGAGGTCTCCGAGCAGAATGATGTCATCTTCATCGGGACGCGCGATCTTCAGCGCAAGAAATGCATCGGCGAGTGCATCGACCTCCTCTGGCACTTCGTCAGGGTCCGTATGGATATTGATCATCCAGAATGTGAAACTTTGTTCTGGCGGAACCATGCGAGATCGGAAACGCACAAAGAGTGGGGGTCGGTGAAGTCGATCTCCAGGATCATGCATTGTCCCAACGGATGTCGTATCGACTTCAATACGACGCGTGTCGTACAGGAAGGTGTACTGTTCCTTACTCACGGTTCGACCAAGTCGTGGTCCGATCACATATTGGTAGCTGCTTCCATCAGCATTCACATGTTTGACAAAACTTGGGATGACATCGTTTGATTTTGCCCGTACTTCTTGAATAGCAACGACATCAAAATTTCGAATTACCTTTGCCAAGGTATCAACAACATGAGCTTTGGCCATTTTTGATGTTCCAAAGACTTGGATATTGAAACTTGCGATCCGAACATGTTCCGGTGAACGTTGTTCGAGGCCAGCACCGCTCGCGCAGATAGTCAGACTGTTTATAACAACAGCAGTGAATACTGCCAGAAGCCACGTATTTCGTTTTTGGATCACTACAGCACCGTTCCCCCGAATCTGCTATCGGCAGCTTTGGCATCTCGACTCAGAGAAGCCTTTGGTGATCACTATCTCTTGCCAAACAATGAGGTACAGGAAAATGGTGAGGAAATAGGGAAAACAGGGTGGATTGTGGGTATGATAGAGACTTCTTAGTTTTCCTTTTCTGGAGAGTTTTTCATGCGTTTTTCATTCATGCGACTGATGATTCTTGTTTCCCTTTGTTTTATGACGCCGTGCTATCGTTGTTTTAAACAAACGGTTGAAGCAGCGGCAGTTGAGCCTTTGAAAGTCTTGATCGTTGCGGGTGGCTGCTGTCACGACTACGCCACACAAACCAAACTGTTAAAGAATGGAATAGAAGAGAGAATAAATGCCTCAGTTGAGGTCATCTACAACCCCGATACTTCCACTGAAGCACGTTTTAAAATTTATGAATCAGATGGTTGGGCTCGTGATTTTGATGTGGTGATTCATGATGAGTGCAGTGCCAATGTAAGTGAGCGGCCGTATGTCGATCGAATTCTCAATGCACACCGTAATGGGGTACCAGCAGTGAATCTTCATTGCGCGATGCACTCGTATCGGTGGGGAAACTTTCAGGAACCGGTAGCAGATGGAGCAGATAATAGCGGCTGGTACGAGATGATTGGTATTCAGTCATCCCGCCATGGTCCACAATCACCAATTGATGTGACGTACTCAGACCATGTCATTGCAAATGGATTGTCGTCTTGGGAAACACTGAATGAAGAGCTTTATAACAATGTTCGGGTCTACGATAGTTCGAATATAGTGGCGTCTGGTCGACAGATGCAGATGCCGAAGAAAAAGAAAAACAAACCGGTTAACCCAGATGCAAAGCCCACTGAAGCAGAGGCGGTCGTGGCCTGGACCAATGAATTTGGTCCAAAGAAGACAAGAATTTTCAGCACATCACTTGGTCATAACAATGACACGGTTGGCGATGATCGGTATCTCAACCTGATTTGCCGTGGACTCCTTTGGAGCACCCACAAATTGACTGATTCTGGGAAGCCAGTATCCGGTTATGGCAAGTAGGAAGAAGCCTAACCCTTTTTTGAGTGACCGTATCTGTATACGCCTGCCGGCACGAACTGCTTACATAAGAATGCAATCATGAATATATTCAGAATGGCTGTTTTTCTACTGGCCACATCAATTGTCGTCGCTACATCTTTGCTCGCAGACGTTACTCCCGTGCCAAATTCAGCCATTCCAGAGAAACTTCAGGAAGGGAAACCCCGGAATGTTGTTTTTATTCTTTCGGATGATCATCGTTACGATGCTATGAGTTTCATGGAGCATCCCCTTGCAAAAACACCGTATATGGATGCGATGGCAAAAGAAGGTGCGCATCTCAGTAATGCCTTTGTCACTACTTCGTTGTGTTCACCAAGCCGAGCGTCGATTCTTACTGGCCTCTATACATTTCGTCATCGGGTGATCGACAACCAAAGGCCAGTGCCTGAAGGCACGCTGTTCTTTCCAGAGTATTTACAGAAAGCGGGCTATAAGACGGGGTTTATCGGGAAGTGGCATATGGGCAATGCGAGTGATGATCGTCGGCCAGGTTTTGACTATTGGTTTAGTTTCAAATGCCAGGGAAAGTATTACCCACCGAATGATACGTATACCATCAATGACAACGGGAAACGGGTGCCGCAGGATGGATACATTACAACGCTGTTGACGAGAAAAGCTATCGAATTTCTCAAGGAAACAGATCGTGACAAACCATTTTTTTTATATCTTTCCCATAAAGCGGTTCATGGCCCTTTTACTCCGGAGCCAAAGTACAAGGGCACTCTTTCGGAGCAACCGTTTACGCTTCCTGCATCAAGTCAGCGACTTACCGAGAATCAACGTAATCGTCCGCGCTGGCTTCTTGATCAGCGCAATAGTTGGCATGGCATGGACTTTCCACTTCATACAGCAAACAGTGTCGAATCGTTCTGTAAAAGTTATTGTGAGGCATTACGTTCCGTAG